>JAYTPC010000037.1:0-15279 GCA_043747425.1 Bdellovibrionales bacterium
TAAAGTCTTTTAAATTTTTCATTGTGCTTTCTACAAAACCAGTGTTTTTTAATAGTCTAGAGGATTACCAATGGCGAAGAAAGCTGCAAATACTGAAAAATCGAATTCTGGATCAGGTATCAAGTTAGTTATTGTCGAATCACCGACAAAAGCCAAGACGATCCGCAAGTTTCTAGGAAGCAATTATATTGTCGAATCCTGTATGGGACATGTTCGTGATCTTCCAAAATCTGCAAAAGATATTCCGGAAAAAGTTAAAAAAGAAAAATGGGCGCAATTAGGAGTTAATGTCGATAGTCATTTTGAACCGTTGTACTGCATTCCTAAAGATAAATTTAAAATTATAAAAAATTTAAAAGATAAATTAGCTGAAGCTTCAGAATTATTTTTAGCAACGGATGAAGATCGTGAAGGTGAAAGTATCAGTTGGCATTTGTTAGAGGTTTTAAAACCTAAAGTGCCGACAAAGCGCATGGTCTTTCATGAGATCACAAAAGAAGCGATTCAAAAATCTTTATCAGACACGCGTGAAATTGATTACAACTTGGTCAGGGCTCAAGAAGCTAGGCGGGTTCTAGACCGTTTGGTAGGTTACACCATTTCGCCGTTGATATGGAAAAAAGTGGCGTTTGGTTTGTCTGCGGGACGTGTGCAATCTGTAGCTGTTAGAATTGTTGTCGAAAGAGAAAAGGACCGCATTCGTTTTAAAAAATCGGCTTACTTTGGTCTACTTGCCGAACTTTCAAAAAATGATATGACTTTTGAATCAAAAATTTTAAGTTATAAGAATCAACGTGTCGCTACAGGAAAAGATTTTGATGGCTTAACAGGACAGTTGCTTGTCGGTAAAGACATGATGGTGCTTGACCAGAAATCTGCGGATCAAATTCTGCAAGATTTAAAATCGGCAAATTGGACTGTGACCGAAGTTGAGGAAAAACCCGTTACCAGAAGACCTTATGCACCTTTTATTACTTCAACGTTGCAGCAAGAATCGAATCGTAAGCTTGGGCTAAGTTCTAGAGAAACAATGCAAGTCGCACAAAAGTTGTACGAGCAGGGATTTATCACGTATATGCGTACAGATTCCACCTTTTTATCAGAAGAGGCATTAACTGCAGCCAGAAATTCTATCGCAGAAAAATATGGTGCTGAGTATCTAGCGCCAGCTCCAAGAAAATTTGAAAGTAAAAAAGTAAAAGGGGCGCAGGAGGCCCATGAAGCAATCCGCCCTGCTGGAACAAAGTTTTTAGATCCTGATGAAACAGGTTTAACGGGTCCACAGTTTAAATTGTATGATCTGATTTGGAAGCGAACGATGGCTTCGCAAATGGCTGACGCTAAACAAAAACAAGTCAGCAGTAAAATAAAAGCAAAAGATGCTATTTTTTCTGCAAGCGGAACGACAATAGAATTTCCTGGATTTTTACGTGCCTACGTGGAAGGCAGTGATGACCCAGATGCAGATTTAGAATCGCGAGAAGTTAAATTACCAAAGCTTGCAGTTCAGGATGCTTTAGAATTAAAAAAATTAGATCCAACGTCACACGAAACAAAACCACCTGCGCGCTTTACCGAAGCCTCATTGGTTCAAATCATGGAAAAAGAGGGAATCGGAAGACCTTCGACTTATGCGAGTGTTATCGGTACCATCATTGATCGTGGTTATGTTCGTAAACAGGCAGCGGCTTTAATACCAACATTTACCGCAATGGTTGTTTCTAAATTATTGTCACAACATTTAACTCAATACGTGGATTTAGGGTTTACTTCTGAAATGGAAAAATCACTAGATCATATCGCTGAGGGGGATCTGAATTGGGAAAAATATTTAACGGATGTTTATCACGGACCAAAGGGTTTGAAAGCAGTTGTCGATGCGCAAGGTGAAAAAATAATTCCTGAAGAAGCCCGAACCGTTAAGCTTGAGGGCTTAGAAAAGTATGAATTTCACGTTGGCAGATATGGTGCTTACGTAAAATCAAAACGCGGAGAAGATTTTTTCAGTGCGTCTATACCTGACGCAGAGGCGCCTGCAGATATGACCAGTGAACACGTTGAAAGATTAATTGATCAAAAACTAAAGGGCGCCGATTCATTAGGAGTTGATCCTGTTACTCAAAAAAAGATTTATGTGCTGAACGGACGTTATGGGCCCTATGTTCAGCTTGGTGAAATCGATAGCGAGGCCGCAGGTGAAAAAATAAAGCGAGGATCTTTACCGCCTGGAGTTCTACCGGAAGATATAACTTTGCCAATGGCTTTAGAAATTTTATCAATGCCAAAAACTTTGGGGGAACATCCAGATACGAAAAAAGAAATCAAAGCGGGTATTGGTCGCTTCGGTCCATTTATCGTTCATGAAGGTGATTACCGATCAATTCCGAAAACGGAAACAGTTTTTACGATGGACTTGATAAAAGCGATTGAACTTTTATCGCAGCCGAAAAAAGGCCGCGGTAAAGCATCTGCAATAAAAGAATTTGGTATTCATCCCATTCATCAGATGCAGGTCAGTTTGTTCAATGGTCCTTATGGGCCTTACATCAAGGCCGGAAAAACAAATTCAAGCTTGCCAGAGGGCATGACCGTAGAAGCGTTAACTCCGGAAAAAGCGTTTGAAATCATTAACGACAAGCTTGGAACCGTGGCGGTCGCAGAAAAAAAATCTGGCAAAAAACCGGCTAAAGCAAGCAGCAAAACTGTTAGTAAACCGGTATCAGTAAAAGCAGTCGCAAAAAAAGCTGTGACTGTAAAGACTGTGGTTTTAAAGCAAGAGACCTTGAAAAAGGTTCCTTTAAAAGTAACTAAATCAGAGCCCAAGAAAACTCCGAAAGAAGCCTTACCATCAAGAACTGTGGTTTTGAAATAAATGAATAAACCAGTGAAAACGCTTGGCCAGCTGGTTCTTGGTGAAACCCATTTAAAAGCGCCCGATCGCAATCATCATCAAGGCGGGCGCAGTTTTTATTTTTTTGATTTCGATGACAATATTGCTTTTTTAACAACGCCGTTAATTCTGTTTCACAAAACCACCAAAGATGAATTGAACTTATCTAGTGCTGAATGGGCTTTGCATCACCAAACTATTGGTAAGCATGGTCCTTACAGCGAATATGAAGTCAGCTTTGATGATCATTTAGGAACGTTCCGTTATTTCAGGGATATTAATATTTCTGAGGTCGAGAAAGAAATGATGAAGCGTCAGCCGTTTATTGAAGATATTTTGGCAGCATTGCAGTTGCCAGATATGCAGTGGAAAGGTCCATCGTGGGATTGTTTTTATCATGCAACTTTTAATCAACGACCGATCTCATTAATCACGGCCCGGGGTCATTCAGCTGGTGTGTTGAAAGACGGTATTCACGAATTTTTTAAGGCAGGCTTTTTACCTGCCATTCCTAATTACTTAAGTGTTTATGCAGTCAGCAACAAAGAGGTGCGCCAGCATCTGAATGATCATGAATTTAAACTTTCAACGGCAGAGCTAAAGCAAAAAGCGATCAGAGCCTCGGTTGAGAAAGCCATCGAAACCTACGGATACAGCCCGCATCACCGCTTTGGCATGAGTGACGATGATCCTAAAAACATTCAGTTGGTTGTCGAAGAGATGGCGCGACTAAAGTCTAGCTACCCTGAGATGTCTTTTTTTATGATCGAAACACACAACGGAACATTTATTAAACATGAAATCACTCAGCACGGAATCAGTTCGCACCTGATACAAGATGCAACAACGCAGTTGGAGCTTTTTAAAGCTACCAGACGTAAGACTTAACGGAATTAACATCGTGTGAGAAGGCTTATCATTCACCCAAAGCCAGCATATACTTTGTTGGACAATCAAGAATTAATCTTTAAGACGTTTGATAAAGGATATTCCCAATTATGCAAAAATTTTTATTCGCAACATTGATGCTGGTCAGTTCAATTTCTTTTGCTCAGGGCTTGGATTTCACAAGAACGCTGACGTGCGATTGGGTGCCAGCAATTCAGGATGGATTTCTGCAAAGCCATTTGTCGGTTAAAACAAAAGACAAACAATTACAAACACGCGTTATTGAGCAATATATCAAACGTCAAGACGGAGCAAAAATTTATTTGCTAGAATCTGACGTGCAAAACATCAAAACAATGATGAAAGATTTGTTTGTTAGTGTTGATAAAAAAGAATGTAAGTTCATCGGGGAAATACAAAATTTATTAGTTAAGCGAACGGAAGAGCGTGCAGAGTTCGTTAAAAATTTACTGGGAAAAGATTTTAAGTTTAATAAAGATGTTGAATTCGTCTATGACCCAGATCATAAACCGCATCCAAAAACAAAAGAAGAAGCTGAAGAGTTTTTGAAAAAATTTGTGCAGTTTCAAATTGCTAATTACATTGCAACAGACATCAAGCTGGATGAAGCCAAAGCCAAAGTGATAAAAAACTATGACCGTAATTTAAAGCGAACTAAAGAAACAAAAATTGAAGAATTAGTGGCTGGCTATTTGAATTCTTTCGCTTTGTCTTTAGATCCGCATTCGAATTTTTTCTCGAAAGACTACTACGATGATTTTACCATCGACATGAGTCTTTCTTTAGAGGGCATTGGTGCCACGCTTTCGCAGCAAGATGGTTTCACTACTATAGAAGCTTTAGTTCCAGGTGGTGCCGCAGCTAAATCTAGAAACTTAGAACCACAGGACAAAATTATCGCTGTCAGCAAAAAAGACGGCAAAATGGAAAATGTCATCGACATGGATTTAAAAGATGTCGTGAAGATGATTCGCGGGCAAAAAGGAACAAAAGTAAAACTGTCTATCTTAAGAAAAGAATCAGATGGCAATAAAAAGTTTGAAGTTGAATTGGTCAGAGAAAAAATTGCGCTAGAAGATAATGCCGTTTCAATCACTTATTTAGATAAAGATGTTAGCGGTACAAAAAAGAAGATCGGTATTATCAATTTTCCATCGTTTTACTCAGATTCTAAACGTGGTGGCCGTTCATCTGCAGCTGACCTGAAGAAAATCATCGCACAAGCTAGAGAAAACAAAGTCGATGGTTTGGTATTAGATTTATCGAACAACGGCGGCGGCTCTTTAGATGATGCAGTCAAAATCGGTGGAATGTTTTTTAAAACTGGAAATGTGGTTAAACAGTCTTCCAGCCGCGAAGGCGCTGAAATTTCTTTGGCAGATACCGATGAGAAAGTGGACTGGTCAGGACCATTAGTTATTTTAACTTCTAGAATTAGCGCCTCGGCTTCTGAAATTGTTTCTGGTGCACTTAAAGATTACAACCGTGCTGTCGTGGTAGGTTCTGATCATACGTATGGTAAAGGCAGCGTGCAGACTGTGTTGCCTGTGCCAGGAGAACTTGGCGCTTTGAAGGTTACGATTGGTATGTTCTTTACTCCAGGTGGTTTTTCGACGCAGCACCGCGGGGTAGAGTCCGACATCATAATTCCAAGTCCGTACAGTGTTGATGATATTGGTGAAAAAAGTATGGATTATTCTTTGCCACCGAAAAAAATCGATAGCTTTTTATCAAAAACAGCTTACGTCGAAAAGGGTGAAGGATCTTGGTCTTTGATTAAATCAAGCTGGATAAAATCTTTGAAAAATCGCTCACAAGAGCGCGTTTCGAAAAATGATGAATTTAAAAAAATCGTTGATGAATTAGAAAAAACAAAAAAATTAGGTAAAGCCATCAAAGTGGCTGAAGTCATCAAAGACAAAGGCGAAAAAGAAAAGAAAGTTAAAAAAAGCCGTTATGCCAGCGATAAAATTGAAAAAGAAAAAGAGTATTTAAAACGTGCTGACATTCAAGAAGCTGCCAATGTTTTAACGGATCTGATTCTTTTAAGTAACGGTAAAGAGCTTGGTAAGATTGCTTTAAATAATTCTGTTAAATAATTCGTGCATTACAAAAGTCCAGTTTGTATCATATTGTTACATGGGCTTTAGTTTTGGTCCGTTTTTGTCGATATAAAGTACATGTTGAATTTGTCACAAGGAAAAGGGACAAACATGTCAAAAAAATTTAATCTATTAGTTTTCGCAAAATTCTTATTTATTTCATTTCTTTTTGTTTCTTGTAAAGGAGCTGACGGAGGTTTTGCACCAGATCCTTCCATCGCCACAGTCGTAAGCCCATTGGCGATCGCACCCGCTTCAGTGACACTTGCTGTTTTTAATTCACAATCTTTTTCTGCCAGTGGTGGAACAGCACCTTATTCTTTTTCTGTCTTTAGTGGCTCAGGGTCTGTTTTATCAACAACCGGAAATTACACGGCATCAAGTTCTGCAGGTATGGTCACTGTTCGTGTGACGGATGCTTTGGGTCAGTTTTCTGATGCGATGATTACAGTGAATGCAGCATTGCAGATATCACCTGCAAGCCAAAGCCTAAGTCTAAACCAAACTCAAATGTTTACTTCAACGGGCGGAGTTTCTCCGTTTACTTTTTCATTAGTTAGCGGAGCTGGAACCGTCGATGCAAACAGTGGTTTGTACACGGCTCCGGCAAGTCCTGGTTCGGCAACGATTCGTGTCACTGATTCTAGAGGAAATTCATCAAACGCTTCCGTTAATATTTACGGCGCTTTGGGAATTTCTCCGACAACTTTGGAATTGGCTGTTAACAATATCTTCACCTTTTCTGCAGCTGGTGGTGTAGGTCCGTATTCTTTTTCCGTTTTTTCAGGGACTGGGGTTATTAATGCTTCAACTGGAGTGTACACAGCACCGGCGTCTTCTGGAGTGGCCACCATTCGAGTGACTGACAGTTTGGGTGCTACGGCCTCTGCATCTGTCACAATAAATAGTGCTTTGCTGATTTCGCCGTTATCTCAAACGACTTTAATTAATTCTTCGATTACGTTTTCTCAGTCCGGAGGAGTTTCTCCATTTTTATATTCTGTCATTGCAGGAACTGGCGTGATTGATGCCAACACCGGCGTTTACATGGCTCCGGCTAGTAATGGAACGGCAACCGTGCGGGTCACTGATAATTTAGGAAATATTTCGGATGCGTCAGTTACAATCACAACGGCTTTATCAATTTCTCCTGTATCAAGAACTTTAGCCGTGAACAACACCGCGACTTTTTCAGCTGTCGGTGGAACTGGTCCATTTACTTTTTCTAGATTTAGCGGAACAGGTTCTGTAAATGCATCGACCGGTGTTTACACCGCACCGGCTTCGGCAGGATCTGCAGTCGTGCGAGTCACTGATAGCCTGGGCGCATTTGCTGATGCAAGTGTTACGGTGAATGCAGCTTTAGCGATAACTCCAGCGGCTCAAACAATGGGAATCAATGGCACACTCAATTTTTCAGCGACGGGCGGAGTTGTTCCGTATTCTTATTCTGTATTTAGCGGGGGTGGGTCTGTTAATGCATCCACCGGAGTTTTCACAGCCCCAGGAACTGCAGGATCAACTGTTGTTCGCGTGACTGACAGTAATGGAAATTTTGTAGATTCAAATGTTACGGTAACTGCAGGGTTAAGTATTTCACCAGCAAGCACAACCTTAGCTGTTAATAACACAGTTACTTTTGTTGCTGCTAACGGAGCCACTCCGTACACTTTTTCTATTTTAAGTGGAACCGGAACTGTGAATGCAACAACGGGTCTGTACACAGCGCCTGCAACTGCAGGATCAGCAGTGGTCAGAGTCACAGATAATTTAGGCGCCACTGCAAACGCAAATGTAACTGTAAATGCAGCACTTGCAATAACGCCTGCGACAAAAACTTTGGCTGTAAATAATGTATTTACATTTACTGCAACCGGCGGAGTTTCTCCGTTTACTTATTCTTTGTTCAGTGGTGGCGGTGTTATCAACGCATCCACTGGCGCATACACGGCACCTGCCACGGCAGGTTCTGCTGTTGTTCGTGTGACTGATGGTTTAGGAAATGTTTCAAACTCAAATGTCACTATAAACGCAGCCCTTTTAATTTCTCCGTTAACGGCAACGATTAGTTCAACTGGGACTCAAGCTTATTCTTCGACGGGTGGAGTTTCTCCGTTTACATATTCCATTGTCAGTGGGCCTGGTTCGATCAACGCATCTACCGGATTGTATACAGCCGCATCTGCGGGCTCAGTGTCAATTCGAGTTAGCGATTCATTAGGCAATACCAGTGATGCTATGTTAACAGTGAATGGTCCGTTAAGCGTGACTCCGACTGTTGCCTATGTAGTTATCGATTCTGATTTAGCCTTAAGTGCTATTGGTGGAGTTAGTCCTTATACCTATTCGATCGTTTCAGGTCTTGGTGTTATTGACGTTGCAACTGGAATTTACACAGCGGCTTCAACAACAGGTTCAGCCGTACTTCGAACAACAGATTCGGCAACGCCAACAGCTGCGACTGTTGATACAAACGTAACAATTTACAATGCATTAACTTTGTCTCCGATATCTTTGACGATTGCGGTGAATGGAACCCAAACATTTACTTCAACGGGTGGAGTGGGTGCACGCACATTTTCTATGTTTAGTGGAACAGGTACAATCAATTCGACGACAGGTGCTTATGTCGCAGGTCCCACTGCAGGAACAGATTTAGTTCACGTGACCGATACCATCGGAAACATTGTCGAAGCCAATGTGACTGTGGTTAGCCAACTGAGCATAACTCCTCCAATTTTAAAATTACCCCTGTTTTCGACAGCGACATTTAGTGCGGTGTTAGGATCTAGTCCTTATACCTTTTCTGTTTTTAGTGGAACAGGTTCAATCAATTCAGGATCTGGTTTGTACACAGCACCTGCTGCTGTCGGAACCGGTAGTGTTCGCGTCACTGATAACGTGATGAACACATCAGATTCGACTTTGACCCACATAGAGCCCGTTGAGATTGCATCAGGATCTAATCATTCTTGCATTCGGTACAACGAGGGTTCGGTGAAATGTTTTGGATTGGGATCTTCTGGGCAACTGGGAAATGGAAGCACATCGAATTTAGCTCATACGACGACAACTCTTGGTGGCAGTTTACCATTTGTTAATTTAGGAACAGGACGAACTGCAACGGCTATCACTGCAGGTATATCCCATAGCTGTGCTCTGCTTGATAATGCCAGCATCAAATGCTGGGGACAAAATACTTATGGCCAGCTTGGAATTGGAAATACCATTAGCATGGGAAGCGGAGCGAACCAAATGGGAAACAGCTTGCCTGCAGTCAATTTAGGTGCTGGTCGCACAGCCACAAAAGTTTTTGCATTTGGTTATGTCACTTGCGCAATTTTAGATAATAATACTGGCAAATGTTGGGGTCGAAATTCTTCAGGTCAGTTAGGAAAAGATGATGTTACAAATCGTGGAACCACGGCATCACAAATGGGTGATAATTTAACAGCTATTAATTTAGGTTCAGGTTTAACACCGACAAAATTTGCTGGTGGATTAGATTTCACCTGCGCATTGTTAAACAACGCGACGATGAAGTGTTTTGGAAATAATCGTTACGGGCAGCTGGGTGTTGGTAGCACGGTTCAACTTGGAGACAATGCCGGTGAAATGGCAGCTTTGGCAGCGATTAGTTTAGGTACCGGGCGCACAGTTGTTGATATTGGAGCTGGTTACAGTCATTCATGTGCGATACTTGATAACGGCACAGCTAAATGCTGGGGTCGAAATAATAAAGGCCAAGTTGGTATTGAATCTACTTCAAACGCTATAGGTACAAGTCCCGCCGATATGGGTAATGGTTTACCGATCATTCCGTTCACATCTTTTACACCAACAAAAATTCTTGGCGGTAATACGATGACGTGTGCGGCAAACGCTGCGGGTGCTGTACGCTGTTGGGGATTGGGCTCAAGCGGTCAGTTGCTTGTGGGTTCAACCGCAAATATAGGTCGATCAAATAACGACATCGTCAATCTAACTAACGTGAACTTTGGTACAGGATTAACTGCACCAAGTATTGGAGTCGGTTTCTACACTGTGTGTGCAGTTACTAGCGATAAGCGTGTAAAATGTTGGGGTAATTCATTAAGCGGAGCAACTGGTAACGGACAAACCGCGAACAACCTAGGCGATGTCGCAGGAGAATTAGGTAATAGTCTACCTTACATGAATCATTAGTTTTTTATGCCAAAGGCTGTGTGCTTGATAAGAAGTCTTGCACACAGTTTGAATTTTTAAGTATTTCTAAAACATCAATTTTTAAAAGCTTTTCTAGTGGAGTGTTTATTCCTGAATACGCACAGAAAAAACCGGTCGTTTGTAACCTGAAATTAAGACTTAATTCAAAGCCATGACTGAATAATTTTCTTAAAGAAGAAGAATCTGCAACTTTTTTTCGAAGGTTTGTGTCTGTGATAATGACTTCTAAAATCTGCAGATACTGCTTTGCTGAGGGTTCAGACAAAAGACAGTTCGAATATAAATAGGAAATGTAAATCAAAGTAAATGTTTGCTTTGGTCCGATTAAATCGATGGTTTGTTGAAGGTTTGAATTTACTTTTTTATTATGAGTTACGTAAGAATTTAATTCATAAAAAAGCCGCTGCTCTGGTTTTGTATTGTAGATATTTGCGAACGATTCAACAGAATTTGCAAATGATTCTGCCATGATGAAGCGAAAGGCTTTTTTACTGTCCGGCGATAGTTTTATCTTATTTAAATACTGACCACTTACAATTTTTTCTAAGTAATAATCAGCCACGCAATGGCTTGATTCATGTAACGTGTAATTCGACTTTACTTTAATAAGTTCAGCGCACGTAAAACGTTTAGGATGCAATTTTTCGATTTCACGAAGCACGGTCACGTTATCTGAATAAGGCACTTTTTTGGCTTTTAGTATTTGTGGTAACGAAGCATAAGGAAAAACATGGTAATGACAAAAATCTTCTGTGGTATATTGGCCATTTAGTTTTATAAAATGATCACGGATGTTTTTAAAAACAGGATTGTGCTGGTACAGATAACTGTCACCAAGGCTTAGGGGTAAGTTTTTATTGTGTTGGTCGTGATATTTTAAGAGTTCATGCAGTTTTATTTGTAAGTAATTACTAGGTGAATTCAAATATAAGTTCATAGGTAAGTTCAGTCATGTCATATTTGATATAAAATTGTCCAGCCAGAGGCCACAAATAACCAGTAAAAATTGTATTTCAAGGATCGCAATCTGCTTTTAAAGCACTTATTTCATGGTGAATGTTGACATCTAAAGCTCAAATAACGAAACTGCGTTCATAAATACAACTGGACTTTGTTAAAAAATAAAAAGGACGTTCGACCTGAGGCCCAATTCCGTATCAACATTTAGTTGAGTCTCCGCTGGGGCCATTGATCCATCGCTTTGCCAAGTTTACATTTTTTTATTTTATGAAAGAGTTCATTTTTATCAGATGAACATTCCTAACTCCATAACAATTTCCAATCATCGGCAGTTAAACCTTTAAGCCGTTCTTTACGGTACACAATAATTCCAGTGACCTCTTTTTCATTTAGCTGAATGTAGTTCTTAATTATACTCAGGCCAAGCCACCCTTTCACAATGCGTGTAAAGGGCCGGTGTTTCCATAGGGGTCTACGTGTTACAGAATCGCCAGGGGTATCGGTCACCTTAAATTGCTGTGCAATTTGGCCTGTGAAAACACGAAAGAAATTGTGAAAATGTGACCTTCTATTAGATTTAGCAAGTATGTGGATGTGATCGTGTTGATAGCTGATTTGCTCTACCGAAACGTAGAATTTTTTAGCATATTTTTTAAGAAGCATTTGCACGCGTATAAAATTTTTGGGATGACGGAAACTTCTGTTTATTAAATGTTGTTTATTTACTTTAAAAACAATGTGGTGCGAGTGCTTTGCTGATAGCGGGCGTGCTGTGCGTCCTTTTCTTTTAGCTCGCAAGTCACCACCATAAGATAAGGATGCTTTTAGCAGTGGACTTAAAGTTGAATTTAAAGTTGAACTGATTAGTACTTGTTGGATGCACAGTTTTTTCATACTGAAATAGAGTTGCAAAGATAAAGCTGTGACCGATACCCCAAGCTCGTGAACTGAGTGGATTGCGGATTGGTATTCGGATTTTTAAAAATTCCAAAATTTCAACTTAAGAAGATTTATGACTTCAGACATCAGCAAAAAAAAAGAGCCTACCTAAGTAGACTCTTTTTCGAGATAGCATCAGTTCAACGTAACCAACTAAATTCCAGCGCGCAGGCGCTCGATGCGATCTTCTAGGGAAGGGTGAGTTGACAACAATTTCATGAAACCCGATTTTCGATTTGAAATTTGTAATGTAGCCACCGGAGATTTTTCTGCAGCAACTGGCAAACCGCTTTCGTACTCAGTGCGTAGTCGCTGAAGGGCTGCAATCATTTTTTCTTTCCCGGTAATTTGAGCAGCACCTTTGTCAGCGCGAAATTCACGTTGACGCGAATAATACGACACGACAAACAGACCTAAAATACTGAATAAAATATCCAGCACGATTGTTGAAATCATCCGGACAATATGTTGTTTTTCTTCGTCGACAGCTTGAGATAAGAAAAAACCAATCACACGCGCCAAGAACATACCAAATGCATTCACAATTCCTTGCACTAAAGTCATCGTCACCATATCGCCGTTAGCGACGTGGGCAATTTCATGGGCCAATACGCCTTCAGCTTCAGCCTGGTTCATTTTTCGTAGTAAACCAGAAGAAACTGCAACTAAGGAATTATTTTTAGATGGCCCTGTCGCGAAGGCATTGATGTCGTCGGATTCATAAATACCGACTTCAGGTTTTTTTGTAAGTCCTGCGCCATTTGCTAAACGGTAAGTCGTCTGTAGTAACCATTGAGTCTGGGTATCGTGAGAAATGTTAGGGTCAATAATCTTTACACCCATCATCATCTTCGCCATGAATTTAGAAAGCGCTAATGAAATGAATGCGCCACCGAAACCCCAAACTAGGCAGTAAACCATCAGCTGACCGTAATTAATGCCAGCAGCTGTTAAGTAGTGATTCACACCAAGTACATTCAGCACAATCGATATCGTCGTCATAATCAAAATGTTCGTCAGCAAAAACAAACCGATTCGTTTAAACATATGTTTCCTCCGTCATTAAATGACTGCAAAAATAAAGCTTTTCATCTTGGTGATTAGCTTAGGTATAAATCTGAGGCTTTATTGAATATTGTCAACGTAAACCAGAATCTATTTTTCTGGACTTTGTGGCTGGATAACTGCGGGGTTTGTTTCCGGTTAAGAATTGCTGGGTTGTCAAATTTCAGTTCACTTACACATGCCGCTATCTTTCAAAATATTTTCAAGTCATGATCTGGAAATGTTATTATCACAGCATTTCAAAATTCTTAAAGATGACCTTTGTCATAAGGATTTTACCGCCAACGAACTTCTGGAGAAACTAGGGGAAAAATCACATTGTCTGGCAGCCATCATTTTGTCGTTACCATTTCTGTTGCCAATTCCGATTCCGGGTTTATCTACGGTAACAGGATTGATGATTTCGTGGGTTTTATTTTACTGGTTCATAAAAAAGAAAATTTGGGTTCCAAAAAAATGGCGTACAGAAACTTTGCCCGCGAAACTTTTCTTAAAAGTTTTTGAAAAGGGCGAAATTTATTCGAAGAAATTTGAATTTTTATTTAAAGCTCGAGGATTGTTTTTAGTTCATTCGTTTTTAGGCCGAGTTCTGGTGTTTTTGTTTACGGTGATCAGCGCTTTATTTTTGGCCTTACCACTTCCGCCGGGGACTAACTTTCCACCTGCGATCACAATTATTATTTTTGCTTTATCTATTTTGTTTGAAGACATTTGGCTGCTGATTTTTGGAATTTTGGTGTTTGGTTTTAACGCCGCCCTGATGTTTGTGCTTGTTAATTTCATGTGGGCAGAAAGTTTGCCCTATATCGAGTCTTTCCTAAGGTGGCTTTCTTAAAATACTGCTTAGAACCCAATCAATTTCAAATTTACGCGCCCCATTATTTAGTCCATTTCCTGAGTAATCTAGATACGATATCACGTTTTACGAATAGATTAAAGTTCGCGTTTTTGGAAGCGACCTGCAGATCTAAAATTGTATTTTCAATGGCAACTAAAGGGTAACTGAAAAATGACTATGGCAACGGCAAAAAAATCAAACCCGGTTAAAAAAATTTCTTCAAAGAGCTCAGCGAAAGTTTTTGCAAAAAATTCAGCGCAAGTCTCTGAAAAAAAATCGGCATTCATTTTGTCAAAAAAAACCAGTAAAAATTTTGGCGGCTTGTCTGAAAAACTTTTGCTGCAAATGCACAGTTATATGGTGAAGTCCCGTGTCCTTGAAGAGCGCTTAATTAAAATTTACCGCGCCGGAGAATCTTTTTTTTGGATCGGTGGGCCCGGCGAAGAAGCCTGGGGTGTTCCGCTGGGCCTGTTAGCACGTAAAGGCCAGGGCCTAGCGTACGATTTTATGCATTTGCACTATCGCTGCACTCCAACCGTTTTAGCGATGGGTGTTAGTATGATTGATTCTATCCGCTTGATGATGAATCGTTCGACCGACCCTTGTGCTGGTGGTCGCAATTTTTCGAACCATTATGCATTTCCAAAATTAAACATTGCTCCGGTGACGTCACCGTTAGAGGTGCAGTACCCGATCGCTTGTGGAACGGCTCACGCGCAGAAACGTTTGGGTAAAAAAGCAATTTCAATTGTTACAGGCGGAGACGCGGGCACAGCCGAAGGTGACTTTGCATCAGCCTTGATTTTAGCAGCACGTCGTGGCCAAGAGCTGCCAGTTTTAATTACTGTGCAAAATAATAAATGGGGAATCTCTACACGGTACGAAGGTCAGCACGGCGAAAATGAAATTGCTGACCGCGCTCGCGGCTTTAATATTAAATCCCGCGTGATCAACGGCAACGACCCAGTTGAAACTTATTTAGCGCTTCAAGAAGACATGGAATACATTCGTAAAACCGGTAAGCCTGCTTTTATTGAAGCCCATGTTTCTAGACTGTACGGACACTCTTCAGCTAGCGGTGCAAACCCTGTCTTCGGTGAAATAGATCCGGTAAAACAATTTGAAGAAAAGCTGATCAAAGCAGGAATTATTTCAGTAGCAGCAGCGTCGATGGTTTGGCAAAGTTTCGAAGATGAAGGTGTTCAGGCCTTAGCACAAGTGCGCACCGAACCAGTTCCGCAAGCAGAAAGTGTGTGGGATCACACTTATGCTGATAATGAAAATGCAGATTGGAGAAAATTCTAATGTCCAATATGGCTCAAGCTATTCGTATGGCTTTGCATTATGCAGAATCGAATTATGATTTAAAA
>JAYTPC010000038.1:0-22908 GCA_043747425.1 Bdellovibrionales bacterium
TGATAATGAAAATGCAGATTGGAGAAAATTCTAATGTCCAATATGGCTCAAGCTATTCGTATGGCTTTGCATTATGCAGAATCGAATTATGATTTAAAAGATATTTACGGCCAAGATGTTGGCGCACCACTTGGTGGAGTTTTCACGGCGACTCAAGGTTTAAAAACGGCTTGGAATTCAACTTTAGACGAGCGTGGAATCATTGGTATGGCCATGGGAATTGCAATGACTGGTGACCGCTGTGTCGCTGAAATTCAGTTTGCTGATTATATTTTTAATACGATGGACTTACTGAAAATTGCCGGCAACACACTTTGGTGCACCAATGGAAATTTTCAGTTACCAATGACGGTGATGACTCCGGTGGGTGCTGGTATTCGTGGAAGTATTTATCATTCGCATTCATTCGACGCATGGGCTTCACGGCTTGCAGGTTGGAAAGTGGTTATGCCATCAAACCCACTTGATGCTTACGGCTTGTTATTGTCGTGTATCTTAGATCCAAATCCGTGTTTGTTTTTAAAACCCAAAGCATTGATGCGAGTTCGTGGTGACGAATTAATTCCTGGTGAACCAAGTGATGAAAAAGAATTAAAAGCGATGATAGATGCACCGATCGGTGACCGTGCAAACTGGAAACCGAAATGGCCAAAGGTTTCAGAATATTTGGTACCTTTTGGAAAAGGTAAAATCACTCGGGCGGGCCATGATCTGACTTTGGTTAGTTATGGGCGGCATTTATTAATTTGTAATGAAGTGGCTGATTTATTAAATCAACAGGGATTTTCAATTGAAGTTATCGATTTACGATCGATCTATCCTTACGACTGGCAGATGATTAAAACTTCCATTCAAAAAACAAAGCGAGTGCTATTTGTGAATGAAGACACTGAGGTGACTAATTTTGGTGAACACTTAGCTTACCGTGCAACAACAGAATTATTTTATGAACTAGAAGCGGCGCCGCGGGTGTTAGCAGGAAAAGCCCTTCCGGGTATAGGCTTACATCCGAATCTAGAGGACGCAAGTGTTCCGCAGAAACATGAAATAGAACACTTGGTTCGTGAGATTTGCTCCGAGGCTCCCTAGTTGTGGCAGAAATTCAAATGAAAAAAAAATCTGCACCAGCGAAAATTCAAAAACTACCATTTGATAAGTACGCACTTTACCATGAAGCTGTTCAGTCTCCAGAAACAGATGTTGAATTTTACGAAAATGCATATCTAGATATATTTAAAGCCAAGAAATCCACCTCCAAGCTAACAACTTTGCGCGAAGATTTTTGCGCAGGCGGTGCCATCAGTGCTGAATGGGTTAAGTTAAACAAACGTTACAAATCATGTGGCTTAGATCTTGACCCGGAACCGTTAGAATATGGGCGTAAGGCGTATATTTCAAAGCTAACAGTTGAACAGCAGGGCCGAGTTGCTTTGGTTCAAAAAAACGTTTTAGAGCCTGGTATACCGAGGGCGGATGTCGTCGCCGCGGTTAATTTTTCGTACTGTATTTTTAAAAAGCGAGAATTATTGAAACAGTATTTCAAAAATGTGTATGACTCGATCAACAATGATGGCCTTTTTATAATCGATATTTTTGGTGGTTCCCAATGTTCAGATGCGATCGAAGATAAAACAAAATTTAAAAAAACGACTTATTACTGGGATCAAAAAAACTTTGATCCTGTGACACACGATGCGCTTTTTCAGATCCACTTTCGCTTTAAGAATAAAAAATATGAAAATGTATTTTCTTATGATTGGCGCTTGTGGACCATTCCTGAGATCAAAGACATCATGATGGAAGTTGGCTTTGATAAAATCGTAGTCTATTGGGAAGGCACAAACCGCAAAGGCGGTGGTAATGGCATATTTAAACCTGTGGAAAAAGGTGAAGCCTGTTTAAGTTGGATTGCTTATGTTGTTGGAGTCAAAGCCACATGAGTGAAATGAAACAAATTCTTAAAATCAATCAGTTTGAAGTTTGGGTGCATCTTGGATGCACTGTTGAAGAACGAAAACACACACAGCCAGTTCATTTTACTTTACAGATAAAATTTATAAAGAACTTAGCTGGAAGCCAAACCGACCAATTGACTGAGGCTGTTGATTATGTCGGATTGACTGAAAGCATAAAATCCGTAGCTTTAGCCAAGCATTATCAGTTGATCGAGCACCTGAACCAGGAAGTATTTGATTCTTTAATGAGTTTGCTAAAAAAGAAAAAATTAACTGCTGAAATAGAACTAACGATTAAAAAAATTCGTGTTCCCGTAGAAAACCTAATGAATGGTGTCGAGTTCACATGTCAACAGATGCTGTTGTAATTGGTTTAGGCTCAAATTTAAAAAATAAAATTGCAAATCTGCGATTAGCTTTAAAGTATATAAAAAATATAGCCGGCGTCAAAGTTTCAAAAGTCTCTGCAATTTATGAATCTTCGGCGCAGGTTCCTGAGTATGCAACTGTGAAATGGAATTTAGATTTTTTAAATGCTGCAGTTTTGGTGCAGCTGACGGATGGTTCAAAGCCAGATCTGTTGCTGAGTGAATTAAAAAACATCGAAAAAAAAATGGGACGTGTTTCTACTGAAGTCTGGGAACCAAGAATAATTGATTTAGATATTTTATTTTGGGAAGGGGTTTCTTTAAACAACACAGATTTAAAAATTCCACACCCGCGATTACTTGAAAGACCTTTTGCACTACTGCCACTTTTAGATGTTTACCCCGAAGTGAAATTAGCTGATTTACCGATTTGGGCCAACGCTTGGGTTGACTCTATCCCTTTCAATACCCAAAAATCATCACAGTTTTTTTGGCCCCAATTGGTCGGAGTTGTGAACTTAACTGTGGATTCGTTTTCGGATGGTAATGAAAATTTAAATTTAAGTAAAATTGATAGCCTTTTGAAAAATGGAGTTGATGTTATAGAACTTGGTGCTGAGTCAACCCGTCCCGGTGCAAATCCTGTTGCGCCAGAAACTGAATGGCAAAATCTAAAATTAGCGTTCGATTTTTTAAATGATTTGCAGATTAAAAATTCAAATCCGGAATTAAAAATTAGCATCGATTCCTGCAAACCAGCAGTCATCGAAAAGTGCCTGGAACATTTTCAAATTGATTTTATTAATGATGTGGCTGGCTTTCGCAATTTGGAAATGAAGCATCTGTTAAAAATTTCTGGAAAAAAAGCAATCGTTATGCATTCTTTATCCGTGCCAACAAAACAAAACGAATTCATACCGGCTGATGTAAGTCCTGCCGATTCATTACTGAGCTGGTGGAAACTTAAAAAAGCTGAGCTATTGGCGTTTGGGATCAATCAAGAACAACTTATTTTTGACCCAGGTATTGGATTTGGAAAAACGAAACAGCAAAATTTATTTTTACTTAAAAACCTAGAAACGCTACACCTAATTACGGAAGATATTTTAATTGGTCATTCCAGAAAATCGTATCAATGTCTATATTCCGATCGTCCGGCGGAATCCAGAGATTTAGAAACAGCGCTTGTGACAGCTGATTTAAATTTAGCTTATACTCAATATTTGCGCTTGCACGATCTTGAAACGCAGAAAATAGCCCTGAGATTTAAAGCGTGAATTCAAGTTTTTCGGTGAATACTTATCAACAGGTTGTTGAAAGATTAGAAAGTCTTAGCATCATGCCCAAAGAAATGCCGGGCATTGAGAAAATCAAACTTGCGCTCAACAGCACAGTTTGGTTTTCGAAGATTGATCCCGAAAAAGTTATCGTTGTTGCAGGGACAAATGGTAAAGGAAGTACGTGTGCAATATTAGAATCATTGTTAGTCAGTGCGCGAAAATGTGTGGGTTTTTATAGTTCTCCGCATTTGGTAGACACCACCGAAAGAATTCGAATTAACAAAAAGCAGATTTCTAAAGGAGCGTTCATTCAGCTTTACCGACAAAATGAAGAGCTGATAAATAAATTTCAGCTAACACATTTTGAGGCTTTAACTTTGATGGCAGCTGACTATTTTTTTTCTTCAGTTTGGGATCATAAATTAGATTATGCTATTTTCGAAGTTGGCTTGGGCGGAACTTTTGACGCTACGAACGCGATTCCCCATAAGACTTCAGTGATTACAGCACTTTCTTTAGATCACACGCAAATCTTAGGCACGGATTTAAAATCAATTGCTAAAAATAAATTCGGTATTATTCAGAATAATAACGTGGTGATACACCATGCACTTCCGGAAGAATTGCAAAATCTAAAAAAAGAGATTCAATTAAAAACAAAATCCACCTGGTTTGAAGGAATTCCTGTTACTTTGGAGATTAGATCGAACGAACAAACACAAACACCCGAATACAGTTTGCAAAGCCAATGGGGGCTTTCCAAAATTAACCTTATCGGAATCAGAGCCGCGGAAAATGCTTCAACAGCACTTCGAGTTTTTGAAAAATTGGGCTTTAAGCCTGAAAGTCACCTTTCTGCATTAAATCAAGTGGACTGGTCGGGACGGATGCAAAAAATTAGTTGGCCGGGGCTTGCCAGTCGCATTTATTTATCTGGAGATCACAACCCGCACGGTGTAAAAAGCTTGTTGCAGATATTAACTGATTTTAACTGGGACACTATCTATCTGATTGTGGGAATCGGAAAAGATAAAAATGCAGCGGAAATGCTGGATCTTTTTTCAGAATTAAAAAATATGAAATTGTGCTTAACTCAGACTCCATTTAAGGGTTTGGCAGTTGAAGAATATCCACAGGAATACCGAACAAAAGCTATTGCATGTAATAATGATGTTCAGTATTTATTAGATCTGCTGGTTTCTGATGCCGGAAAAAATGATTTGGTCTTAGTCACTGGATCACTATATTTGGTAGGTCAGGTATTAAAGAAAATCAGCTCGCACAAATAAACTTTTCAAATTTAAATTTTTTGATTTCAATTTGGTGATGGCATCATCACCCCCACGGTTGATGACACACAATACTGTTTCTACAAGGGCTCCAGCTTTACGTAAATCATCTGTGCTAAGTAATGCTTGGCCGCCCGAAGTGATGACGTCTTCAATGATACAAAGTTTTTTACCGGTAACTTCAATTCCTTCAGCGAACTGGCAGGTGCCGTACGTTTTTGCCTCTTTACGAATAAAAGCGCAGGGAATTCCAGTTAGCAATGACAAAGCTGTGCCGATGGGGATGCCCCCCATCTCAAGTGCTGCAAGTGCATCTGTCCCAGTGGGAATCAATGCTTTCATTTTTTCGGCAATCTCTTTTAACAGCTCCGGTTGGGATTCAAATCGATATTTGTCGAAATAGTCGGCTGAGCGTGTGCCACTACGTAATAAAAAATCACCTTTCAGATGACAGATATCATCTATTTTTTTTGCTAGTTTCGCGTTCTGCATATGGTCCCCTTTAGGCTCTTTAAAGATTGGCTTAGTTTATGCTTTTTCATTTGAATAAGGAAAGGGACTGCGCGGAAAAACTATGACGGAACCACTTAATGAACCAGCATCTAAAAACAAAGAATATCAAACCGCGCGTCTTTTCGCGACCTTAGGTATACTAACTATTATTGCTGTTTTGTTGTTTAAGGTGGTGCTATTTGGACCAACTCAGATGCAGCCGGTTCGAATTCCTGCTGAAATTAATAGCCAACCAGAGTGAATGAAAAACGAAACAAAGCTAAACTAAATTTATCTACGTGAGTTATTTTTTCGAAGTTGCCACTGTTCCATGGCGTATTTTCGCATATCTTCGATATTATCGAATTCATCGACAATTTCGACACCCAACAAAGTTTCAACCGCATCTTCAAGTGTAACAAGCCCCGTAACACCGCCGTAATCATCGACAACCAATGCCATATGATCTTTTTCTTTAATAAAAAAATCTAAAGCCTGAGATACCGTCATGCGTTCATTGACAGAGTTAATCGGCAAGATCAATTCTCGAACAAGTTTCGTATGCTGGTCCTGTGAAAGTGCTTCGAGAATTTTATATCGATGGGTCATGCCGATAATGTGATCCAACGTACCTTCATAAACGGGTAGGCGCGAAAAACGTATGGGGCGATATTTTCTAGCCACTTCATCAACGCTAATGGATCCGTCTAAAGCAGTAAAAACGGATCTTGGGGTCATGATGTCAGAAACATATATTTTATCTAACTTCAAAAGATTGCGAATGATCGTTGATTCTTTGGCCTTGATTGTTCCTTCTTCAACGCCAAGTTCTGCGGTTTTGATCATTTCATCACGTGTAACGTCAGGCACTTCTGAAGGAGTCGACAAATTTTTTGATAGCAACTCGGACAGTTTTACCAGTGGGTATAAACCAACAATCATCAGTTGAATTCCGTAGGCAGCAACTGGAGCCAATGCCTTTGAATGATTTTTTCCGACGGTCTTCGGTATGATTTCTGAAAAAATAAGAATCATAAATGTTAAAAATACGGAAAATAAGGTAACCCACGAATCGCCAAATTCTTTGTGCACCAGGGAAGCAATCCAGGCTCCACCCATGGTGTGAGCAACGGTGTTCAAAGTTAAGATAGCAGAAATTGATCTATCTGGATTGTCCAAGTGATGTCGCAACAGTTGGCCGTATTTGGCTTTGCTATCGGCAGCGACCGCAACAAACGCAGGCGAAAGTGAAAGAAGAACAGCTTCGCAAAGCGAACAAAAAAATGAGATAGCCAGCACCAAGATAAAACAGATTATAATCAACAGCATAAAATGAACTGCAGGTTATCACTTTCTGATTGATCTGGGCAAAGTCCTTATGACGTAAGTCGAGGGGTTGACTAGTATGGTCACAAGGTTTTCAATAAAGACAGTGAAATTTTTTAGAAGAAAATACTACATCTACCCAGAATTACAGAAACCTCTGATAAAGTTCATAGTTGGAAGCATTTTAATAGTGAGTGCTGTGCAAAGTATATTTATTTATTTTTCGATGAAATGGTTAGAGGCTAAAACTCAGGTCGATATTTCTATCGTTGTTGATTACCGTGTCTTGGGTCCGTGGAAAAACTTACTGTATGTTTCGATATTGCTGCCAATGTTTCTGAACTTTATACTTGGATTTTTTATTTTGATGTATGTTTCGAATAAATTTGCAGGTCCGTTGTTTCGTTTAGAGCGTGAACTAGACTTGCACCTGTCTGGTCAAAAGCCGATTTTACATGTGCAGTTTAGAGATTCTGATTTCTTGCAAACTTTGGCAAAAAAAATAAATCTTTTAAAAAAAATCTAGTTACCAGAAAATCTTATTTTTTAAACTAAATTTATTTTGTTTGTATTTTAAGAATTGCTATTTCGGACCAAGCTGAAGGTTGCAAATTTGAGGTCAGCGTCTCACTGCGCACGCGCCAAAAGTATTCGCCTTCGGGAATCTTCGACTTGATCAAATACTTTGTATCAGCAGTTGCAAAAGAAAAATTTATTTTATTAAAATTTGAACTCTTTGAAATTTCTAATCGGTATTTAGAGGTTTGTTCGCGAGCTTTCCAGCGAAGCCAAATAAACTGGCCATATTCTTTTTGAAAATAGTAAGACAGACGTTTAGAAGCTGCGCTGATAAAAGGTCCACTGACCTGATTTATTTTTTTATAAATGATTTCTCCGATGGCTGGCATCGAACTGATTTTGCGTCCTGCTTTATTTAAGGCAGAGATGCGATAATAATAGTTTCCAGTTTGTGGGACCATTAACTGTGCCTCTGGTTTTGCTTCAGAACTTTTCAAGGAATCACTAAAATCAGGGTAGCTAGAAACCTCGATGAAATACGATTTGGCTGTTGGTATGGAGTTCCAAGTGACCGAAAATTTTTTTGAAGTACCAACATCTGCGGGCGATCGTGCATTGTAAGAATCTTCAATTCGGAGACGATCGACAATTATTTCTGGAAATTTTGTTTTCACAATTTTGATATCGCTGTAGTCACTGTTTAAAAACTCAGGAGCTGTTGCTTGCATACGAAAGTAAGACAAACCAGCTTTGTCAGGTTTTAATTCAAAGCTTGTGGAAGTCGTTTCAACAACCGTTGATTTTTGAAAATCAGAGCTCGAAGAAATTTCAAGTAAGTATTTCTTTGCATCTGGGACAGGTTTCCATGTGAATTTGACTTTTAAAGTGTTTTTTAAAGTGACGATTCTGTTTTTTTGCAAAAACTGCGGTGCCGAAAGGGCTGTCTTGACTGGTTCAGGAACAATTTCAGCAACAACTGGAACGTCTTGGACCGGTATCTGCAGCTTTGGAGCCGGCGCAGATTCAAAGGTGTCTGCAAGTGAAATTTTCTTGGCTTTTGGTAGTGAACTGATTACTTTTTTACTGTTAATTTTTACAGTTCCTGTCTTTACCTTAATATCGAAGCTTCCACACTTATCAGTTTTTGAAAGTTCGAAACTGGCCTTTGCAGCATCGATCGTGTACTTTTGGCCGCAATCAGTAATTACCATCGACTTATCTAATCCGGACGCGCTGATGTTTCCGAATGCCAAATCGACCTGAAGCTGCTCTTTATTCATTGAAAAATGAACTAACGAATTCTGAGAGATTTTTAAAAGTTTTCCATCCTTTAAAGTCACTTCAGACGAAGAATTGTTACCGGTGAAAATACTATCGCCTTTAGAGATTTTGCTCTTTAAATTTGTATCTTTCCAAAAATAATCGCTTTTTGATTTATGACGCACGTCCGAAGATACAGACGTAATGTCACCAATCGAGACCATATCAGAAAGTTCATTCGAGCCGAAAAAAAACTGAATATCGGTTAACATATAGCCGCAAGCAAGAATGCACACTAAGCACAGTGCTATAATTGGACGATCTGATTTGTTAATTTGCTGCTGCATCAGATCTTATTATCGGTATTTTTTCAGTAAAGGGTTAGTCCAGTCTTTTACTTTATCAGGACTAAAAAACCAGCCGTCGACTATGGTCCATAAGGTGTTGATTGTTGGCATGATATCGATCAGGTTTATAAGGTGGGAAAACTTTTCAGTTTACGTCGTAAAATCTTGGTTTTGTTGATGGCTGTTAGTTTACTGTCGGGTCTTGCTTTTCTTATGGTGTCGATCACAACTTTTAAGAATGATAAAATCGCCTATATTTTCGAAACCAACAACAGCATTATCAACAATTCTGCTGAACAAGTTAAGAATGATATTCGTCTTGCTACAGATGAAGTAAAAGGACTGCTTTTAAAAGTAAATTCTGACGGCACTTTTAAGCAGCTGGCTGAGAACCGGCTTGGAAACACCAGCCCAATAGACCGTTTAGAAATTTACAAAATTGCTGAGGATAAAAATTTAAAATTGTTTTCATCTTTGGATAAAGAGGGTTTCGAGAATCTAGCTTCAGTGGGGCTAGAGACGGCAGCACGGGCTGCACGCAGCGGAAAGGCCTTAACTTATTTTAAAGAACATTTGCTGGTCGCGGAAAATTTACCAATGGGATCTGAAACCGTTACGATTCTTTATTTTTTCAAATCGAAAGCTCTGGAAAAATTTTTTGAAACTGGAAAGTCGTACTTATCTTTTCTAATTGATTCTACTGGATATGTCATCAAAGCCGATGAATCGATCGAAGCTAGCTACGTCGACATTCATTTTAAAAATTCATTCCTAGATATAAAAAAGTTAAGTTCTACCACGTTGCGTATTGAAACCGCTGATCAAAAAAAATGGTTGATGACCTCTGTTTCGTTAGGATTCGAAGACTACTACCTGGTGTCAATGGCCGATGAAGATTTAGCGATGCGTGCGATTAAAGCGCTGACCACAAAATCTGCATTGATTTTTGCGATTATATTTTTTGTGATTGTTATTATCGGCGTGTTCACTTCAAATTATTTAACGTCGCGATTATCTTTACTGACAACAGCCACAGAAAAAGTTATCTCAGGAGATTACAAATTTGTTCTGCAAACAAAAGGTCAGGATGAAATCACCGAGCTTACAAATAATTTTAATCAGATGACGTTTGAGATTGTTCGTTTGATTGGGGAGACAGCTCACAAAGCTCGTATGGAAGCAGAGCTGAGCACTGCTAAATTAGTGCAAGAAACATTATTTCCAAATCCTGAGCATCAATTTACTAATTTACATATTAAGGGCCATTACATCTCAGCCAGTGAGTGCGGTGGTGATTGGTGGCATTACAGCGAGAATGAAGAGTTCATTAACGTTTGGATTGCAGATGCAACTGGCCATGGCGCCTCTGCAGCCTTGCTGACAAGTGCAGCTAAGTCGGCGGTGACCTTGATTGAAACAATGAAAGTGACACCAGCTGAGTCCATGTCTTTATTAAATCAAGCGATCTGCAGTGTTTCTAAAGAAAACATGATGATGACTTGTTTTCTTGCTGTGTTTAATAAAAAAACAAGAGTGATGAAATACGTTAATGCATCTCACGAGGCTCCAATAATTATAAAACCACTTGAAAATATTAAAAGAAATGATTTTATTTTTTTAAACGACCTGTCAGCGCCCAGATTAGGACAAAGTGTTGATTCAGTCTATCAGCAGTCTGAGGTGCAGTTAAAAGTGGGCGATCGATTATTGTTTTACACAGATGGAATACCAGATATAAAAAATGGAAAAGAAGAGCCCCTGGGTGAGCGCGGATTTTTTAAATTATTAAGTTCATCATGTAACAAAAAATTAGATTTTATTGACTTTGTTGATAGCTTTACAGGATCACTTGCTGAGTATCGGCAACGCAGCGAACTTGTCGACGATGTCACTTACTGTTTCACGGAAATCACATGAGTTATCGACTTGATTTGAAAGAGCGCGAAAAATTAATTGCAGTGGCTCAAGCTGACGGTAGTTTGTGGCAACTAAGTGCACGGCATGTCTTATTTGATAAGACCAGTGATAAACTTTTCAGTCTTTTTGAAGATGGGTTAACAGACGGGCAGCTGCTAGAATATGTTATGTACCGTCACTATAGAAGCATCTTTCAGAACTCATTTCAGCCCGCAGCTGACAAATTAGAATTATTGAAAAAAATTAGTTCGAATAAAAGACAGTTTTTTAGTTTAGATTTTAATTTGCTAGAAGATGGTTCTGCCAATCAAACTTTTATTTTTAATCGACAGACTGCTCGCGAAGAACTTCTTTCAAAAGTTTGCAAATTTATAAATATAGATCCAGAAAGCAACCGAGCAACTCGCATTTTACAAACAGTCGAAGAGTTGGTGATGAATGTGCAGATCACTGCACCCATTGTGAAAAACTCGGTGGATCTGTCTGCTTCTACGTTGAAAGTTGAATATGCCGATCATTTTTTGGCAATTTCAGCTTTTGACGATTACGGGTCTTTGGACTGTAAGAAATTTTTGAAGAAAGTTGAATCTGCTTTGGCCCTTGGTCTTGATAAATCGATTAATTTTGGCAAAGGTGGCGCCGGAATAGGTTCATCTTTGATTTTTAGAAATTGTGATTCATTATTTTTAGGAGTACACGCGAACAGGAAAACTCGAGTATCGGTTATTATGCCCCTTAACGTTACTGAGAAAAAATTCGATGGTTTGCAAAGATCAATCAATATAATAGAATTAAAATAACAGGAGAGCTTTTTATGTCACGGTGTGAAATTCAAAAAACAGGAACTGGTTATCTGCTATCTGGTTCTATTGATGAGACTTTTGGTTTAGCGACAGGTGCTTTACCAGTTGTCGGCGATGCAATTTTTAATTTAAAGGGTCTAAAGTCAATCAATTCAACCGGCATACGTGAATGGATTAAGCTGATGCAAAAAATGAAGGCTGTTAAAATCAGCTTTCAAGAGTGTCCAAAAGTTTTTATCGATCAAGTGAATATGGTCCAAGGTTTCGCCCCGGAGAATTCGAAAATAATTTCATTTTATGTGCCTTACTTCAACGAAACGAATGAGTCGGAAAAAAATGTGCTTCTTGTTCACGGAGAGCATTATGGTGAAGGTCGTATAAAAAGCTTACCAAAAGTGGTTGATGAAAAAGGAGCTGAAATGGAACTGGATGTTGTTGAGGCCAAGTATTTTAAATTCATAAAAGGATAGTAATGCAAGAAGAGGCACCCAAAGATGTTAAAGCACTAACTCCTAGACAAGATCTTTATGAGATTTTTGCTCATAGTGATTATTCTTTGAAGAAAAAGAAAAAGATTATTGATGCTTTGGACGACATCGATGGGTTTGAACTTGCTTTTTTAATCAGCTTTATCCTGAGTGTTGATATAACTGGACATTTAAATATCATCAGCAAAGAAAATGAAGTTATTGGCATTTCATTTAGCCGGGGATTCATTACTCACATTGATTTACCAGACAAGCAAACGTACTTCGGAACTTTGATGGTAGAGATGGGTTACATTCAGATTAAAGAACTCGAAATCGCACTTAAAAAAGCAGACATACATATTGGTCAGTATTTTCTTCAGCAAAAAAAGGTTACTCAAGCACAAATTGACTTAACATTTCGTAAACAAATGGAGCTAAGATTAACGAAACTCATCTGTGACAACACGTACAACATAAATTTTGCTGATGCTGCTGAAACTCCACTTTTTATTAAAATCACGCGCAGAGATTACTATGAGATGTGCTATTCATGGTTGGAAAGTCGCTTTACAAAAAAATGGTTGGAAGAGCATTTCAAAGTCTGGGAAAAAGATTTGGTGGTTTTCTTGGATGGTCACACTTACATAGCTGATGCTTTCAAGAAGCCAATGCTGCTGCAACTGCCGGACTTCGGTCAAGAAATTCGCAAAGGGATGTCGCTTCTGCGGTTAAAAAACTTGTACCGAGATCACGAAGAAGGTTTTTTGAAGGCTCTGTATTTTTTAAGTCTCATTGGAGTCGTCGTTTTTAAAGAATCCCCTGAAGTTGAAAAGGTTGCAAAGCTGCAAACGATTTACAATCAACTGAAGGACAAAAAAGGAAATGAGCTTGCTAAAGCGTTGGCAGAATTGACTCGAATACCAGCGCAGCAGTCAGAATCTGTTTACTTGGCTTTTCAAAAATTAATCAGCGAAAATGCTGACGATGATTCGCAAAATTATAAAAATCAATTGGTAAAAATAGGTATAGATTTTTTAAGCCAACAAAGTGTGGAGCCTTATCACGAACCAGAATCAATAACGAACACTGTACCGCGGTCGCAAATTGAAAAGAACATTGCCAACAATTCTATGGCAGCAATCCACAAGGATTTGCTGAAAGGGAAGTATTTTGAAGCTTTTGGCCAGTTGAAAAAAGCTTTCGTGAGTAACGATCTAAGACCCAGCATGAAAGTTTATTTGTTGTGGGCCAAAATTGGTCATGCATTAAATGCAAATTTAAAAGTTAATTTAACAAGTTTTGAAAATCAATTGGCAGATCTAGTTCATGAGGATAAAGAAACAGCTGAATATGAATACATTCAGTCCATGCTGGCTAAGTTGAAAAAAGACAAAGTAAAAAGTAAGTTGCACTTTGATAACGCTGTTAAGAAAAAACCTATTTTTATAAAATATCCAGTTGATAAAAGTTTCTGGGAAAAACTCGTTAGCGCAATTGGAATTGGCACTTGAAAAAACTGGTTCTTTTCTTTTCTTTGATAGGACTAGGATTGCCAACTTTGGCAAAAATAGATGGTCAGCTGCCATTTCTCTATTTAAATCAGTATTTTACTTACAGCATTGCTACGAGCTCAGAAATTATAATTGCAGAAAAATCTTTCGATTTCAAAAATTTTGGAATTTCCAATGAAGATAAAAATACCGTATTCAATTTAGAATCTTTAAACCAATGGTTGATTCCAGGTTCGAAGTTGGGATTTAAAAACAAAGAAAATATGTCACTAGGTCGCATCTCGCTAACGAAAGGGAAGTCCAGTTATCGGGTTCAGTTGCCACAAGGGACCGCTAGTGTTTGTCTTTTTGCATCTTCGGCGTTTTCAGATTTTCAGTTTTGTAAGTCAATTTCATCTGTTGAAAATACGACTCTAAGTCCGAAAGTCAGCGTAAACGGAGAACTCGTAGATAATGCTGGAACGGTTGTCCTAAAAGATAAAGAAGAATCTTTGATTTTTTCTGCCGTGCTTTCAGCTGAATCAAGCGTGCTGCTTAAAACCAAGAAAAGAAACGTGCTACCTTCTACGATTACAAAATCAGCAGCAGATAATTTTTTGACCATTCAGTTTGCAGATCAAAGCTTAAATGTAAATAACACGTGGACCGAAAAGATCAACGTGGATCAATCTTATATAGTCTTGCAATTGGATCCTTTGATTTCGATGCGACAAGATCTGTATTTTAATAAACCCAATCTGAAAACGAGCGCCTGGAATTACTCTTCATCTCAGGCGTTGAAGTCTGGTTTTGCTGGAAAAATTGATGAGGATGGTTTAGTGACGGAAGTTTTTGGGATTTATTCGGGACTAAAAGGCGAAAGTTCAACCGTAAAGGTTTCATTGAATAGTGACCTTGGAAAAGGTGTGCGCAGTACTTACAAATGGCCGATGAATGCGAAGACGCGCGGCTTTTTGCAAGGTTATGTTTACCAAACATCTATTATCAGTGATGCTAATAATGGAGTTATTAATCCCCAACAGTTTCCTTTTGCTTTGTCAGGTGGTGCTGAATATCAGTTGTGGAATCGTTGGAGCATTCTTGGACAAGGCCGATTACATAAAGATCTTTTTTTTAAAACAGGAGCTGGCAGTAGCGTCGAAGTCTTTACCGGCCTGAACACCGAGCTTTCATTAACACCTGTATGGGAAATATTCAGAACATCAGATTCCAAATGGTTGGCCGATTTAGGTCTGAGTTTTCTTTACAGTACGGATGTTTCTGCCGCCGGATATAAATATCAACTTGGTACCAGCTATGTGCGAAAAATTGATCTTGGGCAGTTCGTACTTTCAGGCTATTATTCAAGTCGTTCACAAAACACTTCAGCAAACTCATTCACCGAGCAATTGTTTTTTTACGGCGCTGGTTACCACTATTCGTTTTAAATAAATAAAAGATATCAGCAAAGAATGTTCCAAAATGAGAATTTAAGATTTTTTGTCTAATTACCGATAAATACTATATGAAAAAGTCGATACTTTTAATTTCGATATCATTTCTGCTGCAAAGCTGTTCCAACCCTTTTGGACAAAACTCGTTGATTGATTCTATATCTGACGGAATCTCTTCGATCTTTGGAAAAACGGAAAGTAATTTGGTCGCTGGTGGTACGCAACAGTTTCAGACTTCGTCTGCGTACAAAGGCTCGGTCTCCGTAGGTAATTACATCAACCAAAATCAACAGATGACCAACGGTGGATATCGAGTAATGACCACGATTAAGTGATTACTGCAGTATTCTTTTTGAAGTTTCTAAAATCCATTTTTTGAAAGTCAAAACGTTCATGTACACACCTGTTCCATGACAAGGGTCAATTTCAGCTGCTTGCTCTTTTTGCTGGAACACGTACGATGCGACACCCAAAACAACAAATTCTTTTCGAATAGGGTCGTAAATAAAACCTGGGCTGCCAGAATCTCCTGAGCATATCCCTGACTGATTCGTCTGATTAACGTTTATTTTTTGATCCAGCAGATTGAAATTTATATTTTTTATTACATAGTTCAGAAGAGTTTCTTGATTGCTATCACGGTCATTCATTTTCGATTCGCCACTATCTGTGGCTGTTAATCCAAAGCCTACTAAAATCATCTGCATATTTTTAGTTACTTGATCAGGGCTAATTAATTTTGAAATTCTTTCGACAGGTAAATTAGAGGCCAATTTAATCAATGCCACATCGTTCACTATAGTTGGTTCTATTTTAAACTGAGGATGAATTTCAATTTTTTCGACATAGATCCATTCGCTAGAATCAAGTTTCTCAGATTTCAATGGATTCGAACTTATCGCGACATTTATATCTTCGGGTTTTAAGTCTGCCACACAGTGAGCTGCCGTGAGTAAAATATTTTTTGAAATTGCTGAAGCTGTACAAACTTTTTCGAAAGTCATCGTCGAACCAAACTTTGTTTTCGTTCGGTTCACACCCAAGGCTAAATAAAGTACTCTTTTGGCAAAAGCACTTGAAGCTTGTACGATTTTGCCACCTAGTATTTCGTCGTGGTGATCCTGTTTTTGGTACTGAAGAGTGGGTCGGCCACAGCCAGTTAGACCAGTCGCCAACAGGTATATAAAACCAACTTTAAAAAATTTTATAAAGTCTGTCTTAATGTTAGACGTTTTGTTTATCATCGAAGATCCTTTAAGTGAAAGCTGTTCTGTTTAAAGCCGTTTGGGTCAAAGCAGTGCTGTCTTAAGATGATATTTTGCAAGCCTTTTGCCAGTCTAGGGTATCTGAAATCTTGAAAAAATTGCATACTAGTAAATGAGTTAACCAGTTGATTTATTGGCGCAATTTAATTTTTAAATCCTGCTAGTTTGGTCACTTTTTAACCGATAAATAAATGATGAAATGTTGGACGTATCTTCGCATTATTTTATTAAGTTTTTTAATGGTAGCGTGTTCGCGCAATCCATTGGGCGAAGATTTGACTCAAGTTATTTTAAATCTTGGATTTCGCCTGTCGCATTCGTGCACTGTTTCTTTTAATCAAGATGTCGCTTTCTCGTGTCCAATTCAAACTGATGATGCAACTTTGACAAATTTAGTTTTCACTCTTGAGCCTGCAACAACGTGTTCGTGGGCAGCTATCAATGCTACCACGGGAATTATCACAGGGACGCCGACAGATAACCAAGTTGGAAACTGTGATCTTGTTGTTGGCTCTAGAAACACACAGCGACGAGCGTTGAATCTTGTGGTGCCGATCGTTGTGCAAAACGTGGCTCCGATTTTTACACCGATTGCAAACGCGCCAAGCATCATCGAGGACGCCGCGGTTAGTGTTATTCGCTCAGCGGCACAAGTACAAAATACAGAAGAGGGTTTAGGTAACTACGGCATTGCAGTAGCAACTGCACCACGTTGTTCAGACAATGCGATATCACTTACAATTGATCCTGCAAATGGAGCCATTTCTTTTCAACCTGCAGCAAATTATTTTGGTACTTGTTTTATCAGAGCATCTTTTGACGACGGAAACGGTCAAGCAAACAGCATTGCGACTTCTGAATTTTCTATCACAGTAACTCCGGTCAACGATGCTCCAACTCTAGCGTTAATTCCTGATCAAAATATGTTTGAAGGAAATACTTTACCGATCAGTCTTAATGTTAATGACGTCGATAATGTATTAACTTGCGCATCGCCTGACTTAACTGCGATTTCCTCTAACGGTGCCTTGGTTAATTCTGCGGGTTTGGTTTTTAGCGGCACAGTGCCTAATTGTATCTTAACCGTAACTCCACTTGCATTTCAAAATGGTTTAACAACGATTACGGTTACTGCCACGGACGGAACCTTGGTAGTATCTGATTCTTTTGACTTAACCGTTGTTCCAGTTCCTGATCCACCAGTTCTTGCGCCAATTGCAAACCAAACCGGAACTGAAGATAACGCATTAATATTTACGATTAATATTTCAGATCCAGATACGGCAGTTGCTTGTAACTCAACGTACGTCAGTGCAACATCTTCTAATAGCAGCTTGCTGCCAATCAGTAATATTATTATTTCAGGAACAGCGCCAAATTGCACAGTCACGTTGAATCCTTTACCAAATGAAAATGGTATTTCAAATTTAGTCATTTCTTTAACAGACGGCACAAATACAGTAAGCCGCTCTTTTAGCGCAACGTTCACACCAGTCAATGATGGACCAGTTATTTCTGTGATTCCAAATCAAACCATCAGTGAAGACAGTGCAGTTTTAATTAATTTCACAGTGTCGGATGTTGATTCTACGTTGACCTGCGCGACGTCACTTTCAGCCACATCTTCAAACACAGTCTTGCTGCCGATTGCGAATGTAGTTTTTGGTGGAACGGCGCCAAACTGCACGGCAACACTATCTCCGGTAGCTGATCAAAGCGGAATTTCTAATTTAAGTGTTATCGTTAGTGATGGAAGTCTGACAGCAACAAGTGCTTTTACATTTAACGTGAATGCAGTGAATGATGCTCCGATTATTTCCGCAATAAGTAATCAAACCGTTAACGAAGATAATTCTATCGGTGTGAATTTTACTATGAGTGATGTTGATTCGACACTGACCTGTGCCGCTTCGGTGACAGCGACTTCTTCAGATATGTCATTGCTGCCTGTATCAAATATTGTTTTTAGCGGGACGGCACCGAATTGTTTAGCGACTTTGTCGTCAGCATCAAACCAATTTGGAAATACAAATCTTAATTTTACTGTCAGTGATACGATTTTAACTAACAGTTCGACTTTTAATTTATTAGTTAATCCAGTTAATGATTCTCCAATTATTTCTGCAATCGCAAACCAAACGACAAATGAAGATACAGCATCGTCGGCTGTCAGTTTTACTGTCACAGATGTTGATAGCACGCTTTTATGCACTTCGGTAAATTTAAATGTCACATCATCGAACGCAGGACTTCTGCCAGTATCTAATATTGTTTTTTCAGGAACTGCGCCGAACTGTACAGTGACAATGAGCCCTGCACCGAATCAGTTCGGTTTATCTAATTTAGTCATTACAGTTTTTGATAATGGCACGCCGAATTTACAATCTACCAGTGGGTTTAGTTTAACGGTAAACGCCGTGAACGATGCTCCGGTTATTTCTGCTCTATCGCCGCAAACTGCCGTTGAGGGTGGCTCGGCCATCGTCAATTTTTCGATTTCAGATGTTGACGACGTATTGACTTGTGCTACGTCGGTTTTGGGGAATTCATCAAACATCACGCTTCTACCAACGGCGAATATTGTTTTTGCAGGGACTGCTCCGAACTGCAGTGCAACTCTAACTCCTGCGGTAAATCAAAATGGTGTTTCAAACGTGACATTCACCGTCACTGATACTGTTTTAACTGCTGCTAGTTTATTTACGTTCACCGTTACAGCTGTTGATGATCCTCCAGTGATATCTGTCATCGCAGATCAGGTGACTAATGAGGATAATTCTATTGCTGTGAATTTTAATATTTCTGATGTCGACAGTGTAGTTTCTTGTACGACCTCAGTCACAGCAACCTCATCGAATGGAACTTTATTGAATGCCGGGGCACAAATCATCTTTTCAGGCACGGCTCCGAATTGTATAGCAACACTTAATCCGGCATTAAATCAAAACGGTTTGACGAATATAGTCTTTACCGTGAGCGATGGAACGTCTTCAGTCGGCGAGCCGTTTAGTTTAACTGTCAATGCTGTTAACGATGCTCCGGTCATTTCTGCAATTGCAAATCAAACTACAAATGAAGACACAGCAACCGCAGCTATTGCATTTACGATTACCGACGTTGATAACACTTTAAATTGCGCGACTACAGTTTCTGCCACATCTTCGAATGTGACGTTGTTGCCAGTAGCTAATATTGCAATAGGTGGAGCTGCGCCAAACTGCACCGTGACGATGACGCCAACATTAAATAATAGTGGAGCTTCTAACATAGCGCTGACCGTAACCGACGGTACGCTGACAGCTGTTAGTTCCTACAGTTTAACTGTCAACGCCGTGAACGATGCTCCGGTGATTTCAGCGATTGCGGATCAAACAACGAATGAAGACACAGCAACAGCAGCCATTGCGTTTACAATTACAGATGTAGATAACACCTTAAGTTGCGCGACTTCGGTTTCAGCAACGACTTCGAACACCGTGCTGTTACCATTATCAAATATAGTACTATCAGGCACGGCCCCAAATTGTACTGTGATGATGACTCCGACATTGAACAATAGTGGAGTAGCTAATTTGGCCTTAACCGTAACGGATGGTTCATTAACGGCTGCTAGTTCCTACAGTTTAACAGTGACAGCGGTGAACGATGCTCCGGTCATTTCAGCCATTGCCAATCAGACAACAAACGAAGACACGGCGACTGCAGCTATCGCATTTACGATTACAGATGTTGATAACACATTAAGTTGCGCAACTTCGGTATCTGCAACTTCATCAAATACGACACTGTTGCCAATCGTAAATATAGCATTCGCAGGCACTCCACCTAATTGTACAGTGACGATGACTCCGACTTTAAACAACAACGGAGTTTCTAATGTAGCCTTAACAGTAACTGACGGTACGTTAACAGCATCAAACAGTTACAGTTTAACTGTAACTGCAGTTAACGATGCTCCTGTTATTTCAACTATTGCTGCGCAAACTGTGATGGAAGGCGGCAGTATTATTGTTAATTTCACTGCCAGTGATATTGATAGCACTTTAACATGTGGAACTTCTCTTTCTGCAACTTCGTCCAATGTGACTTTATTGCCAACGGGTAATATTGTATTTGGTGGTACAATTCCAAATTGTACAGCGACATTAACACCTGCAGTAAATCAAAACGGTGTTTCCAATGTTGCATTGACCGTGACAGACGGCTTGTTATCTGCGGTGAGTTCTTTTTCTTTAACTGTTACGGCGTATGATGACCCACCAACTATTTCTGCCATCGCTGATTCTGTTGTTAATGAAGACACTTCTTTGATGATCAATTTCACGATCAACGACATTGATAGCACTTTAAATTGTACAACTTCTGTAACGGCCACATCATCAAATGTTGGCTTGCTACCTGTTGCAAATATTATTTTTTCTGGCACTGCGCCGAATTGCACAGCAACACTTAATCCAGTTTTAAATCAAAGTGGAATTTCAAACATAGTGTTCACGGTTACAGATGGCACGACTGCGGTCACAGAACCGTTTGCATACACGGTCACTGCAACTAATGATGCTCCGGTGATTTCAGCAGTTGCAAATCAAACTATTAGTGAAGATTCCACAACAGGTGCTGTTTCTTTTACGATCACTGACGTAGACAACGCCCTAAGTTGTGCGACTTCGGTATCAGCGACTTCATCGAATGCGACACTGTTACCAGTTGCAAATATAGTCTTAGCAGGGACTGCACCTAACTGCACAGTAACTATGACACCAATAGCAAATCAAAGTGGAATTTCTAATGTTGTAGTAACTGTAACAGACGGAGCGCTTGCAGCATCAAGCAGTTATTCATTAACTGTAAATGCTGTAAACGATACTCCGGTAATCTCAGCAATTGCAAATCAAACAACGAATGAAGACGCAGCGACTGCGGCTATCGCATTTACGATTACAGATGTGGATAGTATTTTATTATGTACATCTGCAAATTTAAGTGTGACATCATCAAACGCGGGATTATTACCAGTAGCAAATATTGTATTTGCAGGGACTGCACCTAATTGCACAGTGACGATGACTCCGGTTTCTGATCAAAATGGTAATTCAAATATTGCCATCACAGTGTTTGATAATGGCACTCCGAATTTGCAAGCCACAAGTTCCTACAGTTTAAGCGTCACAGCTGTGAACGATGCTCCGATAATATCTGCAATTGCCAATCAAACAACGAATGAAGATACAGCGACCGCAGCTATTGCTTTCACGATTACCGATGTTGATAACACTTTAAGTTGCGCGACTTCAGTATCTGCGACGTCATCAAACGTGACACTATTGCCGGTGGCAAATATAGCAATTGGTGGGACTGCGCCAAATTGTACGGTGACGATGACTCCGACATTGAATAACAACGGAGTATCGAATGTTGGCTTAACCGTGACGGATGGTTCATTAACAGCAGCTAGTTCTTACAGTTTAACAGTGACAGCGGTGAACGATGCTCCGGTGATATCAACAATTGCGAATCAAACAACCTTCGAAGGTTTTGATGAAGTTATTAATTTTACTATCTCGGATGTCGATAACACATTGACTTGCGCTGGATCAGTTTCGGCAACATCTTCTAATACAGCGTTAATTCCAGTTGCAAATATCGTTTTCACCGGAGCAGCACCGAATTGTACGGTGACATTAACTCCAACAACAAATACGAATGGCGTTTCTAATATTGTTTTAACTTTAACTGATGGTGCTTTGTCAGCTGTGAGTGCTTTTGCTCAGTCGGTTGTTCCCGTTGATGACCCACCTGTCATTTCAATTATAGCAGATCAAACCACGAATGAAGATGTTGGTATTCTAGTCAGTTTCACGATTACAGATCCAGATACAGTATTAAATTGTACTTCGTCTATGTCTGCAACATCTTCAAACGCAACTTTAGTGCCTGTAGCTAATATTGTTTTTGCTGGTACGGCACCTAATTGCACAGCGACTGTAACACCAGCATTAAATTTAAGTGGTTTGTCTAACTTGGTTTTTACTGTCAGTGATGGATTCACTGCGGTTAACGAAGCTTTAAGTCTAACAGTGACAGCGGTGAACGATGCTCCGGTAATCTCAGCCATTGCTAATCAAACAACAAACGAAGACACAGCGACTGCAGCTATTGCATTTACGATTACCGATGTTGATAACACATTAAGTTGTGCGACTTCAGTATCTGCAACGTCATCAAATGTGACACTATTGCCAGTTGCAAATATAGCAATTGCGGGGACTGCGCCTAATTGTACGGTGACGATGACTCCGACATTGAATAACAACGGAGTATCCAATATTTCCTTAACCGTGACCGATGGAGTGCTTACAGCCGCAAGCAGTTACAGTTTAACAGTAACAGCGGTGAACGATGCTCCGGTGATATCAGCCATTGCGAATCAAACAACAAACGAAGACACAGCGACAGCAGCAATTGCATTTACGATTACCGATGTTGACAGTACTTTAATTTGTGCGACTTCAGTATCTGCGACGTCATCAAATGTGACACTATTGCCAGTTGCAAATATAGCAATTGCGGGCACGGCGCCTAATTGTACGGTGACGATGACTCCGACATTGAATAACAACGGAGTATCCAATATTTCCTTAACCGTGACCGATGGAGTGCTTACAGCCGCAAG
>JAYTPC010000039.1:0-1382 GCA_043747425.1 Bdellovibrionales bacterium
CAAAGTTTGCTGGTCTATCGCGTATTGAACAGCACCAACAGGTTATGGCGGCTTTTGCAGCCGAACTAAAAACCGGTGAAGTTCACGCACTAACTATTAAAACAATATTGAAAAAATAAACAGGAGTCCTAAATGTCTGAAACAAAAACAAAAATTGAAAATTTATTAACTGAAAATAAAGTTGTCCTTTTTATGAAAGGCACCCAACAGTTTCCGATGTGTGGTTTTTCGGCACGTGCTACAGCTATTTTACAAGATATGGGTGTTCCTTTTAAAGACGTGAATGTTTTAGATGATGAAGAAATTCGTCAAGGCATCAAAGACTTTGGTAACTGGCCAACTATTCCACAGTTATATATCAATAAAAAATTAATCGGCGGCAGTGATATCATGATGGAAATGTATCAAGCTGGCGAACTTCAAGATCTGATCAAAAACTAAATATGTTATGTAACGTTGCCCTGTGGGATAGAGCTTTCCGCTTTATCCTCTCAGTCCTTATCCTGTCTTACGCCATCGCTGGCGGGCCTTTTTGGTTCTATGGTCTAGGTTTATACGGTTTAGCCACTGCAGGCTGGGGGCTATGTCCGATTTATTCTTTCTTTCGGATTCGAACTTTGCGATGATATTTACATGCAAAACGTCACCAATCACCTCAGTGAATTAGTTTTAAATAAACAACAAATTAAAACCGACACCGAAACTTTAAATTATTACGGTAAAGATTGGACGACCTATTTTGATATCCAAGCTTCTGCTGTTTTATTTCCTGAATCCACTGAAGACGTTGTTAAAATTGTTCACTGGGCACGAAAAAATAAAATAGCTTTAGTCCCTTCCGGTGGACGAACTGGCTTAAGTGGTGCTGCCTGTGCCACCCAAGGTGAAGTCATTGTCAGTTTCGAAAAAATGAATCGCTTTTTAGAATTTAACGAAACGGATTCAACAGTTCGTATCGAACCCGGTGTGATCACCGAAGAATTACAAAATTATGCAAAAGATAAAGGTCTATTCTACCCAGTTGATTTTTCAGCCCGTGGCAGTTCGCAAATGGGTGGCAATATCGCCACCAACGCTGGTGGAATTAAAGTAGTTCGTTACGGCCTAACACGTGACTGGGTCGCAGGACTTAAAGTTGTCACCGGCACTGGTGAAGTTTTAGAATTAAATAACGGTCTTGTTAAAAATGCGACTGGTTTAGATTTACGACACTTGTTTATCGGTAGCGAAGGGATTTTAGGTTTTATCACTGAAGCTCTCATTAAGTTATCACCGCCACCTCCGCCGTTAAAAGTGGTGGTTTTAGCTCTTGATCAAATGTCATCGGTGATGAAAGTGTTCTCTAACTTTAAAAAGAAATGCCAATTACAAGCTTACGAAAT
>JAYTPC010000040.1:0-18361 GCA_043747425.1 Bdellovibrionales bacterium
GAAAACAAGCAGCAGCACAAATGGCTGCAGATAATTCTGAAAGGATTTCTTAATGGCAACAACTGATGTGAAACTTCCTGAACTGGGTGAAGGCGTGACTGAGGGCGAACTGATCAAATGGTTAGTAAAGCCAGGTGATGCTGTCAAAGCAGATCAAACCGTTGCAGAAATCATGACCGACAAAGCGACTGTAGAAGTCCCTTCACCAGTCGCTGGTGTTGTAAAAGATTTAAAATTCAAACCAGGTCAAATCATAAAAGTTGAAAATGTCATTTTAACTTTGGATGGCAACTCTGCATCAGCAGCAGCCGCAAAAGTGGTTCCAGCAGCTACTCAGTCAGTAACTCCTGCTGTGGCACCAACTGCTTCAGCAGCAGCTAAAAATGTTGATGTAAAGCTCCCAGAACTCGGTGAAGGCGTCACCGAAGGCGAATTGATTAAGTGGTTGGTTAAGCCAGGCGATGTCGTAAAAGCGGATCAAACAGTTGCAGAAATTATGACTGACAAAGCCACGGTTGAAGTTCCATCACCAGTCGCTGGCGTTGTTAAAGATTTAAAATTTAAAACCGGCGAAATCATTAAAGTTGAAAATGTTATTTTGACTTTATCTGGCGCTACAGGAACTGCGACAACAAATTCAGCGATAAACGGAGCTTCCGCACCAGTCCCAGCTTCGATTTCAAAAACACCTACTTCAGTGAATGCGAATATGAACTTGAACATGTCAGCCTCAACGACTGTATTTCCACCCGTAGCAGATTCGAAAGTTTTAGCCACACCTGCAACGCGCAGACTAGCGCGTGAAATGGGAGTCGACATCAATGGCATGATTGGTTCAGGCCTTGCTGGCCGAGTAACTCGTGATGATGTTACGAATGCAAAAGGCACTACAGGCACTGTCGCTAATAGCACGCATGGTGCCGGTGCGACATCTGCTGGATCGCCAACGATGAATTTTCCTAAGCCAGCTTTCACATCGACGAACGCTCAACAAGAAGAGCGCGTTGATTTGATTGGTATCCGAAAAAAGATTGCGCAGAATTTACAGATGTCGAAATCGATAATTCCACATTTCACGCTGATGGATGAAGCTGATGTTTCTCAATTGGTTACTTTGCGTGAATCACTGAAAGATTTTGCTGAAAAAAATGGAACTAAGATTACTTATCTGCCGTTTGTAATAAAAGCTTTGATTGCAACAATCAAAGTATATCCGATGTTCAATGCTTCGATTGATGATGCTGCTTCTCAGATCGTCTACAAAAAATATTTTAATATTGGTTTTGCTGCAGACACTCCGAACGGTCTTGTTGTTCCAGTGATAAAAAATGCGGACCAAAAATCAGTGCTAGAAATTTCTAAAGAAATTATTGATCTTTCAAAACGCGCGCGTGATGGAAAGCTAAAGCCAGACGAAATGAAGGGTGCTTCGATCACAATCACTAACATTGGTTCTGTGGGCGGTACCTATGCCACTCCAATTATCAATCACCCGGAAGTTGCTATCTTGGGAATGTACAAAATTTCTGATAAGCCGATTTTAAAAGATGGTAAAATTGATTTTATCAAATCGATGAACTACACAGTGACTTGCGATCATCGTTTAATCGATGGCGCAGTGGCTGCGAATTTCTTAAAATCATTTTTTCAGAAAATTCAAAACCCTGGTATTTTGATGATGGGAATGTCTTAAACCAATTTGACTTAAGGTAGATATATGCAAACTTTTGACGTGGTAGTTATTGGCTCTGGTCCTGGTGGTTATGTTGCTGCGATTCGTTCTTCGCAACTTGGTTTTAAAACGGCAATTATTGAACGCGAAGCTGTTGGCGGAGTTTGTCTTAACGTGGGATGCATTCCTTCAAAAGCGATGATCACAGCAACTCATCTTTTACATAAAGCGCAGCATGATTTCAAAACGATGGGCCTAAACATCAAAGGTGGCATCGAAATTGACATGAAAACTTTGGTAAACTGGAAGCAATCTGTTTGCGACAAAATGTCTAGCGGAGTAAACCAACTTTTAAAAGGCAACACAGTCACCGTCATTAAGGGCTCTGCAGAATTCAAATCAGCAAAAGAAATTACTGTTAAAACAATCGCTGGAACAGAGGCCATCGTTTCCAAATATTTTATTGTGGCTACAGGTTCAAGACCCATTGAAATTGGTGGGTTTCCATTTGATGAAAAAGATATCTGTTCTTCCACGGGTGCCTTGGCATTTAACGAAATTCCAAAACGTGTTGCAGTTATCGGCGGTGGTTACATCGGCCTAGAAATTTCTTCTTATTTAAGAAAACTAGGCACTGAAGTCACCATCATTGAAGCGCAAACGTCATTGCTTGCTGGTGTTGTGGATCCAGAGTGTGCACAAGTTGTTACTCGTAAAGCAGAAAAAGCAGGAATCAAAATAATTTACGGCGCAAAAGCAAAGTCACAGAAAAAAGTCGGCGCAACGTACGATTTGACTTATGAATTAAATGGCAAAGAAGAAATTGTAAAAGTAGATAAAATCTTAATCACTGTGGGACGGCGACCAAACGGAGATCAAAGTAATTTAAAAGCCGCGGGAATTGCTGTCGATGAACGTGGTTTTGTTAAAGTAGATGCCCAGCGCAGAACAAACATTCAAAATATATATGCTATTGGTGATGTCTGCGGTCAGCCGATGTTAGCCCATAAAGCTTCGTATGAGGGCGTGATGGTTGCAGAAATTTTATCCGGTCAGAACCGTGCCTACGATGTAAAAACAGTCCCTGCGGTGGTTTTTACAGATCCAGAAATTGCTTCTGCTGGAATGACAGAAGCTGAAGCAAAAGCCAAAGGTTTTAATGATTTATTGATTTCAAAATTTCCATTTGCAGCGAATGGGCGTGCTGTCAGCATGTCTGAAACCGATGGATTTGTAAAAATGATCGCTGATAAAAAAACACATGTTTTGCTAGGCGTTCACATTGTTGGACCTGAAGCTTCAAATTTAATTTCTGAAGCAGTTCTTGCGATCGAAATGGGTGCAAGGCTTGAAGATGTTGCCTTATCGATACATCCACATCCCACACTTGGTGAAACAATGATGGAAACCGCAGAGGCCACTTTGGGTCATGCGATTCACATTATTCAAAAGCCATTATCAGGTGCTACAAAACCAGTGCACGCGTAAAACGAACAACGAATGATTGTCGAAGACTGGGGCTTGATCGATTACGAACAAGCTTTAAGAAAACAAACCGAGTATCTAGAGACTGTTGCAGTGAATCCGCAGCATCCTGGCTTTTTAATTTTTTGTTCTCACCCGGCTGTTGTCACAACCGGAAGACAAACCAAAACAGATGATATTTTTGCATGGACAGGTCCCGTCGTTGAAGTCTCCCGCGGTGGTAGGGCCACCTATCACGGTCCATCGCAAGTCGTTGTTTATCCAATTATTAATTTAAAAAATTCCAGATCTGGTCGCGGTCCACAAGAAATTCGTGGTTTCATCCGAAGCTTAGAGCAATCTATAGTTCTGACGCTGCTTGAATACGGATTGCAAAGTACAGGAAAAATGGAAGCCAATAAAGACAGTAGCTTAGAAGATACCGGAGTTTGGATCGGTGAAAAAAAAATCGCTTCGATCGGAATTGCCGTACGGAAATGGATTTCATTTCACGGAGCCGCTATCAACGTGCTTACGGATGCTTCGGCATTTCAAGGTTTAAACCCGTGTGGGTATCAATCGTCAATAATGACTAGCCTAGAAGATTGTTTACACGAAAAGGTAGATGTAAGTAGCTTTAGACAAAAACTTAAAACCAATTGTCTAAAATTACTCTAATTTTTTAACACAAAAAGAATTAAACGTTTCTAGAACCCCAGCCAATCATAATTGTTGCTTCGCCTTTTAGAACGATTTCGCCGTTTTCCTTTTTTGCTGTCGTTTGAACAGTTCCGAAGCCCCTGGTTTTATGAAGTTTAATAATTTCAAGTTCGAAAGTTATCATGTCATCAATAAAAACTGGATTTGTGAACTTTAAAGTTTGTGCTAAATAAATTCCACCAGATCCTATCGTTTCATTAAGGTACCTTGAACACAGAGCCCCTAAAATCATACCGTGCGCGATTCGCCTTTTAAATCTGGTTGTTTTTGCGAACTCTTCATCCAGATGAATGGGGTTTGTGTCCCCGGACATCTCCGCAAACTGCATCACCATCTTATCGGTGATTTGAATTTTTCGAACAGCTTTAAAACCAACATCTAGATCGGTTGCTTCTTCACTCATTAAAACTTCCTATAAAATATTTGCTGCTAATTCAGCTAATGGTGATCTTTCACCTTTGGTCAAAGTAACATGGGCTGCAATAGATTTACCTTTGAAACGTTCTACGGCATGTGTTAACCCGGAATTTGCTGAATCCACGTAAGGGTTATCAATCTGGTAAACGTCTCCAGTTAAAACTATTTTTGTTCCAGAGCCCGCACGTGTGACAATCGTTTTAATTTCATGCGGTGTTAAATTCTGGGCTTCATCAACAATCAAATATTGCTTAGGAATACTGCGACCACGAATGTACGTTAGCGGTTCAATATTTAGCATACCCTGATTAATTAGTTCTTGAGCTCGGCCTTGTGCTTTTTTGTCAGCACCCATCAAAAATTCGACGTTGTCAAAAATGGGCTGCATCCACGGATTTAACTTCTGCTCAATATCGCCCGGTAAATAACCGATGTCTCTGCCCATTGGAAATATTGGCCGCGATACCAATAGTCTTTGGTAACGACCTTCATCTAAAGTTTTAAATAAACCGGCTGCAATTGCTAATAGAGTTTTTCCAGTTCCTGCTTTACCAACCAAAGAAACCATCTGGATTTCATCGTTTAATAATGCATCTAAAGCAAAACTTTGTTCGACGTTACGTGCTTGAATTCCCCAAATACTGTCGGGGGGATTTAACAAAGGAATAATTGCTTTTTCTGTTAACGAATATCTGCCAATGGCAGAGTGATTCGGATTCGAACTGTCTTTTAAGATAACGTACTGATTGCCATAAACTTTTTGATCGACTTCAATTTTTTTAGTTTTATAGAACTGATCAATTTTTTCAGGAGTCACATTGATTTCTAAATACCCTTCATACAATGAATCTTGATCGACATTTGAGTTGTCATAATCCGTCGCATAGATTCCGTAAACGTCTGCTTTGATACGCAAATTAATATCTTTTGTGATCAGCTCTACTTTTGTGCGTGGATGCTGTTTTTGCAAAGCTAAAGCTGTGCTTAAAATTCTGTTATCAGCTTTGGCTTGATCTAGTTCTGCAGGTAAGCCAGACATTCCAAGATCCGTGGTAATGTAAACCATGGTCTCATGGTTATCAATTTGCACACCGTTTGCTAAACTGCCCTTTTCTCTAAGAACATCAACAAACCTAGAAAATTGACGCGCATTTCGACCGTTTTCTCCCTGATCTCTTTTGAATTTATCAACTTCTTCGATGACAGCGAAAGGAATGTGAATGTCAGCATCGCCAAATTTCAGTAATGCAAATGCGTCGAACAAAATAACATTGGTATCGATAACTACTTTTCGGCGCTTTGTTTTAGGTGTTGCTGTTGCTGTCAATCAGACCTCCTGGTGTCGTTACTAAATTCGACAGTACAGAAGACTTAAAGTCATTGTTTTTTTCCTGCTAGAGTGAAAAGAAATTTTAAGCTGAATAACTTATGAAATTTTAGGCACCATCATGTCGCCTTCGTCTTTTTTTAGACCTTGGCTGACGGACTCAATGAAGCGAACAAAATACTGAAGTGCAGCATCAGAAGCAGCACCTTTCATGAAAACAGCTCCATGCCGAAATAGGCCTTCTTCTTTTTCCTCTTTCAAGTGCTTAATTTTGATCGAAATCGGAAAGTAAGTTTTGTGATTTAAATAAACACGCATCGAAACATCTTCATCAAGTTGAAACTGACCATATTCATTTTCAATATCAAATGAAATTCCCTCTTCAGAGATGTCATAAATAGCAACTTTTAATAATCCTTTTTCAGGTAAAACAACCATGGCACTAACGAATTCAGTGAGTATCGTTCTTTTGACTTCACGGCGTTCTTGGTAGAGCAGCTTTTGGCGAAGCACATCCAAATCCATGACATCTGAAGTGGGTTTTGAATTCTCTATACTCGGTTTTGCTGCAACCGTTTTTAAACGCGGAACAAGATCGATCACCTTTGACATGAAACCCCCACCTGTTTTATTTATCGGTCGAAAACGGGACAAACTTGAGGTCTAAAAAGGCAGCTATACTGCTGCTATTTTAGACTTAAAAACAGTTGAGACCAGACTTAAATCATAATAGTTTAAGCCCAGTGAAAGCCTTGAGTGTTTTTTTATTTTTTAGCCTGCTGATTCACCTGATGTCCTATACAGGGATTTCATTGCTTAATTTGGCTCCTTACCAAAACTCGTTAACCTCTGTGACGGAAGTAGAAATTGTCCAAGATTTAGACTTAGAAAAAATAAATGATTCCGAAAAATCTGTCGTAAAACAACTGGATTCTAAGAACTCACTACTTGGTCCCAATGAAGCCCGCTTCAGCTCTGAAAAAACTCAGCGTGTTGAAAGAGAAACAAAAACCAAATATATCGGTGCAACACAAAACCGAAAGGCTGCAGCTATAAACCAACCAGAGATGAAATTTGATGCTAACGAAACTGCGGCACCAGAATTTACTAGAAGTATAAATTCAAAAACAAATGTTAATGAAAGATCTCAGCTTGGTACAGAGTTGCCGAACGATATTCCATTTTCCGATACGACCAATTTAAATACCGATGCAAACATTTATTACACTTTTTATGACCGCGTAGAGCAACTTTTCCGCGTGCGCTGGATCGAGCGCGTGAATTACTACTGGGACCGCATACCTTACGATTTCAAAAAAGAAAATTTAGCCGGTCGAATTTGGTCGACGACCTTTGAAGTTGTTCTAAAGCAAAGTGGCGAATACCACTCAGCGGCAATCATACGGTCGAGCGGATACAAACCATTTGACGAAGCTGCCATTTATTCGTTTAAAAATGCTGGTTTTTTTCCAAACATACCCAAGGCCAAGGTCGAGCCCGACGGATTCGTGCGTCTTAAGTACAGATTTAATCTGCATGTTGGTTCCTATCTGTAATCCTTAGTTTACAATGAAGCTATGAAATTAAATTCTGTGAAATTAAAGCTGAAGTTTGTATTTTTAATATCCCTTACCGTGTTTTTTTCACCAACCGCATACGCACTGATGACAGAACTTGGCTTGTCATACAGCTTTCAAAAAAAGACTTTCAATGCATCAAATTACTATCAATCTGAGTCTAAATCGGCCTCGCTTTCGTTTTATTTTTTAGAAAAACTAGCTTTAGAACTTAGTTACACCGATGGTTTTTATGAAGGACAAGAGTCCGACTCAACATCCACACGCACGATTCAACAATCCACAAAAATGGTGGACAGTTCGATCATTTACATGATTCTAGATAAAAAAAGCATTGTTCAGCCATACGTTAAAGTTGGCGTTGCAAATATTTCTAAAAAACAAGAAATTCGTTACCTAAATGCATCTGTTATTTCCATTCCAGAATCCAGCGGATGGGCACCCAGCTATGGCGCCGGCTTAAAGTTTGTATTATCAGAAAAATTTTCTATCCGCGTTGGCTACGACGTTTGGCAAACTCCGTTAAGTGACGGAACAAAATCAGATGATTCAGCCTTCAAAGCTGGCTTAACGTGGTTTCTGTAAGTTTGTGAACTTTTCAAAACCACTTATAATTTTTTTTAGTTTTTTGTTGGCTTCAGGTTGCCAGATAGGCTATTTAATTCGCTCTAGCTACGATCATTTGTCGATGTTATCTAGCCGGGTACCTGTTGCGAAGGCATTAGAGTCTGAAAAACTAAACGAAGATCAAAAGAGAAAGATTCGACTTTCACAAGAAGTACGGCAGTTTGCTTTTGATATTTTAAAATTAAGTTACAGTGATAACTATACACATTTTGTGCAGCTAGATCGCAACTATATTACCTATACAGTGCTTGCTGCATACAAATGGAAGTTTGAACCTTATCTTTGGAATTTTCCATTTATTGGCTTAGCTCCGTATAAAGGTTTTTACAATGAAGCTTCTGCCAAGAAAGAAGCAGATCTCATGAAAGAAAAAGACTTCGATACTTACGTTCGTGGAGTCAGCGCCTATTCCACTTTAGGCAAGTTAAACGATCCACTTTTGTCTTCGATGCTAAGATATAAAGATCATGATTTGGTAAACACGATAATCCACGAACTTGTGCACACAACTTTATTTATTAAAGACAATATTGATTTTAACGAACGCTTAGCTGTTTTCGTTGCTGGCAAAGGCACCGAGATGTTTTACTTAAATCGTGACGGCTTGGGTTCCAGCACACTTAAGCAGATACAAGATGAAAATGAAGATGATCGATTGTTCTCTGAGTTTATAACTGCAGAGCTAAATGATTTAAAAAAATGGTATGAGAATTTCAAACCGTCTGTCAGCTTAAGTTCAGATGATAAAGAAAGAATAAGGCAAGAAAGGTTCGAGATTTTACGGCAGAGTTTCGTTTTAAGATTAAAGCCGAAATTAAAAACTACATCCTACTCCAGTTTTTTAGAAGGCCCGATAAATAATGCAAGACTAAGTGGGCTTCAGACCTACGTGAAAGACCTGCAGGATTTTGAAATTGTTTATAAAAAATCTGGCAGCCAAATTCATTTATTCTTAGAAAAGTGTAAGCAGTTAAATCAAGTCGAAAATCCAGAGTTAGAACTAAAAAAGTGGGCTTCGGAATAGTTTTTGACTTCAATTCCGAACAACATTAACAATGGTCCTATGGTGAAAGTTTTTAAAAATCGCTTGTGTACAGACCAACAAAAACCATCATCGACGACGCTTATAGTTTCATTTTACAAAAACATGCGAATGCTGAATTTGGTCTTAGCCTCATTAAAGAATCAGACGTTCAAAGATTTTAGTTTAATTATTTGCGATGACGGTTCACCGCAAGAGATCACTGAAATCGTTCAGGTGGCTTTACAAAACTTAAATATTCCAAGCATGCATATATGGCATCCAGATTTGGGCTTTCGCAAAAATCGCATTTTGAATTGGGGCTTGCACCATGCAAAATCCGATCACATTGTGTTTATTGATCAGGACTGTATTTTGCATCCAGAATTTATGGCAGAACATTTTTCAGAAAGAGAAAAAAACACAGTACTTTGTGGCCGACGTATAAATCTTACGTCTTGGGTCAGTGAAATGCTAACGCCTATAAAAGTTTCGACTGGATTTATTGAAAAAAACATCTACTGGATTTTTATGAGTGGTCTTTTTATGAAAGACAATAATGGCATAAAGGGAGTTTACTTCAAAAATTTAAAGTTAAGAAAATGGGCTAACCGAAAGAGTCGTGGAATTGTTGGTTGTAACTTTTCATTATTTCGGCAGCAACTTTTAGAAATCAATGGTTTTGATACCCGCTACGAAGGGGCTGGTTTTGGAGAAGACTCTGACATCGAGTTCCGATTGACCTTAAATGGTTTACAAATGAAGCCTGCCTGCAATACGGCTGTTCAATATCATATCTATCATCGTCTATTAATAAGAGAAAATGCCAACGAAGTACTTTTTAAATCCGTACTGCAAGAAAAACAACCTCGGACTAAACTTGGTTTAAAAGAACTTCTCCGAGAAAACTGAAGAAATAAATGTTTATCTATCGGAAATCCATTTCCGAGTCCTTTTTTAAAAAAAAGTTTAAACTTTTTACTTAAGTGCTTTTTTTAAAATTTGCTGCTGGAATTAGTCCCTTTCGTTCTAAGAAAATCTTTGATTTTGACCACTTTGACGGTTTAATTTCCATCTTATCTACAGCTTGCATTATTTTATTGTGCATCAACTCGAAAAAATAATCATCCATAGGTAATTCAACAGGATCCTCTTTTTTCAACTTTTGTTTTATCAAGAATTCTTTTCTACCAACTTCCATTACTCAGCCTCCACATATTTTGAGTTTAGTTCCATAAAAAATCCGCCCACGTCTTCTGTCCAACTTTTCAATTCATTTTGTGTTTCAAAAATTTCTTTGAGCTTAAGCAAAGCATGTCGATAGTTTGCTTTTGCTGTGTCATACGGACACTGCATAATTTCTGCAATTTCAGAAAAACTGAGATCTTCATAAACTCTTAAAATCAATGCTGTTTTTTGTTTAAATGGCAAACGATCTACTTCCAGCTGAATAATATCAGTGATCGCTGCATGTATTAATTTTCTTTCAGCAATCGGAGCAACACTTAATTGAATATCTTCAATGTCAGAAAAATCATAACGATTTTCGCGAAGCTTGTTCCGAGCTGTATTGACCGTAATTTGGCACAACCAACTTTTGAAGCTTGAGCGTCCTTCAAACATATGAATTTTTTCATACGATTTGATGAATGCGTCTTGCACAACGTCTTGCGCTACATCTAGATCTTTCATAAATCTCATACTCAACCGCAGCATTCCTCTTTGATGTCGTTTCACGAGCTCTGAGAATGAAGCACGCTTTCCCGCGCGCACTTCTTCGACCAATTGCTGATCTGTTTTGATGATCTCAACGTGGTCATCCTTTCGATTCAGATCTTGATTGATTTCTCTTTTCATAGACACTTCCCCAGTTCCATTTCGGTTAATGTTTTTGATCCTGATGATAAATTGGCAGCCTTAGGTTTTTTAAACCTGGTAGCAACTCGTCACTGCCATAAGTAAAAGCAATAGATGGGCCACCCAAAAATGGTCAAAATAGGACTAAGGCATTGAAAGTACTAGGATTTTTACAATTCAGTGATATCTGACATAAGATTAATTTATGCTAAATTTTTATGCTAAAAAATGAACCAAATCATCACATATATTTGTTATCTTGCTTTGAGCTAAAGCCGACTGTTGCACAAACTGAACACCCAGAAGCTGGCCACCCTGAAAGTTATGTTTTACGTGCTGAATTAATGCATCCACGATAATAACTGACCGACGATGCATCTTAAACTGTAAGGTGATTTTCTGATGCTTTTCGTAGCGCGGCAATTCGGTCAGAACATGTATGCGGACTCCAGACAAAGACATATCCACCAAACGTATTTTGGAATTTAACATTTTTTTTTCGGTCAAAACGATAAAACCGTTTTGTGACCACGTTTCAGGAATTACATAACGTGTATTTTTTCGCCGAGCTAATTTAAAAACTTTGAAGGGACCCTCTATAACAAATGATTTTTTATCCGGTTTTATGACTGTTTTAAAAAAGAAAATTTCTGTACCTACATTAATTTTAAAAGTTGCTTCAACAGAACTGATGTTCAATTCCTTGCGAAATATGACAATAAATTTACTGCCAAATGGAGTCGATAAAATTTGAGCTTTTTCTATTTTATCGATATCAGTAATTTTGAAATCAATTTTGAATTTGTTATTTTTGATGTTATCGAAAAAATTTTCAGTTTCTTTATCACTAAGTTCATTCAAAAAACTTAGAATTTCAGAACTCATGCTGCAGCGGTCACCTTGTTGCGACCATTCTGCTTACTTACATATAACGCCTTATCAGCGCGGTTATAAACTTGTTCCCAGTTTTCATCAGGAATCCGCTCTGCGACACCCACTGAAATAGTTACTGGGATTTTTTTATCCTGAAAAATAAAGGTATGAGCCTGCACTGTTTGACGAATTCGTTCAGCAACGTCATTTGCAGTTTTTATCGGTGTTGCTTGTAATATCACAACAAACTCTTCACCACCGTAACGTGCGAAATAGTCATTGGAACGCACCAGTTTATTCTGCATCAGCGCTCCTAGTTCCTTTAAAACGTAATCTCCACCGGGATGGCCGTGAGTATCATTTACTTTTTTGAAATGATCTATATCAAAAGTAACAACACTCAAAGGTTCACTGAGTGTTTCAGCTCGTTTAACGGCTTCGGGTCCTTTTTCCAATAAAGCGCCTTTACTATAAGCCGTCGTCAGAGCATCTTTCTGTGCTTTTTCAAATACTGTTTGATTTGATATCGCTTCAAGGCTGCCGCGCTCTAGAAATTTAAAAATAATGTTTCCGGCCTTTATCTGATCGTTATTTGCCAAGCGCTTCGCAGACAGAGCGGGTAGAACCTGACCGTTAACAGAAGTCTTGTTTGTCGAACCTAGATCTAAAATTGAAACTTCACTTCCGATAACCACAAACTTCGCATGCGAGCGACTAATAGAAGCATCTGAAATATAGACGTCACTTTCCACAGAGCGGCCAATCGTTAAATCTGTTTTGGTTAATAGCCATTGCTTTCCGACGTAACCAGTAGGACCAACTAAAACAATAATAGCTGGCGGAGCTTCGTCAGCTGCTCGCAACTTTCCTTTGAAAGTTTCACTAGCAACGATACTTGTTTTTTCAGCCGTTTCAGACATTTAGCTTTCCTTAAGGTCCTTATAGTATTCATGATTTATAATCGACAGACAATGGGACAAATGACTAGGCCACTGCAACATCTTCTTCGATGCGGTGAAAACCTTTCCACTCTTTGAGCCGACCTCTGGGTCTAGTATCTTGATCAATATACTCAAGTAGGACAAATGTAAGCTTAGTTATTTTCCCAAGCGATACGATATCTAACGATGTTAGTTCTGTCCACGTCCCAGTATTAAAGTACTCTTTTTGATTTCCCCACTGACGATATTCATAAACGTGTGTGTGGCCGAATATGACAGTGTGGATACGGTTGTCATTTAGAATTTTTCTTGCCGATGAACTTAAGTCTGGAAAAATTGCACTTTCTAAAGCTATTTTTAACAGGCCTTTGATATTCCAGCGAAAACGCTGCTCATTTAGAAAAATAACTTTATAAGCATATTTAAACAGCTCAATAAAAGCTCTGACTGCCATCGACGTTTCATTAATCAGCGACCAACGTATCATTTGACCAAAGGGGCGAACTTTATCGATATGCGGGTATTTATTTTTAATTTTAAGTACTAGTTCGACGAAAAAATGGGAACCGAAAGGCAAATTAAGTATGGGCTCGGGCCAACCTTTTTTTAAGAAGAACTTTTTCGGATCCATTCTATTTGCAGCTTCATGCATATGGCCGTGCTCGATGTGCACACCGTCGAAATAATATATTAAATTTTTATATTGTAAGGCGTGTCCCACGACCTGATTCAAATAATCTCGGCAGCCCTGAAACATCATACCCTGATCGTGGTTTCCAATGATGTAGGTAATTTTTCGATGCGACATTGAAAGAAAATCACCCATGGCACGAAACACTTGAGGATGTCCCTTAATGACTGATTTCAAAATTTCGATTGCAATAGATTCCGTAATTACAGTTAAAAAATGCCCTCGGTAATCAACTTGCAAAAAATTCAAAAAATCTCCGTTGATAACGATCTCAACGTCGAAATCACGATACGCTCCGGTTGAATAATACTGAATAAACTCAACTAACTTTTCTGAATAATAGAATTCTTCCAATGAATTTAGGCTTCCGTTTTCGAGCTGCCGACCCTTACCAAGATGCAGGTCGCTAAGCACTAGTTTTATTTTTTTTTGTGCAGGCGAGATCACTTCACTCATAAAAAATTAATCAACTTTTTTAAGTGCAGGTTTGTTTTCTTCTTGCAGTTCCAAATTAGCCATTGCTAAACGTAAAGCTCTTGTAGTTCGCTTGAAGGAATCTTGGTTAGTTTCTAAATTTTTATTCAAATCGACACATTTTTGGCGGTAACTATCTACCTCCATCTGCATGATATCCATTTTTCTTCTGAGGTCTAAAATCTGGTCGTCTTTTGATTTTGTCAGAGTATTTTTTTCTGCTCGAATCAGCTCTAGTCTGTTTTCTAGTTCGCGTTCACGGATACGAATTTTCTTCATATCAAATTTTAATCTAGAATCTAGGTCATCAATTTTTAACTGTGCTTTTTGCAAATCCATGTCTTTTCGTTGAATATGGCCGCGCAGTAGGGCAATTTCATTCTTAAAAGACTCTTCTAAATTTTGCTTGTCATTCTGATATTCAGTAATCTGAGCTGTTAATAAATCAGAGCGCTCTTTTATAATATCTGAAGCAGAAATAAGTTCTTCATTTTGAATTCTTAGAGTTTCATTAATTTTTTCTAAATCTAAAATTTTTTCTTGAGCTATTCTTAAGTTTTCAGCTTGCCCAAGACTCGCTTCTGAACCACTTCCACCCCAAGCGGCATATCCCGGAGAGTAGGCCGAGCGGTTTTGCCCGATGGAAACCTTTACCTTATCTTCGAAATCTTCAACAGGCTTTTTATGAAAACCCGTCACAGCAACGGTTTTGTCATCCGCTCCATAAGCGCTTCGTTTTAATTTATAGTCGTTTACGTTTTCAGTTTTGACATCAGGACTATCTGAACTAGAGTTGACAGCAACCGTACGATCTTCCGTGAAAACTTTGAATTGCGGCGCCGGCGCCTCTACTGCTTCGAATAAAGATCTAGCTGGCAGTTGGTCAACTTTCACTGAAAGCTCACTTGAAGGGTCGGAAGACAAATCGTATGGTTTTACAATGGCTGAGTCGCTGGAATCATCACCAGACTTATCGCTTGATGAATCCATCGGTTCAATCGTGGAAACAGGTTTTGAACCTGGCTTCGCATGAATTACAGTTTTAGGTTCTAAATCCAGCAGAGAAGATTCAATACTTCGTACACTGGTTTTTTCCGAAGCGTACGCTCCTCTGGTTTTTTCATAATCGACACTAGATTTATCGTCATAACTGTTAACTTCTAAAAAATTTGAATCGCCAGACAGAGTTTTCTTTTTATCTACGGCTGTGTTCAGATTCAAAGGTTCAAAACCATCATCGTCAATTAAAACTTCAGAGTTTTCACCGCTATCATCTCCGACCTCTTTTAAAAGAGAGGCCATAAGATCTTCTGCAGGATTGTTTTTCGGTTTACCAGCCATGCTGATTTATCGGTTTTGAGACACTCAAACTTAAACTATTATTAAAGTCTAAGGATTCAAAAACAACTGTCTTAAATTAAGATTGTTTTCTTAAGCTCGGCCAAATGGTTTTCAAACGCAGCCTGGTCGACCTTAAGCAAAGCTTTCAAACTAAAGTCCTGAATTGTCTGACTAGACAAAACAGTTCCCGACAAAATGGCTTTTTTCAAATCATTCCACTCAGGTCTAGTTTTACAGTTTGCAGCGAGTGTTCCAAAAAATCCACCGGCAAAGCTGTCACCGGCTCCAGTTGGATCAATCACGTTTTCAATTGGCAGTGCTGGTATTTGAAAAAATCCATGATCTTTAGAAAATAAAGTGGATCCGTATTCACCGCGTTTTACAACAACGTACTGTGGACCCAAATCAGCAACTTTTTTCACCGCAGTCACTGGGTTGCGCGTTTGGGTTAACATCTTTGCTTCTGTTTCATTCATAAAAACGATGTCTACTTTTTTCAACACGTTCAAAAGATCTTTTTGTTTTGAATCGATCCAAAAATTCATCGTATCCATTCCAACGAACAACGGTTTATTCACCTGCGACAAAACCTCTAATTGTAAAACCGGATCAATATTTGCCAAGAAAACAAATTTACTGTCTTTGTAAGTTTCTGGTAATTGCGGATTAAAAGAAGCAAATACATTCAACTCAGTTTTTAAAGTGATGGCATCACTTAAACTTTTTTCGTAAGACCCTTCCCAATGAAAAGTTTCTCCTTTAACGGTTTGCATTCCAGTTAAATCGACCATGCGGTCTAAAAGTATTTTTCGATCTGATTGCAGATAATCTTCACCGACAACACCGACGACGCGTACTTTTGAAAAAAGACTTGCTGCCACTGAAAAGTAATTTGCAGACCCACCCAGGGACTTGTCTGCATTGCCAGATGGCGTTCTTACCGAATCATATGCTAGGCTGCCCACGACTAAAACTTCTGACATTGACTCCCCCAATTTTTGAATTTGAAATGTCCATGCTTTCAGGACGATCTATTTTTGTAGTTAACTGCCCGCAAGCCGCATAAATATCACGACCCATTGTCCGGCGTAACAACACATGTGCACCAAGATTCATGCACTCGGTGTGAAAAGCCTGAACTGTTTCATCTGATGGTCTTTCAAAACCAGAACCTGGATGTTCATTAAAAGGAATAAGGTTTATTTTGCACGGAACATCTTTCAATAGTTTTACCAATTCTCTGGCGTGGGCGATTTGATCCGTCACACCTTTTAATAGAACGTATTCCATCGTGATGCGATCACCAGTGGCCCGGTAATAACGTTTACATTCGTTCAACAAATCTTTCAGAGGATATTTTTTATTGATCGGCATGACTTGAGAACGAACTTCGTCATTGAAGCCATTTAAGCTAACAGCTAGGCGAACTTTTGCATCAGCGACGCGGTACATTTCAGGAATTAAACCAGAAGTCGATACAGTGATTTTTTTACGTGATAGATTCACACCCCACGGCGAATGTATTACATCGATCGCGCCAAAAACGGCTTCTGAATTATCCAGTGGTTCGCCCATACCCATGAAAACAATGTTTGAAAGCTTTAAACCGTTTTTTCCGATCACGTCTTGAACCTGCATGAACTGGCCAACAATTTCAGAAATATCTAATCTTCGCTTTAGCTTTTGTTTTCCAGTAAAGCAAAAGTGACAACCCATATTGCAACCGATTTCAGACGAAACGCACAAAGTTAGTCGGTCATCAGATGGAATCACAACGGCTTCGATGGAATTTCCACCCTGCACATCAAATAAAAATTTTTGAGTTCCATCCATGCTAATTAGATGTTTCAAAATCGGCGGTAGTTTAAAGGTAATCAAATTTTTTAATTCAGCTCGCAAGTTTTTAGAAAGATTAAGCATCAGATCAAAATCAGTGACTCGTTGTTCATAAACCCATTTAAATATTTGCTGAGCTCGAAATTTTTCTTTTCCATACTGCTTAAGATAAGCTTCAAGACCTTCCAGCGTGAATGAATAAAAATTTCTGACTGTATTGATTTGCTGGCTGTTTGCTTGTTCGTCCGTCGGATTGCTGGACATTTTATTTTCGTTCAAGGCCATTGGGTACTCCTCTGGTTGCAGATTGATTTCTGCTCTGCTTATTACAGCAGTCGGGTCTATTCCCTTTTGTTAAGCTTATTTAAATATAGAAATGTTGATCGAATGTAAAGGTAAACCCTTATATACCCATCGACTGTATAGAACTTATAAGATCTGCGGTTTCACAGGGAACGCAGCCCACTTTGGCAACGACCACGCCCGCAGCAAAGTTAGCAATCATGCAGGATTCTGTTAGTGGTAAACCTGCAGCGACTCCTAGTGCTAAAGCTGCAATAACTGTGTCGCCAGCACCCGTAACGTCGAAAACTTTTTTAGCAAATGTCGGCACTTGAGTGACCTCACTCTGCGAAAAGATAGTCATTCCATTTGCACCTTGGGTCAAAACGACTTGTCCCGCGCCAGTTATTTTCTGCAGGGCTCTGCCAACTTGCAAGACACCCTCGGTAGGGTCATTTATATTATCTTCAAGAGTCTGAGTTAATGCTAATGCTTCACTGTAATTTGGTTTTATCAGATCAACGCCTTTGTAAAATTCTGCAAACTTGGTTTGGTGGGGATCGACCATCAAGAATTTTTTTGCTGTTTTAGCAATGGCCACAATTTTTTGCACTAAGTTCTGCGAAAATATTCCTTTTGCATAATCTTCTAAAACAACCACATCAACGTCATGAATAGTTTTTTCTAATTTTTCGATAACAGCCAGCTCAGATTTTGGTGACAATCCTTTACGAATTTCATGATCCACCCGCACTAGGTGATGCTGGCCGCTCATGATGCGCATCTTCCTGGTCGTCGGGCGTGTTGGGTCTAAAATCAAACCCTCTGAAGAAACTTGAGATTTTTTTAACAGAGCCTTCAAAATTTCTGATCCTGCATCGGACCCGATGACAGAAAGTAAGTAAACCGAACCACCCAAGCTGACAACATTCTGAGCCACATTCGCTGCTAAGCCCAACCGCTGGTCTTCATTTTCAACTTCTAAAACGGGAACGGGCGCTTCAGGGCTTATACGTTTGACAGCTCCCATGACATACTCATCAACACCCACGTCACCGATCACCAGAATTTTTTTATTTTTAAATAACGAAATTTTTTCAACAAGCTTATTGCGTGTCGCAAGATCTACTGTGTGAGTCGGGATGAAATTTGACATGTGCGCCAACCTATTGCATGAAAAGACGTGTTTAAATCAAAACCTCATCATAGTAGCCGAACTTCGAAGCAATATCAAAATTTGA
>JAYTPC010000041.1:0-23536 GCA_043747425.1 Bdellovibrionales bacterium
CATACTGTAACGATCAGCAATCGGGAATCAGGTGGCAAGAAAATCCTGAATTAAAAAGTTCTAACGCATTTGATCAGAAAGCGTAAAAGCGTTCTGACTATAGGTTTTAGCCAGCTTTGTTGATCCAAAAAATAAGCAATCGGCGGAGAGCACTTGTAATAAAAGTAAACTGCTTTTCGACCTAAGTAATTTGTTTTTAAATAATGGTCACGGAAAAAACGAAGCTGAATCACTTCGGGTGCGCGCGGTGCTTCGAAGACAGCTGTCGCAATGAAACATCTTGCCCGCTGAGCTTTGCTTGCAATTAAAAAAGTTTTTATGACATCGGGATGTCTTGAAGTTTTCATGAATACTTGTGCTTTTTTTACAAGATCAGCGTAAATGGGTGTGTATGAAATAAATTTTGCCAATTGTTTTGCCGCAAATTTCTGTCGTCCGCCATACTTGTCGCTGGCGTCGTAAATGCGAACTAAGTCCCAGTACACTCCGGTGATGACTGTCAATTCTGCAGTCTTAGCGGACTCTTTCAACATTTCTGGTGTTAGTAAACCCGGACCGCAATTAAAGACCACTTCAACAAGTCTTAAATATTTTTCATAAGAAATTGCAGCTTCCGAATAAAGTTGGTTTTTCATGTTTGCATGACCATTTCGAACTAAGGCCACGCGATTTTGCCACAAGCGCTTTTTTTTCATGTCTTTTGCGCGCTCTTGTTGAAGTAGCACACCTTTTGCGCCGTAAGCTTGTCGTTGCAAAGCGGTGTTGCACGATTTACAAATTTGGTCTTCTAAAGAAAAATGGGGATCGACTACTTTTATTTTCGCACGCAGTTCGGCCTGAATTGGGAATACTTCAGAAGTTTCTAAACTGCACTGCGGACATGTGACCATTGAAATATTATTTTACAATAAATTCATCGGGTCAATGTCGACCACGACCTTCACTTGGCTTTCAATCCATGATTCGTCGGCAATAATCAACGCAACAAATTGATTTAACAACTGCGACTGCGCATGTTTAAAAATCAAATGGTACCGAAATTGATTTCTAAGCTTAGCCAGCGGTGCCTGAGCCGGCCCCAGAATTTCAATTTCACTGTATGCTGTAAATTTTTCGCGTGCCGCATGTGCCCTTTGTGACATGGCATGACAGGTAGATTTCACCTTATCCAACGATAAAGATTGAACTCGAATCGCGGTCATTTTATGAAACGGCGGATAATTTAATTGTTGTCGGTGGTTTAACTCGTTTTTGACAAAACCTTCATAATCGTGATTCTGGGCAAACACCAAAGAGTCATGTGTCGTGTTGTAGGTTTGAATCGTCACAAGTCCCGGATTTTCATTCAGCTTCGTGTGTCGTCCAGATCTGCCACTCATTTGTGTGATCAGTTGAAAGCTACGCTCTGAGGATCTGAAATCAGGTAAATTAAAACCAATATCTGCTAACAACAACCCAACTAGTTTTAAATTTGGAAAATCCAGGCCCTTGGCGATCATTTGTGTACCAATTAAAATATCAATCTCTGACTTTTCCATTTTTTCAATAAGCTCTTCAAGTTCAGCGCGCGAATTGATTTCGTCTCGATCTGCTCTGGCAACACGCGCTTCAGGAAACAGCTTTTTTAAATCTTCTTCAACACGTTCTGTGCCTAAACCCATTGGTGAAAGTTCACCGACTTTGCAAGCCGAACATTTGATTTTGAAATTTTCGTGATAATCACAGTAATGGCAAATCAAATGCGACTGCGCATGCAATGTTAAACTAATATCACAGTTTGGACATTCTTGGGTAAAGCCACAGCCAGCACAAAGAACCATGTGCGCCATGCCACGACGATTTAAAAGTAAAGCGACCTGTTCTTTCAGCTCCAGCTTTGTTTTCATTTCGTTGTAAAGCTGTTGCGATAACCAAAATGGTTTTTCGATCGATTTTTTTTCTAAATCTTTTTCTAAGCGCATGTCGACGACTTGAATTTGTGGCAGCGGTCGGTTTTGCACGCGTGATTTCAGTTGATGCAGGTGAAATTTTTTATCAAGAACATTTTTCCATGATTCTAAACTGGGTGTCGCAGAGCCCAACACCACCGGACAGTTCATAAATTTACCTAGCATGATGGCTGAATCGCGCCCGTTGTATTTTAGTTTTTCATCTTGTTTGTAGCTGGCTTCATGCTCTTCATCGACAACAATCAACCCAATATTATCTATCGGACAAAACAATGCAGAGCGGGCGCCAATCAGAATTTTTTTATCGCCGGCTATAATTTCCCACCATTGGTTAGTGCGTTCGCGATCTGTTAACTGTGAATGTAAAACTGCAATCTGGTTACCGAAGCGCTCTGCAAAACGTTGCACAAGCTGAGGCGTCAGGGAAATTTCTGGGACCAAAAAAATACCGCGCTTATTTTCTGAAAGAACTTTTTCAAATAATTTAAGGTATATTTCGGTTTTGCCAGAACCGGTAACTCCGTGAACCAAGTGAACAGAAAAATCAGTGAATTTTTCAATCGCAGAAATACAGTTTTTTTGTTCGTCAGTTGGTGGGTGCTCGCCTCTTTTTTCGACTGTTGGTATAACCGCTGATCGTTTCGAAGCACGCTCTTTTGTCGTTTTCTTTAACGGTGGAAAACACAGTTGTGCAACTTGGCCTAGTGGGTAAGCATAGTAGCTGGCTAGCCATTCTAGCCATTTTAAAAACGAATCATTTAGCTTAGGCAACTCTTGATCCAGCGATAAAATATGTTTTAATTCGTATGTTTTTTCAGTGTCCGATTTTTTTTCTATTGGGTGCACGGAAGTAGAAACAACAACGCCTTGAACCTGACGTTTTCCTAATGGAACCGTGATCAGATCGCCACGCGCGACTTCAAAGTTTTCATTTTGCAAATAAGTCAACAGGGACTTGATCGGCGCATCTACCGCAACTTGTACATGGGATGTGCCAACTGCTGTTGGGTCAACATCAGGATTCATCGAAATCTCTTGTAAAAATCCTGAATAATAATGCCTGCATTGCCTTTTGATGAAAGTGTAATTTCAGAAGGCTGATCCAATTTTTGCGGATAAAATGAAGATAAATTCGCACCCGTTTTCAGCGAGACCTGTTTTACTTTAATCGTCACATTTTGCTGGCCCCAAGAAACTTTTTTAGTTTTTGGATAGTAGATCGTTTTTCCGTAAAGAGTATGATCTTCAAAGCTGACTTCACTTTCTGATAAAAAGCGAATTTTTTTTGTGTGAAAGGTATTTTGATCGATCCAAAAGTGCGGCGTTGTTATATCGGATGTCGATGGCTCTCCAATTGCAAATGCTGTGGTTCCGGCAGCACGCGATAATCGAACGGTGGGTGCTACAGAAAGCAAAGCCAAATAGTTTTTATATGAATCTAATGATCTTATAGAAATGTATCTTTCAAAAAAATCGCTATTCGTTAACACGGTTTGTTTGGTTTTCCCAAAAAGTGTGGTTTTGCTTTTGCTGTTATAAACTGTTACCAGTCTGAATAAATCTTTAAGCGGCCCCATGCCCACAGCAGTTAATTTAAGATTCTTGTCGCCTTCAATAAGCCAAGTTTCCCGAACGACGAAATCTTCAGCTTCGAACGTGAAAATCACATCTTGCTCAACGGAAAAAATTTGGTTTCCCGACTGAGCAACCGATTTATTCAGAATTACATCTAGTGGCAGAATGTAGCCGTAAGACTGATTTTCGAACAGGCACACACAAAAGACAAAAAACCACTGGACTATAGTCAAGACTGATACTGTTTTCATTCAAATTGTATATCATAATGAAACAGTAATTTCAGCCTGAAGACTTACGCTAACGGAACGTGTTACTATGAAGTTTGTGAAAACATTGGTTATCATTATATTTGTATCTGCGATCGTTGTGTTCTTTCAGAACTGCACCGTTCAGCAGGACACTGGTTTATTGGGCTCTAGCTCTTCGGGAGCAACAACAGCCGCTGACAAAGTCATTTTGAATGCTCCGTTTGCATATGATTTAGTCGTTGATACCATTTCTTATAATTCTTGCGTTGGTCAGTCATTAAACAGTCAAGGCATTCACGGAATTAAAATTGGCGTCGGTGAAGGCTTCACGGACAGCTTCGGTTCGGGTGCAGTGAAGGCAGGACTTAAATTAAGATCTGATTTTCTACAATATGTCGGAAAAAATTTAAAACCAAGATACCCATCTACAGTTATTACGTCAGCACAGATTCAAAATCTGCTTGTTAATTCAGAATTGAACAAAGACGTATTGTTGCAGTTCGCAGTTCGCAGAGCTTCTGACCTCAGCGTCATCCAAGATGTGATGCAGCCTAACGGCCCGATTCAGTTTAGTTTACCGCGGGACGGGTTGGTAATTGCTACTCCACCCTATTTAGACCCACTTCTAACTAGCTTAACAAAAAATGTTCAGTTCGGTGAAGGCGGCGTTGTTCTGGCAGAGGGTTCTCGGGTTTATGATTTACAAGGTGTTACTCCGCCGGCTGCCATCGAAGCTAGTTTTGGCTACTCAAATATTGCAGACGAGACTACAGATTTGGTCCAGAATGGCAGCACAGAAAACCTTGGACTTGCTGAGCGCTATTCAGAGACCGTTCGAAATAAATTTAATTTAGGATCTTCCGGAAAATATATCTTAGCGATTACTTACGGAGCGCCGGAAACCGTGGGCTCTGAAACTACGGGAATTGACAACGGATTGAATTCTCCCAAAAGAAAAGTTGAAACTGACAAATCAAAAGCTTTTGGTCGCGGTTTCAATTTACAGTTCGGTTTGCCAGTAAGTCCCGCTGCTGCCGGATGGAGAAACACCGCCTTGAAAACGGTCTCTGAATTTAACTTGGTAGATGCAACGCCAGCATCGGGCAGTCGCTGGGATTGCCGCAGTTACGTCGTCATGAAACAAAACCAATTTAACAATCAGCAGCTTTCTAAACCATCGTGCGCAGGGCTGGTTTCGACCGATCTGTTGAACGCATCTATCAGCACACAAGTTAAAAATTTACGTCGACAGTATTCAGAAGCAGATTGGAATATCGGATTTTTTTACGATGCAAATACACCGTATAATCCGAACAATCGACTATCAAGACCATTGTGCCTAGTTCCTAAAGCAAGTGAATGTTACTTACCAACCTTTGATGTTGTGCTTGCCGGAACTGAGGTCGGCGTGAATTACAATCCGAACACAGAATGTTACTTAACGAACAAAGAGGGTGTCTCCTACACGAACCCAATAGATATTGTAAAAGCCGGTGGACGCTGCGCCCAATTCGCTAGCATTTGCGTTCGAACCAGCACGAACTTCTAGTTTTTATCTTCAACCGCTGCTAGCCTTTTTAAATGACAAAAAATATTTTAATTTTAGTGATTTTGTTTTCTCAGTTGGCGATTGCTAGTCCAATCATTGGTTCTGTATCAACGGCAACAGGTGGAACGGGCCGCGGTGCGATCGAACCCGTCGACGGAGTGTTGTTAAATCCGTCCAGCGTGGCCAAAATTAAGACTCAATTTTTTTCGTTCAACTATTCCAATCAGCAAATGGCCGCCACAATAGCAGACAATGGGAAAGACGCTTTATTTCCAGCAGCCATCGCGTTTGTTCGAACTGATGTTAACGATTTAAAAACTCAAGATATGGCTTTGGTTCTGGCCTATTCACTGATGCCGCGACTTTCGATAGGCACAACGATTTCGTTGGTTGAATACATGACAAATTTAAACAACACCGAACAAAAATATCGCCAGACAGTTGGTGACATCGGAGTCTCGTTTGCGTTAGCGCGAAATGTTTCTTTGGGTGCGGTTGCTTACAAAGTTTTATCTTCGGATGCAGAACTTGCAAAGCCGCTGCAGAAACAACAGCTGGTTGGTGTTGGAGGCAGTTATACTTTTGATAATTTAGTGCGCTTTCGTTTTGATATTGAATCGGCACCAGAAAATAAATTTGACCGCTTAACTTATATGACTGGTCTAGAGACCTATTTGAATGATTGGATGATTATTAGGCTTGGGTATCAGAACAACAATGTTGTTTCTAAAAACTTCACGACCGCAGGCTTGGGTTTTTCAGGTCCCCAATTTGGCTTACATTACGGGTACTTAACGAATGTTTCGAACAGAAATGAAGACCGACACACGGTTGACTTGGGTGTTCCTTTTTGATAGATCTTTGGTCTTCTTAAATTTGACACATAACAAAAAGGTAAAAAAATGGCTTCAAAAACTAAAAAAGTAAAGAATATCAGAAAACACAAAAAAGCACGTTCTGGTACTAAAAGAAAAGCCGCTTTAAGAACTAAGGGTTCGACGAAGTCTCAAAAAGCTTTGTTTGGCGATAAATAATTTTATTATCTAGATCCGTACCGGCGCAACAGCGTCGGCATTTCTTGAACTCCACCTTTTAGGTCCCACTTCATTGGAATTTCCACCCAGCCTTCTTGTCCTGGATAAAATTTCCACCTTTTTAAAGCAGCTAATGTTTTGCCATCTAAATTACGAAACCCAGTTGATTGCATGATCCGAAATTTTGTCGGCTGTCCTGCTTTCGAAATATACGCATGGAAAGCGACAGAACCTTGTTCACGACGAAGTCGTTCGTCATTTGAATACTGTGGTTTTGGATTACCTGGAACTTGTCGCAACTGATCTAGTGTACGCACTGAGTTTGGGTCACCAGCTAATCCTGTGCTGGCTTTATCAGAACCGCTATTCCCAGAACCTTTGCCAGCTTGTGCTTGGCCGCTACCGGCAGCTTTTGCTTTGGCTGCAGCCAAAGCAGCATCTTTGGCCGCTTTTTCTGCTGCCGCTTGTTCAGCAGCTTTTATTTGAGAAAGTGCAGCAGCGTTTTTAGTGCGGGTTGCGTTCAAAGAATCTTCCATTGCACGAGCTCGCGCTTGATTATCATTTTCTAAAGCTTTCAAAGCTTCGTCTTGTTCGTCGGCAATTAATTTGGCTTGGTTGTCTAATTCTGATTTTTCGGCGCGAAGTGCCGCAGCGTTTGACTGATCAACATTTTTAAATTCGTTTTCAAAGGCATCATCACCCAGATTTCCTTCTTGAGCTGCCACGACTCCATCGAAATCCAAATCAGGAGCCGCAATATCTTCGATGGTTTCTGGAACTCCAGCACGAGACGGCGCAGCTGTAGCCACTTTTGCTAAACCAGATCCAGTAAAAGTTTTTAATTTCGCCACTTCGGTGTTTTTTGCATTAACAGATTTTGCAACGGGTCCTTTTACAACTTCAGCAATTTCTGAATCCACCGGAGCAGACGGCTTCAGCGCTGTGGCTTTGGTTAAGCCTTTCGTTTCATCCCTAATTTCACCTTTGGGAGCAGCCAAAGATTTTACAACGGGCTTCACCATTTCAGGCTCTATAATTTCGATAACAATTTCTTCTTTTTTAAGATTTTCTAAAAGCGGAACAGACAGATATAAACTTCCAAGCGCCATGATCGTGTGAAGCATCATCGAGAAACCAAAATACTTGGTATTTGGTTCGTTGGACTGCGATTGCAATACTAATAAATCATAACTGGCTGACATAAGTACCCCTATTAAAAAGTCTCACATCAATGACTATACAAATATGGGGCCTGGTCAGCAGACACAAGGACGGCAGCCAGCGCTATAGCTGGTGAAAATATTACTTACTCGTTCAATAATCCGTCAGGGATAATTCTCTTACGAATGGCATCCGCTAATGACTTGTGTTCTTCGCAGCCAACAATAGCCATGGCTTCATCTAAAGGCCGTGGATCTGGCGCAAACATTTTCAGTTTTTTTACATCTAAAATTCGCTGGTGAGTCACTAAAAAATCAGATTTTTGCAGCTGCCCCTGAGCCACAGCTTCTAACAAAGCTTCGATGGCAACGGGTGGAGATTCTGGTTCGTTACAGTATAAAAGTAGATCCGCACCGGCCTGCATAGCACGTATTGGAATTTGACCTTTGTCATAATGTTTTGCCATGGCTTTCATGTCTAAATCATCTGTGATAATCAAACCACGGTATTTCATTTCTTCTCGGATCATGGTCTTTAAGAAAAAATCAGACAAAGTCACAGGCCATTTTGCATCGACATTCTTAAATAAAATGTGCGCCGTCATAACCATATCAACTCGGCTGCGTAATGTTTTTTTAAACGGAACAAGTTCCACTTCATGCAGGCGTGCAAGGGTTGCCTCTTCGATTGGAAGTTCTTCATGAGAATCAATCACGGTGTGCCCGTGCCCTGGAAAATGTTTTGCGCAAGAAAGAATACCTGATTTGATATATCCACGAACTAAAGCCGAACACATTTTTTCAACCTGATGTGGATCTGTGCTTATGGCACGGTCACCAATAACAGTGTTAACAGGGTTCGTGAAAACATCCACGCACGGTGCAAAATCCAAATTAATTCCAACGCTCATCAGTTCTGTACCCATACGCTGTGCAAAGTGAAACGCAACTGTCGGGGCATCTAAATCACCAAGCAACTTTAAAGCAGGCCACTGAGTGAAAGGAGGCTTTAAGCGGTGCACACGACCGCCTTCCATATCGATGCCGATAAACAATGGAGTTTTATTCACCATTTTATGCCGCAAAGATTGAATATCAGAACACAAAGCATGTATCTGTTTTGGTTCGATACAGTTTCTAGCAAAAAGCACAACGCCAGAAATATTATTTTCAACGATAAACTTTTTTTCGGAAGCTGTTAGCGAAGCTCCAGAAACACCAATCAACATGTGTTGGCCAATCAATTCACGAAGACTGATCATATTATTTTCCTTTGGCATGATAGACATTAATTTTACCTGCTGGAATATCACCAAAAAGTTTTTCAAACACAGCTGAATTCACTTTTACCCCTTCTAAGGCTTCCTCAGAAGATTTTACTAATTCTGTTTCAATACCTGTCGCTGATGTCGCAGCAGATACTGCTTCGCCGCGGTCGGTGATCAAATTTTCATACTCAATGCCAGCAAACTTATTGGTTACTTTTAAAAGCTGTAAAGAACCTTGGGTGATCATTTTTTTATCTATTTTGGCAGACCCCGTTTTGATTTCAGCAAGTTCTTCGGCGATTGCAGAAAAATCATATTTAGAATCTGTTTTCAAACCATCTTTACTTTTTAGCATCAAATAATAAAGCGTTGTTGAAAGAAATGTTCCTTTAGGAATCTTCTTTTCGATCTTGGTTTCTTTTCCGCTTTCGGTGGCGATTGCGGTCATTTTGTCTTTGTTGAACTTGGCTTCGATGGTTTTTGTTTTTTTACCTTCGGCAGCCAGATAGCTGTAACTGATTGGGGCTAAATCTGCGTTGGAAACGGTTTGCAAAGATTCGGTCATATCAAAACCGTTTTTTGAAAGTCGAGTGAAAGAATAAGTTTTAAAACTTCCCGTTTTTGCGTCCAGCTCATTACGTAAAACATAAAACCCGATATGCTTCTTGAACTGCGATACCTTGTAATAGCCTTCGAACAAAATTTCAGCGTGTGCAGAAAGCGAAACAAGAACCGCAATCAGTAATGTCAAATAAGATGCTACAAATTTTTTCATAAATGAGGAAGACTCCTGTAAATAAAGATGAAACATCAGTCTAAGAAATAAAATCCAAAAAGGCATGGCACGCGTAAGCATGGACGCACCAACTAGGCAAAAGGCCAACGTGTGAACGGATGTCTCAACTTAAGTCGAGCTGTGCTAAAAATTTTTGCCGATCAAAAACGAACTGTTGTTCCAGTACAGTTTCGGTTTAGAATAAAACTTAGCAATGAAAAAACCACTGTTCACGTTATCTAGAAAAAACCAAAAAGGTCAGGTCGCCATTTTTGTCGCACTGATTTTTCAAATACTTTTCGTTTTTTTCGCAATTTTGATTAACGTTGGGCTTTTGGTTCACCACAAAATAAATCTACAACAATCTGCCGATTTGGCTGCTTACTATGGCGCTATGAAACAGGCCGAGTCGCTGAACGCGATCGCGCATATTAATTACCAGATTAAGCAGGCTTGGAAATTACTAGCTTGGCGATACCGGATTGTTGGGTCTTTTGGGTTTCAGAAGACGAATGAATACGGGCAAAATACGCCACCACCTAATGCTATTCCAGTTTTTCCAGTGACTCTTAATTACAATTCAAAATCTGTGATTAACACCAAAGAAGCTGTCGATCTAGGTGCTTGTTCTGATGCCAGTGGCAAAGTAAACACGGCGACACACCCGTTTTTTTGTATAGGACACGCTGGTATGAAAGGGTGGACAGGGGGCGAAGCTGAAAACACCTGTAAGATTAATTGCGGTCTTATGCTTTCTACAGTTCCATATACTGTAAATGCTGTGCCAAATCTTTCTGTTACAATAGATAATGGCATTTCCAACAATATTAGGAACGCGATCAGCCAAGTTAATGCTAATTTGAAAACATTATGTGAAACTGTTGGTGATGTAAACATCAATGTTTTGGCAAAAATTATTATTAGTTACCGTCGCGAGATGGTTATGCGATCTCAGACTATGATGATGTTAGCTGGTAATTTAAGTAACGAAAAATTTTTAGATCTAGATGGTAACGAAGTACAAAAAGGTACAGAGAATACATTCAGAAACAATTTGACTGAAGCCAATTTAGACTCTGGCACTGATTTGAAATTTAATACTTACAATAGTCTTTCGAATCCAGAATGTTCCATGGAAAAAGATATTATTCGCGCAGGAAGCAAAATAGGTAAGAATGAATTTTTAAAGCGCATTGAATTTAATTTGATAGAATTTTTTATTCACGATTGTAATTGGAGACAAAATGTAGCTGCTGACAGGGCCGCTGGACAGGAGTTTTCTTCAGGCACAATTTATAATAAAAATCGAGATGATCTTTCAGAGGGCGAGCGAATAGGCCAATTTAGGACTCCAAATATTAAAGGAGTTTTAGACGGAAATGTTGTAAAAGAAATTTTGCAATTGGTTAATGTCGAAAATCAAAAGTACACAGTGGGATATGAAAAAAATCCGTGGTGCCCTGCATATTATTTTGTAACAGCATCATCAACGCCGACAATTCCTTTTTTGCCACTAATTAAAATTAAGCTTAGCGCCAAAGCTGTTGCAAAACCGTTCGGTGGAACAATTGGCCCGTGGTTCGGAAAAGTGTGGAATAGTGGTACTAACAATACCCAAGATGGAATTACATACAGCGATCAAAGCTTACAACTAGATGTAAACTTGCCCATTGTGAATGATACGGGTGGCGGAAATATAGGGAAAACACAATTTGCACGATTTTTACCAAATTTCAGTCGGTTTGTCGGTGATGAGTTGGGTTTAAGTGATCCTAAATATATTGCTGAATATCATGCAGCATTAATTAATAGGAAGCCTTCAGCCAATGGAGACCTTGGTTATAGCAATTCAAAAAATTCAGACAGCATTCCTGGCAACGGTATATTAAAATCTCCAGGTGCATGGCCGTCAGTAAATTCATGGGATGAAGCTTACAATACTACTAATGAAGATAGTTATGATCCTTTAACGAAAGAGCCCGGCAACAAAGATTCTTACTTCAGAGATTTAGAAATTTCAGCGATTGCACCCAATCAATTTGATTTAAGTTATTATTCTATAGACCCAGATTTTTATGAAAATTATTACGTGCGCATATCTAAACCTGATATTATTAGCAAGCTGAAGCAATCTGCAGGAATGGGTCCCGAAAGAGACAACTATGTACGGCCTGATTTTGGAAATAATAAAAATGTTTACACGACTAAAGAAAACTTTTCAGTTCGACATCAGTTAGAAATAGTTAAAAAGATTTTTGGCAACAACACATCAGATCTTCCTGGTTCTGAAACAACTATGCTGAAGGCCTTTCCAGATTTAGCAACAAAGCAATCTTCCTTGTTAACAGGATGGACGTTCAAAAACTTTTCGGACTTCGAAGCCTTTCCTGGTGATGACGTGAATTTACCGGACGGAACAATGGCTTTCGCAAGATGCAAAGATGATTGGAATAATGAAAATAAGCAAACTCCTTATGGCAATCCGGTTGAACTTGCAGGCTTACCACCAACACCAGGAAACTGTGTCACCGGTGGGCGGGTTGGATACTCGGTTAAGATGGTTTCACCGTCGATGTTGCGGTCATCGGCGCCTGCTCAGCCTTTGGGTGGTCCGAACACTTCTGGAAAAATATTGAATCCTATTCCTGAAGATCTGTTGAATCAGTAGTTTTTCTAACTTCGAAAACAAATAAAGGGCTGATTACAGTTTCGTTTTGAGACAACTAAAGTAAACCAGACTTTAGACCGATATAGATTTAATCCGGGGGATGGTTATGCGAATAGCTTTAAGCATTTTAGTTTGTGTTGCAGCAGCGATGTTCTTTTCTTTGAACGCTCAGGCTGGTTACAATGAAGAACTTAGCTTGTATGACAACTGCAAAAAACAGTACGCGAACGGAAGCTGCGATGCAGTCCCGATGTTTTCAAAAAAATCACTGATTGAACAATCCTCGAAATGCCAAGTATCTCCGGAACTAGTCGCGTCACTGGAAAGCAGCATTACTTGCAGTTCAGTGAACTCGATCAATAAAACCTGCTTTGATAAATTTAAACCGCAAATCACTCAGTTAGTTAGTAACCACTGCGCATCTGAAAATCAGAAAGCTGCTCAAGCGGCGGCTGCATCTTCACGAAACTCAGCTTCAGCTGCTAGCGGCTCACAACCTGGCAAAAGTAAAGATAGTGGCGGCGGAGCAGATTTAGCAGACTTAGCAAAAACAGTTGGCGCACCATTGCTAGAAGCTACTGGTTTAAAGGATAAACTTGAAGGTTATGGAAAGAAAGTTTTGAACGATGGTTTTAGCAATTCTGTTAAAAAGGACGATGCAAAAGTCAGTCATGAAAGCGCTGCGCCAGCTCCACAACAAAATGTGAACGCTAGCGTAAATGACACTTCTAATTTAAAAGGTGATGCAGCAAAAGGCGTGATTGCACCAAATTTTGATGTAAGAAAATCTAGTTCAGATCCCTTATATAGAAAAGAAGATCAGCAAACTGCGAGCGAAAATCTATCACCAGCGCCAACTTCCGAAGCGAAAGGCGCAACAGACGGACCTACTGCGGCTGAAATGGCTGAAGCACAGAAGCGAATACTTGCTGAAGCAGAGGCAGCGAAAAAGGCCGCAGAAGCAGCTGCTAACCAAATTTCTGATGTAGAAAAAGCCGCACAGCCCGGAGTTGCACAAAAAGCTGCTGAAAGCGCATCAACAGAAATAACTCAAACAGCTGAAGAAGCGAATGCTTCACTTTTAAACGAAAGTAAAGCTGTCAGTTCAAAAGCAAATAAACTTATAGAAAATCCAGATTTACGATTCGAACAAACAAAAGCAGCAGTAGACAAAGCAGTAGAAAAAATAAAAAAATATGTAGAGACCGTGAAGAAAACTTGTACTAGTTCATCAGAAAAAGCAGGATTTTTATGTTTGGAAGGCACCAGTCCTGGGATAAAAACTGCAAAAGCCACAATGGATGTTGCTGGTCCTGCGCTGGCTTTAATAAACTCAGCACAAAAATCATGTTCAGCAACTGCTGATGTTACACGACTAGTAGGAACAGGTTTAACGATCGCTAAGGGTGCGTGTGTAGCATCCAAGTTGTATTGCGATTATTCGTGTACTACTGCAGTCAAAGCTGCAGATAATATTAAAGCTGATAATTTTAAAACTATTACAGGAGCATTTACACAAGATGCAAATATTGCACTTGCAGAGATTGCAAAAGTACGTGCTAGGCCCGATATAATGAAAGCTAAATTTTTAGATAATGAATTCAACGAAAAAGCTTCGATAACAAGAGAAATAATTGATCAGCTAAATGCGTCTTTAGAAAAAGAAAAAGTTCCCACCAATCCCGGAACAGCTCAAGGAACAGTTGTTAAATGCGAAGGCCATATGAAAGATATCGCATTACTTGCTGCAAATATCGCAGGAACAATGCAAGCGCAAAAAGGCGCTAAAGCATGTGCTGAAAAATTAAAAACAGGTGGCGATGGCCCTACCGTTGCGGAATATTGTGCGCAACCTGCAAACGTTTCATCTGGTTATTGCAAATGTCAGCGTGACAATTCACAAGTTGGCTGTGCGGGTAACATCGTGACAGGGTCCACTTTCGATCGTCCGGCTGATGACAAAGGCAGTGTTCAACGTGGTGGCGGCGGAGCCAGCGCGTTTGCTGGTCCTGGAGTCAACGGTGTGAATGATAATATTGGAAATGTGGGCTCACCGCTAAGTAGTGGCGGAACACCACTTAATTTTTCTGATAAAACAAATGATGCATCTGCCTCAGGCGGTCCCCGTGGTTCAGGTGGCGGTGCAGGTTCAGCTGCAGCAGGCGCTGGCGGAAGTAATCCAGAACTTGGTACTAAAGAAGAGCCAGAGAAAAAGAAATGGAGCTTCGGCGCCTTCACTAGCGGCTTTGGTTCATTTGGTGGTGGGTCAGGTTCTGGCAAAGGTGCTGCGGGTTCATCGAAGACAGGTCAAAAAGCTATGGATGCCGAGCGCGCGATAGCTTCTGAACGCCAATGGCGGGCCGAAGTAACCGGATCTTCAGGAAAATCTAATTTTGAAAAAGTAAGAGAAAGTTATTTAAAAAAGACAACGTCGCTGATTGATCGATAAATTGTTTTTTGTTAGTTAGGGGATCTTTTGAAAAAGAATTTTTTTGTAACACCACTGGTTTTAATAACGGCATTCAGCCTGACAGCGACTGCGCAGTTGTCGCCACCACCTCCGAAAAATTGTCCATCGATCATGACTGCAACTGGTCCGACACCAGATCATGCCTGTGAGAACAAATATGCCGCAGATATGCTCGCATACCAGACTGCTCAAGATAAACTTGCAGCTGATGCGTTAGCTGCACAACAGGCAGCGTCGGCAACAGCTAAGTTGAACCAAATTGAACAGCAAAATAAAACAGGTCAAAGTCAGCAGCAAACTATGCAGGCCATGTTCTCGGCGATATCAAAAATGTATCAAATGAAGTATGCAGCCAGCTGTTCCAGAACGTGTCAGAGTGCTTTGTTAGCTGCTAGTATTGCGAACGCGATTTTATCGAGCAAATCGGGACAGCAGGCAGGCAATCATGCTTCGATGGCGAATAGTGCTTGCCTATCTTACAATAAGATTGCATCCGCCGGCAAAGCTTGTGGATCGAATGCATCAGCGCCAGCATTTCCCAGTCAGCAGATTGATCCAAGAACCGGTCAGTGTTTGGCGTCGGCTCCACCAACCTGCACAGCTGCACGAAATGCACTGTTAGCGGATAAATCTTTTGATCCAAGAACCCTGCAACCCGGTGCCGCTGGTTTTCCTACGCCAGGCTTTACGGTCAATCCCGATGGTACGATCACTACGAAAGACGGAAAAACATACAAGGCTTCAGATTTCGATTCTGAAAAAGCAATGATAGCTGCTGGATTTTCTGCTCAAGATGCTGCAGCCGCATTTGCCGCTACTAAAAATAATGCGGCTTCGAAGCTAGCTGGTAGCATGGCTGATGATTTAAAGGCTCTAACTTTTGGTTCTTTTAGCAGTGACAGTGGCGGCCTTGGCACGATGACAATCAAAACAACTGATGCGCCGACTGACGGTGGTGACCTAGGTGCGAAAGACTTAAGTGGCGCTAAACGAGATCTTGCCTCCGAAGGGCTAGTGCGAAATTTCAACGGTGACGTCATCGGCATATCAAACGACGACATTTTTAAAATGATGAACAAGCGCTACAATTTAAAAACCGAGCAGGATACTTTTATTGGCCAGTAGGGCCAATAATAATTTGCGAACTTCGTTTAGAAAAGTCACAATTGAACATGCCCTTTATATTTCCTAGCAACAAAAAAAGTTTAAAAGTTTTGGGTATAATGAACGGCACCAGTTTAGATGGTATCGATTTCGTACTTGTCCGAATTTTCAAAAAAAATCTAAAGTGCAAGTTTCTGAAAATGAAATCATTTTCATTTAATAAAAATCTTAAGAAAGAATTAACTTCTGCGGCTGCTCATGAATTGAAAGTCGACCAACTGGCACTTTTGCATCATGAGCTGGGGCGCTATTATGCTGATTGCTATAAAAAACTTGGTTTCGGACCCATTGACTTGATCGGCCTGCATGGTCAAACCGTATTTCATAAAGGTGGAGTCGCAAGTCTTCAGATCGGTGAACCCAGCTATTTATCTTTAGCTGCTGCTTGCCCAGTGATTTCAGATTTTCGTGTAAGCGACATCGCCGTGCACGGACAGGGCGCACCGATTGCCACATTCTTTCATCAAATTGTATTTGGAAAAATAAATAAAAAATTAAGTGTGCACAATTTAGGTGGCATCAGCAATTTGACGTTGATCAAAAATGGCCATGTTGTGCAGGGGTTCGATACGGGTCCTGCAAATATGCTAATGGATTTAGAAATTCAAAGGTCAAGCCAAGGACGACTTGCGTTTGACAAAAGTGGTGCAAAGGCAAAAATAGGACGTGCTCATTCAGAGCTTGTTGGTAAAATGCTAACTCACCCGTATTTTAAAATGAAAGCTCCAAAAAGCTGCGGGCGTGAAGAATTCGGAATTTCTTTTTTAAAAAAGTTTTCACTGGTTTATGAAAAATTAAGCTTGAATGATCGCTTGGCAACTTTGACTGAGTTTGTGACACAATCGATTGCCCAGTCCTACATTAAGCATGCGCTATTTATGCCTTCAGAAATCATTTTTTGTGGTGGTGGAGTAGAAAATAAATACTTAATTAGCTGTATTCAGAAAAGTTTACCCAAAATAAAAATCAGCTCTATTTTAGGTTACGGCTGGCCACCAAAAAGTATAGAAGGTGCTGCTTTTGCCGTTTTGGCAGCAGCACGAATATGGAATATGAATTCGAATTTGCCACAATCAACAGGTGCCAACAAAAAAGTCAGCCTGGGAAAAATAACAATTATTTAATAATCTGATTCTCAAAAGCAATACTGTTTTCGAAAATTGTATCTGATGAAATTTGTACCGTTTTGCTGATGCAGTTGTAACCGTGTAATTGATTTGCTGCTACGGATTGCTTCTCTGAAACCAATGAAGAAAGAATCAGTTTGCTTCGGTCATATTGATTGATGAAATTTTGAAGTTCTGCGTTCTGGTCTAATTGTTTCAGCATCACCTCTGTTGCTGCTAGCAGATCTTCTTTGTTGCCAGTTTCAAACCAAGTGGTTTTCAATTCGAATATTTCTAAACGATCTAAAAAAGGAAAAAGTACATCATATAAAATATTTTGTTCTTTATCTGGAAGGATATATTTCATAACTTCCCAAGATAAAATGCATACGCCGATATAGTGCAAAGGCTTTAAGTTCTTATCGGCACAAGTCTTTCCAATATGCTTTACAGATTTAACATCACACCAAACTGCTCCGAATTTACCGCCAGCTTCCGGATGTTGCATGACCGTTAAGGTTGCAAGTGCATTTGTTTTTTTGTGATGTGCGTATAACTCATCCAGAAAATGTTTGTTTTCACTGAAATAAACTTCGTCCGCATTCATCAACAGTATAGGCTGCTCTTTAGTAAACAAATGTTCAGCTTTCTTTAAAGCGCCACCACTACCTAAGATTTTTTCTGCTTCAAAAGAAAATTGGGGCCTCTTCGGAAAATAAGGTTGTGATATGTACAATGCTTGGACGTGCTCCGGCAAGTGATGTGTATTCACAACGAAAGAAGTTAATTTACTTTCAAGATATTTTAAGTACTGAAACTGATACAATCCCATGGGAACATTCAAAAAGGGAATGGTGGGTTTTGGAAAATGATTGGTGTACGGAAGCAGTCTTGATCCAAGCCCCGCTGCTAGCAACATCAAATTCATTATAATGTCTCGTAGCTTTTATTAAATGCACCAGAGTCTGTTAGGACATCTTGTAACAGTTTGTATTCGGGAAAATACGAAAGTGATTTCGCAACCTTTTTTAAAGTGCCCGGCAAATATTTTAGGTAACGTCGATCTTGTCGTGAATTCATGAAGCTTGCGAAACTGCCGCAGGCTTTTAAACATCGTTGTACAGACTGCAATTCATAAATCACATTAAAATGTTCAGAACTAAAACCTTTTGATTTTTTTACTTTAGAGTTTTCAAAGTAATAATTCATCAAAGAACTGGCATAATCATCGCTGAGCTCTACGTAGGAATCTTTAAACAAACTTACTAAATCGTACTGAACTGGTCCCAAGCGCGCGTCTTGAAAATCGATCACATAAACCTGACCAAGTTTAATCATGATATTTCGCGAATGGTAATCACGGTGACAAATAACCTTTGGCTCTTGGTGAAGTCGTTCACAAAACTGGGTAAATACAGAATTTAGCGCAGCTGCTTTTTTTTCATCCATTTTATAATTCAAAATACCACTGATAAGATGTTCTTTTGCGTAGTTCATTTCCCACATAAATTTTGCGGTATCGAACATAATTTCTTTTGCAGTTGTCTTATTGCTTAAAGCCGTGGCCTTATCGTGAATTTTTATAATTTCATCAATGGATTGTTGATAGAACGATTTCGAGGATTTTTCATTCGTGTTCTCTAGGTGTTTTCTTTCTAAAGTCAGATCACCTAAATCCTCTTGCAGTAAGACGCCCAGTTGCCCGTTAATCGCAAGTATAGAAGGCACATTGACGTGGGCCAGTTTAAAATGTTTCTGGACGCTTAAAAAAGGATAGTTTGTTTCCTGAAACGGTTCCCAGAACATCAGTATCCACGTTTTTTCGCCAGATATAATGCGGTAATATTTTCTGGCAGAGGCATCGCCTGCTAACTGGTAAATAGAAAAGTCGGTAGACGTCTGAATGTTTTCCTGAACCCACGCTTGTATCGGTTTCGAGATCGGGTTACTAAGTTCGAACAACATATTCATTAGATTATTTTGTCATTTGTCGATGTGGAATGCAAGCCTAGGCCATAGGCTCGTTCATTTCGAAGAATAAAAGATCTAGTATTTCATGACTTGTTTGCTGGGCTATCGGCACACGGTCGATATCAAAATAAAAACCCATCAAATCATTTTTTAAACGGTCACTCCAAATTTTCGATTCAAGAGCAGTCATCGATAAGCTTGAACCCACTAAAATGATCGGAGTTGAGTCCAACTGATTCTGATTTGTATTAGCTAAAAAAGATTCTAGAAGTCGAAGCTCGTGTTCATTTAACTGATCAATGTCTTCAATAAAAACTGTCGTATCACTTAATGAAAGCAAATCTTCCACAGTTGCTGTTTTGTTAATGATATCATGGAAGCGCACAAACAAATTTCGCTCACTCATTTCATGAATCTTAAGTGCTACTTTATGACGATTTTGTGCAGTGTGAGCCTTTAAATGAATAATCTGCGATAATAATTTTTTTGTGTTTGAAGCTTCAATTGTATCAAAGTCATTAAAAAGATTAACTACTTTATTCTTCTCAGTGATTGCATTATTCTTTTGATTCAGAATATTTTCTTCCGTTGTCTTTAAAAGTAAATTGTAAACTTGGGGTTCAACTAAAAATTTAATCAAGTCAACGATCTCAGTTTTTTGATCTTCTGATAAAAAAGAGCCACGGTTAACGATGACGTTACCTAGATCGTGATTTTTCAAAAATAATGGTATAACGAAATCATCCCCATTCAAGTAAGCAGATTTTTTTTGCTCATATGTCTGATGACTTAGCAACGTCAATGCACGAAACTGCAACGTCTTCCCATACTTTTCTTCAATCAGTTGAAGCGTTTTTTTCCATGCTGAATCGTCTAATATTTCTTTCACTTAAAACCCCCACAGCGTTAATTCCTGCTCACCCGAAATGATAACAAGTTCAAACACCGTGCCGAAATTTGTCGACTATTCGAAAGTGTGCAGAACGTTGACGGGCATAACGCTTGCGAATGCTAAGTCATTGATTGCAGTGGAAAATTTAAGTGAAAATTATACCTGTAAAAGAAGAAGACAAAAAAATGGCTCTAAAAACTTAGTTTTAGAGACACAATCTATTGGACAATATTGTAAAAACTATCGAGCTAGTTTTCGCTTATCTAAAGCGTATTTTTCAACCTTCATGATTAAACCAGCTCGGCTAATACCTAATTCTTTAGCTAGCTTAGACTTATTCCAACCTGTGCGACGTAAACCTTCTTTGATCATTTCGCGCTCAAGCTCTTCTAAAGCATCTTTTAATTTTCCATGCAGTCTAGATCCTTGAACTTTTGTTTTTTCACCGAGCTCTAAGATCTTAGGTGATAAAATTTCGTGTCCGATCTTTTGATCATCACCGGCTAATACGCATAAACGTTCGATCTCATTTTGTAATTCTCGAACGTTTCCTGGCCACGGATAGTCGTATAGTTTTTCAATAGCGCGACCCATCAGCGTTTTCTTTGGCTTATGAGAAGACTCAGAAGCTTTCGTTAAGAAGTATTCAACTAATAAAGGGATATCTTCTTTTCTTTCACGCAGCGGCGGAACTCGAATATTAATAACATTTAAACGATAGTATAAATCTTCACGAAATGTTCCTTGTTCGACCATTTCACGTAAGTTTCTATTAGTAGCAGCAACGATACGTACGTCGACCTTACGCATTTCTGTAGATCCCACTGGTGTGAAAGTTCCTTCTTGCAGAACGCGAAGCAACTTTACTTGCATCTGCGGCGAAGTATCACCAATTTCATCTAAGAAAAATGTACCTTTGTCAGCCATTTCAAAAAGACCTTTTTTGTCTTTCAATGCTCCGGTGAATGATCCCTTAATATGTCCGAACAATTCAGATTCTAACAAGTTATCATTAAATGCCGAACAGTTCTGAATAACGAAAGCTTTGTCTTTTCGATGAGAGTTATAATGTATTGATTTTGCAATAAGTTCTTTACCAGTTCCATTTTCACCCTGGACCATAACAGTCGAGTCCGCAAATTTGATTTTATCCATCAAGGCATATAGTGACTGCATCGGTTTTGATTTACCCATCATGTTGTCGTATTTAAAACGATTTCCCAGTTCCTTATTCAATTCGGTGATTTTATTTTCACGGCTAGAAATTTCTACGTGCAGTGTTACGATTTCTTGAGCCACTAGCTCTACCAATTCACAAAAATGCTGGCGGTTCGAATCGTCAACATATTGAAATTTGCTGACTGATTTTTCAATCAGTTCATTGGTGCAACCAAATGCTGCTAGACGCTCGCGCACTTCGGCAACGCGTGTGGCAATCTGTGCATCCTTGAAAAATCCCATGGCTACGACAGTTCCAACAAAATCATTTTCGATAATGATTGGAAAGACGCAGACATCAAAGCCAGCCGCATCCCATTTTTTAATTAGATAGCGATTTGAAGATTGGCGCAGATCCTGAATCGAATTAGCAACCAATTCAGCCAAGCTATTCTGTGTACTTTCTTTGTTCACCAAATAGTTTACAGCAGGATTTGCATAAGAAATTTTATCACCTTCGAAACCCTTTAGGTGACCACGTTCATCAGTAAATACGATATCTATGTTCCACCACGCGTGAAGAATGTGTTTTAATTTTTTAATAACATGTATATGTTCGAAATCGTCCCAATTAATCATCTGAAAACTCCTTGTTAACTTTTAATGTCGAATTATTAATCGTCAAAAAAGTATACAAACTTTAGAGGTGTCACAAAAAAAAGTGGAAATATTTTGGTCAGTGGTAAGTGTGTGTCATAATGATACAGGCAACAACTCTAGACAATCGTCTGGTTCAAATTCGAAATCAACGCATCTGAGCTTCGAATAATTTTTTGTATTCACCGTTTTTATTTATCAGATCAACGTGTGATCCAGACTCAACGACGACGCCTTTATTCAAAACCAGAATCAGGTCAGCATTTTGAATCGTTGATAGTCGGTGGGCTATAACAAATGTCGTGCGTCCTGCCATGAGCTGCTCTAAGCCTTTTTGAACCTGAATCTCGCTGACTGAGTCTAGTGCGCTGGTGGCTTCATCCAATATAAGTATCGGTGCATCTTTATATAAAGCACGCGCGATACCCACACGCTGTTTTTCACCGCCAGAAAGCAAATTTCCGCGCTCGCCCACGCGAGTTTCATACTGGTGAGTCTGCTTTAGAATAAAATCATGAGCAAAAGCTGCCACGGATGCGCCAAGGACGGGCTCTGATTTCTGAATTCCAGCTTTTATGTTGTTTTCGATCGTATCAGAAAACAGAAAAACATCCTGTGAAACATAGCCAATATTTTTTCTAAGATCTGCCAACTGAATTGTTTTGATATCTTCAGAGCCAATGGAAATCGTTCCTTGGCTTGGGTCGTAAAAACGCGCCAGCAAATTCGCAAGAGTAGACTTACCACTACCACTTTCACCAACAAAGGCAACAACCTGGCCTTTTTTAATCGTTAAATTAAAGTTTTTTATCAAAGGCTTTTCACCATATCCAAAACTGACATCGCGATATTCTATTGAATTCCAAAGATGTGGAAAAGGTTGCGGAAAAGCGGCTTCGATCACTTCACTGTCTTCATTTAAAATATGAAAAACGCGCACTGCAGATACGCGGGTTTCTTGAATACGCACGTAAGCTTCCTGAAACTTTTTAATGGGCTCATTGATCTGCAGCAGTGCCGTGATAAAACCTATCAAAGTACCTGCAGTGGCAACACCCTTTGAAATTTGCTGAGAAAAATAAAAAATAACTGCCAGAACCAAAAATGTAGCAACCAGTTCTGTGATAGGACCCATTAGCTCTACACGCGAGTGCACGCTTCGTCTCATGCGAACAAATTCTGAACCCAGTGCTTTAAGTTGGTTTCCCATTTTATTTTCTAAATTAAAGGATTGAATGGTTCGAACACCATCTAAAGATTCTTTGATAACAGAGGTTATTTTTTCTAAGTGTTCAATACCGAACAAAGATGCCTTACGAATTCCAATCGATATTTTTCGCAGAAACAAAATAAGCAGTGGTACGATAAGAAAAATATATAACGTCAGCGTTGAATCTAAAAAAAATAAATTGCCGATCAAGAAGATAAAAATAAGTGGTGCGCTAAATAAATCAGCGAACAATCTAAGACCGTCTTGGATGACTCGGATATCATTAAAAGTTCGACTTAAAAGTCCGCCTGAGCCTGCTGCATAATTATTATGAAATTTTAAATTAAGACGCATAAACTTGGCCTGCAACTTTTCGCGCAGTGACTGAACTACTTTTTCAGCCACCATATTCATCAAGTAGATGTGAAAATAACGGCTGACCGCGATTCCAAAAGAAAGTGCTATTCCAACCCATGCTAAAGACTTTAGTTTATCTGGAGATGATGAAGCATCAATCATCTTTTGAATGAAGATGGCTATTTGTCCCTTACAAGCGGCTCCAATAATTCCAGTCAGAGCAACAATGATAAGATATTTTTTCTGTACGAAAAGCTCTTTCAGCGTTAATTGAAGCTCTTTCGGCAGCATTACTTCCCCACATATTTTTTTAAATACTGCC
>JAYTPC010000042.1:0-8516 GCA_043747425.1 Bdellovibrionales bacterium
TCTATTGCAAAAAAATACACCAACCGTGGTTTGCAATTCTTGGATTTAATTCAAGAAGGTAACATCGGTTTAATGAAAGCCGTTGATAAATTTGAATACCGTCGTGGTTACAAGTTTTCAACGTACGCAACTTGGTGGATTCGTCAGGCGATCACACGTGCCATTGCCGACCAGGCCCGCACAATTCGTATTCCAGTTCACATGGTCGAAACGATCAACAAATTGGTACGTACGCAGCGTTTATTGATTCAAGAGCTTGGCCGCGAAGCCACTCCGGAAGAAATCGCAGCAAAAATGGATATGCCGGTCGATAAAGTTCGTAAAGTTTTAAAAATTGCAAAAGAACCAATCAGCTTAGAAACACCAGTGGGTGAAGAAGAAGATTCGCACTTAGGTGATTTTATCGAAGATAAAAAAGTGATCAGCCCAGCTGAAGCGATTGTGAATTTGAATTTGGCAGAACAAACGCGTCGGGTGTTATCAACGTTAACTCCGCGTGAAGAAAAAGTACTGCGCATGCGTTTTGGTATCGGTGAAGAATCAGATCACACTTTGGAAGAAGTGGGACAAGATTTCAACGTAACTCGTGAACGTATTCGTCAGATCGAAGCCAAAGCATTACGCAAACTTCGTCATCCAAGTCGTTCGAACAAATTAAAAACATTCGTCGACGGATAGTTTTACTTAGCAAAAATTAACGCATTTAAAAAAAGGAGATCAGTTGATCTCTTTTTTTGTTTTTGTTAGCTTATTTGTCTAGCCAGTGCGTCCTTGTGGGGGTGTAGCTTAGTTGGTTAAAGCAATCGGCTCATAACCGATGGATCCGCGGTTCGAGTCCGTGCACCCCTACCAAACTTTATAATAATGTCTAACTATCTGAAATTACTAGTGAATTTTAAAAATAAAAATCTCATATTGAAACGCCTTTCATAGTCAATATTGACATATTAAAATTGATATGTCATAATAGATATATGTGGTTAGTTGAATTCGAGAACTCGGCAGTAGAAAAAGAAGTTACTGCACTCATAAAATCTAAAAAACTGACCACTGAGGATCAGGCGATTATTCATGCGTGGATTCAGCAAATCTTTGCTCATGGACCAGAATCTATTCGTGGTGAATTCAAATGGGCTGATCATGCTTTATATGGTGAATGGGCTGGTTGCAGGTCTTCAGCATTTTCAAATCGCGGTAGAATTATTTATCGCATAGTTGATAAAAAAGTAGTTATTAAAATTGCCCGAATCACTGATGAACATGATTATAAGAAAGGTCGGAAGAAATGAAAAAGTTAGCTAAAAATCCTATCGACATATTCAAGTCAGCTAAAACCACAGGCGACTTGATTAAAGCTTTTCGTGCCAATTTTAATATTAAACAAGATGACATGGCTCATGCTTGTAAGATTTCACAGGCTAACTTTTCTGCGATAGAAAAAAATCGTCGTGAAATTGGGCCTCGTATAGCTCTGAAGCTTGCTGCCTTCATGGGGCTAAGCCCTGATGTTGTCCTTTATCCGAATGGATATGAAGCCGAGCCTGAATATAAAGAAGTGCGCGAGCGTTTCGCTTCGCTTGCTCCTGTTGCGGCGAAGGGGCGTTAAGTCTATTAAGTATGGCAAAGAAAATTAACAAAAAGGTTACAACAGTTCGAGAGCATCCAATGCATGTTCCTGCAAGTGAAAAGAACCCTTCAGGTACGACTATAAGAGATCGCCACATTAGGCGTCTAAAGGGAACCTATCTTGATTTGGCTGAAATCGAAGAAATTTTCAAGAATTACGATAAGAAAAATATAGTTTATCCTGTTAAAGAAAAATTGATTCAACCAAACAGTGATAAATATGACGAAATCATTGCAGTATGGTGTGATTACTTTAATAAAAAATTTAATACAAACCCGCCGCTAGAGCCAAATGTAGTTAAAGCACTTATTGCGAGTGAATCAGATTTTAAAGTGGACCCTCCAGGAAATCTTAAAGCTACAGGAATCGCTCAGATTACACCTGAGACACTAAAAGCATTACAAGACCCTACTGGTGAGGTTAAAGATTTCATTTTTAAAAATATTCGAAAAAAAGATTTGAAGAATCCAGATGTTGCAATTCCAATGGCTATTAGGTGGCTATCTCGTAAGAAAAGACTAGCTGAAGGAAGGCTAAGCAGAGCAGTAAGTGCGGAAGAAATTATTTTAGAATATAAGGGGATGTTAAAAAGCAAAAGTAAATTAAAAGACAGTGCGCTTAAAAAATTTAGGAAAGAATATGATCAGCTTACAAAAAAATAAATATTTAAGTATGTTTTTATTAGTAATGTTTTTGCAAGGTTGTGTAACTTCGCATTATCAAGCCAGTAAACCTAATGCGCTGGGTACTGATATTGCTGTTACTCCTGACAGAGTTATAACAGAGTGTGAGTTTATCGACAATTATACTGGAGATTACTCTGATCCATACGGATTTATGATCCATATTTTAGACAATGAGAATACGGTGCTAACCGCTAGTAGTGGAACAGTTTTGGAAAAAAAAGATTGTTTAAGATGGCAGGTTGCTGCTGATAAGATTATTCGAAATGCCAAAACTGTAACAGTCAGAGGTCGTGGCGATGCAGAAGATCCAATTGTTAAAAAAGAGTTTAAATACGCCTTTGAAAGACACGGTACTTATTTTGGTAATGGACGAAGCCTGAATTACCTGGCGATCTGGAATGACAAAGGCCAGTGTTTTGATGTCCTTAATAGAGATAACCCTTGTCCGAAGCAATAACATTAGTCAGTCTTTGTAGTTTACTCAAAGTTAAAGTGTTGTAATTATTAAAGTAGAGGTAAGGAAATGTCTCCCTACCATTTTTTGTGATAATTAACGGAGATTTAGTTGATAAAAAAACCAGATCCAAAACTACAACAAATACTAGCTGCGCTAAAGGAAGAGTTTAATCCAAAGCAGATATTTTTGTTTGGTTCGCAGGTTAATCAGCAAGCCCACAATGAAAGCGACTATGACTTTGTTCTTGTCGTGCGAGAAACAAAAAAATCTCGCATTGAAAATATGAGAATCGCACGAGCCCTGATTGCAAAGTCGCTAACGTATCTGCCGATGTATTTGTTTGGTAAAATTAAATGAAATCTAAAATAGTAGAGCTTGATATTATGGTTACAAACACTCCCACCATAAAAATGTGTGATGGGTTTCTGAAATTCAGAACGGTTGCCTTATGGCTTTAAAAATTGGAATCAGCAGCTGCCTTCTAGGAAATAAATGTAATTTTGATGGCAATGATCTGTTAAGCGCTTTTGTTAAAAAGCTTTCAGAAAATCCTCAAATTGAAGTTGTTCCGTTTTGTCCTGAGGACTCAGTATTTGGAACTCCTCGGCCCAATCTTCGTATTGTTAGTGGAAATGGCGACGACGTTTTAGATGGTAAAGCTAAAGTAATTAATCAGAATGATGAAGATGTAACTCAGAAACAAATTGAAGGTGCTTATCAATTTTTGAATAAGCTCACAAATTTGGGCGTTGAATATGCCATTCTCATGGATGGCAGCCCCTCTTGTGGATCGAATGTTTTGCTGAACGAGGAGGGTTGGCCTCGTGGCGGATTTAAACGAGGCGCTGGAGTAACAGCTTCTTTGTTAAAGAGGAACAATATAAAAGTTTTCAGCGGCTTAGATGAACGATCTATTTCTGTTTTTATAAAATCACTAGTGAGTGATATTGAATTCGATCAGGAACTTAGAGACCTTAAGGATTTTCCGAAATTCAAACATCTATTTTCTGGGGAACTACTTTGATAATTGAATCAATTCCTCTAACAATCATTTCGACAGGACCAAATATTTTTGTAGCAGAAGTGCAAGTCGAAGTTGATGGCCATTATAAATCATTTCTTTTGGATACTGGTGCGGCATCATCATCTGTTATAAACGATGAACACACCAAAAATTATTTGTGCTTAGAACAAACTGAGTCCATAGGCGCCTCTGGCATTTCGACAGCAGCACAAGTGATTCAAATGCAAACGTTAAGTGTGGGAAGATATACCTTCAAGAAATCTCAAATTAAAAGAACGGATAGAAGCGTTCTAGGCATTGATTTGATTGGCGAGCAAATATTTGAAGTGGATTTAAAGAATAAACTACTTAATTTCCTAAGTGAGTTACCTAGTGTAAAACCAAATTACGCTATTCGTCGATTAGCTACTGGTCACTTCACACTTTCTATAAATTTAGGAAACAATAACGTGGATGTCCTTTTCGACACCGGCGCCGATACGACTGTTATAGACCTACAGTATATAAAACAAAATGCTGAATTATTTCAATTAGTACGATCAGAGGACGGTTATGATCATCACGGAAATAAAATCCCGTCAGAAATCTACAAGATTGCTGAAGTCGAAGTCGGTACTCTTGGACTTCAAAATGTAGAAATGGCAACATTTGATTTTGGAGTTCACTTACGACAAAAAATGGAAGGTGTTCCGATAATTCTAGGGAATAATATTATCGGTGGTGCAGCCTGGGCCTTTGATTTAAAACTAGGTAGATGGAATTCAAAGCCATATTAGATGATACAAGATTGTAGTTGTTTGTCGTTTACACTGATCTAACTATTTGTGATCATTAAGTCTGCGGTAGGGAAAAGTCTCGCTACCATTTCGATTTAAAGGAACTGATCTGATCAAGAAACACATAGCTTATATTTTTGTACTTCTATTCAACATCCAGCTCGGCGCCAATGAAAAACCATTTATCATTAGTGGGTTCGATGATGTTTTGAGACAAGCGGAAAATACAGGTTTAATTAAGGCTGCCATTAAAATATTTGAAGAAGATAAAACTTTTTCAGGAATGCCAGAATTATATTTTCATATTTCTCGAGAGGAAGTTGGAAAAAACAAATTTGTCCTTGTAAGTGCCATTTCAAATTGGTTTGATGGCCGGATTGAAAAATTCTTAGTGCAATCAAATTATCCGTCGAATCATCGTATTTTGAGAAATTGGCTAACAGAATGGTCCATTCAGGATTTTAAAATATTGAATATTAGAAATATTCTGAATGAGTATCCTAACAAAAAGTTTATTGTTATCTTTGATAATTCAGGCGCCAGCTTAGAGCTTGCCGGGACATTGCAGATTGAGTTTCCAGGAAAGATATCCGCTATTTATCTTCGCCAGGTTGTAAATAAAAGCGTTCCGATTGGAGCTACATCTTTTTTCACAGCATTCGATATCGCATTGAACGAATTCAAATCACAAAGATTAAACGTGGCCGATGTCGCTGCCGTCGGGAATGCTATTGCCACAGATAAAGACTCTGAAAATATCTTTCCCGAGTATGCTGTCTGTCCCGCTGAGTACAATCCGTGCTTAGAGGTAGGGACTGATTTAGTGGAAATCTGTTCTAAGGTTAAAAAACGAGTCATGGAAGTTTGCAGCAAACGGTAGTTATTTGTAATTTACGCGAACCTAACGTCAAATTACCTTTTTAGTAAAAAAGGATCCAACATTAAATTTTTTTATGAACTGAAGTTATCTAAAGAAATTTTGCAGGCCATTTCTGAAACTGGCTTTTCTGAAATGACCCCGATTCAAGCGGAATGCATTCCTGCCATATTAGAAATGCGCGATCTGATCGGCCAATCAAAAACGGGTAGCGGTAAAACAGCTGCATTCGTGATACCTGTTCTTCAAAAAATTGAAGTTAAAAATTATCATCCTCAGGCCTTAATTCTTTGTCCTACGCGAGAGCTTTGTGATCAGGTCTTAAAACAGGTTCATTTCTTTTCGAAGCATATGCGTGGTTTCAGAGTAGTGCAGCTGATTGGTGGCAGGTCCATGACAGAACAAAATCAGCTGCTAACTGTTGGAGCACATTTAATAGTAGGGACACCCGGGCGGACCTTAGAACATTTTAGAAAGCGAAATTTTAAAGTGCAGAATTTACAAACCATTGTTTTGGATGAAGCTGACCGCCTACTAGACGACGCTTTTGCAGAAGAGATTAACTCGATAATGGATACGTTACCGCAGAATAGACAAACAATTTTATTTTCAGCAACCTTTCCCGAAGTAATGAATGATTTAAGCCAAAGATATCAAAAAAATCCAAAAAGAGTTACGATTCAAGAAACTGAGAGCAGCAAATTGCAAATTGAACAATTTGTTTATGCAGCTGAAAAACCGCAAAAAATGGAAAATTTGATCTTCATTCTGAAGCGCCATCCATCCGCCTGCACCTTGATTTTTTGCCGCACTAAATTAGCGGTGGATGAAATCGGCATACGTTTAAAGCATGAAAAAATAACTTGTAAGATTTTACATGCAGATTTAAAGCAAGTGGAGCGTGATGCAACGATGCAAGCATTTAGAAGCGGAAAGTTACAGGTACTTGTGGCGACGGATGTTGCTGCGCGGGGAATTGATATAGATATTTTACAGCTCGTAATTAATTATGACTTGCCATCTAGTGCGGAAATTTATATCCATCGCATCGGCCGTACAGGCCGCGCCGGACGCAAAGGATGCGCCGTATCGATAGCAACTGAATATGAGACAGAACTCGTTGCTCAAATCGAAATTGCAACGGGTACCCAGATGATCCGCGGAATAACCTCGGATGATTTTTAATAACTCTCAAAAGGAATTTCATGACACACATATTATTTGATCAAGGTAAAAAATTGGGAGAAGTTTCTGAGTGGAAACTTACCCCGTACGAACCCGTGTATAAAGATGTTCTGGGAAAATCGGTTCTTATGCCTGTAACGAATGATATATGTTCATTTGTAACTCCGAAGCCAGTTAGTCGCAAAACACAGCTGACGATCATCGAAGATCAAAATCTGGAGCTGGTCTTACAAATTAAATCGGTTAAAGGCATGACGGTCACGGCATCGATTGTTTCCCGAAACAAATTTTAGAATATATCGGAAAAGCTCTTAGCATTAAATCTGATCGATCGTCCCGTCGCCATCGATATCAGCTTAGATGTAAAGTAATTGTGAGCTAACGTTTTGAAAACGCACAATATCAACTATAATTTGAGTTGAGGCATATATCAAAAATGAATTCTAGTTTTTGTCTGATTTAATCCATCGAGCACAGAGAGCATTCGCAATCTCTTCCATGATCAGCACAAACTAGAATGGTTTAGTTATTCGTTAAGAAAAATAAAGAAAACGTGTTCAGCTGAGCTGTGGGCACCCTGACTGTCATGATGATGGCTAAATGTTGATTTCACTAAAAATCTGTGAGACCTCTATTCACCAAACAAGGTTTAACTGTCTAAGGAGTCTGACGTGAATCTTATGCGTGACTCCAAAACAGAAGGCATGGGCCCCTCGGATGCGGCTATTCTTCTTTCTCGTATCAAAACGAATATCCTTCAAGCTTGGGAATCACAATGTCGTGAAAAGGTAATTGCAGCGCAACTTCAAAGCCACCCTAATTTTTTAAATGATATTCCCAAATTCATCGATCAGTTGATTTTAACTTTAAGCCCTGACTTCAAAACCGACGACGAAGCAAACTCCAAGGTCGCTCGAGATCATGGCGAAGACCGATCCGATTTGAGTGCTTACAATCTTGATCAACTTATTCATGAATATCAAATACTGCGAACGACTTTAATAGCGACCCTAGAAGCTGAAGCCGCTTTAAGCGCTGAAGTGCGCAATCTCATTCACGAATTCATGGATCAAGGAATTAGAAAGGCCGCTGCAAGGTACGCCGAGATTCAGCTTAAGAATCAGAAAATTCTGCATCAGGAAAGCCAGCAAACTGCCGAACGTGAACGCGCAAAACTTTCAGAAGTATTTGCGCAAACGCCAGGCGCTGTGGCCGTGTTCGAGGGGCCTGATCATATATTTTCGATGGCAAATCCGGCCTACGTGTCTCAGTTTTTTGGAGGACGGCTGGATCTTATAGGTAAGTCTGTTAGCACAGCTGTTCCTGAAGCCGTCGAGCAAGGTTTTAAAAAATTGTTGGATCATGTTTATCAAACCGGAGAACCGTACATCGGCACGGAAATGCCAATTGATCTTTTTCAGCCAGATGGAAAAATTAGAAAGTTTCATTTAAATTTAGTTTATCAGCCCTTACGTGATGCCTTTAAAAAAATAACAGGAATTGTGGCCGTGATAACTGATGTCACTGATCAAGTCAGCACGCGCATAAAATTGCAAGAAGGTGACGCTCTTCTTTTAAAAAATCAGGAATTGCTTTCGAATGCAGTTCGAGTCGCTAAAGTTGGATTCTATGATTGGGATATTCAAAAAAATTCAATTATCTTTAGTGATCAGCTGCAAAAAGACTGGGGGGTCGAATATAATTCTTCTTTTGAAGAATTATTCGCCAGAGTTCACACCGACGACCAGGAAAAGACTAGGAAGCTGATTGAAAAATCTATGCATGATCGATCTCCTTATTTTGCTGAGTACCGCGTGGTACGGCCGGATGGTCAAACAATTAGATTGAAGCTCAGGGAATTGTAGATTACTCGGCCGAAGGGAC
>JAYTPC010000043.1:0-5215 GCA_043747425.1 Bdellovibrionales bacterium
ACCAACAAAATAATCAGAGATCGTCAAATCTTTGGTGATTGATAGCTGATATTGATCTTTCTCAGCCTGTTTTTGTAGCTCTTGAAGATGCAAATTAAGTCCAGATTCAGTATTACCCTTTGCAGCCATGTTCGGATCGTTAGAGGCCGAAAGACGTTGCTTTAAAGCGATTGCACCGTTTGATTGTTTCAATTGCATCTCTGCAGATGAGACCATCGCATTTTTCCATTCTCGAAAGCTTTTAAATCTAAAAGTTTCAAGCTCGCGCTGGGCACCAACATTAGGATTAGTCGCAGCGATAGCCACTTGTGTCGGCATAAACGATAACATCAGCAAATAACAAATTACGTACAGCTTCATGGTGACTGCTCCTCAGCTATACAACACATTTCAAATACAAGACCCGCTAAAAAACAATACGGCCGATATAAACCATTGGGCTGTCTAGTTTTGATACATTATTGACGCCGAAAATGGGAACCACATAAACAACCCCCCCAGGGTTCTTAGAACCCTGGGGGGGTTGTTTTTAGAAGTATCGAGGTTGATCTTCCTGTGATTAATTGCGGCTCTGGATTTCAATTTTCTTCGGCTGAGCTGTCGGTACTTTCGGCAAATTAAGCTCTAAGACTCCGTCTTCATAACGGGCTTCGATTTTCGAAGCATCGACCTGAGATGGCAAATTGAAGCTTCTTTTAAAAGCACCATAAAAATTCTCAAACCTTTGCGCTTTGTTGTTTGCTCCTGAGCTGGAGTTCGATTTTCTTTCGCCAGAAACAGTTAATACGTTTTCCTGCAGTTCAATAGCTATATCTTCTTTCTTTAATCCAGGTAAATCCATGCTGAGCATGTATTGCTGCTCATTTTCACTTACTTCAGTGGCTAAATTGTACTGACGCTCATCGTAAGCTGGAGCAGCATCTACATTTAAATCATCGAACATTTTATCCATATTGTGCCAGAAGTCCGAAGATATACTTCTAGTTGTTAAGAACGGAGTAATAAGTTTCATAAGGCCTCCTTGTTTAAATTTTGGTTTATTTTGTTTTTTGTTGAATCGTACCTAAAACGTTTCGCTTTCCATTTTTTTAAACGTCGGCGCAGTTGATCGGAAAGTTTTCTTGTGACCTCTGGAAAATTGTCGTCAGATGCTGTCGCAAAAAAAGGTCCCACCGAAGAATTTATTTGAACGGTTCCTTTTATTGAGTCCTTATCCCCAGTAAACGAACTATTCAGGGTAGCCCCGTAAGGCGATTCTTCATAAATTTCATACAAAGTATTTTCGATGTAAGCCTTTGTAAAATCAGACGGCGCCAGTCCAATATACTTTATGTGGATATCTTTATAATTCATTGTTTGCCCCCCTTCGTTAATGGCATTCGCAAAGTGCGGTACCAGCTAATTAAAACTTTTGTTCGAATATTTTTCTGTCAAGTTGGGTGATTTATAAAAAATTCTTATGGGCTTCATAAACGAAAGACTTGGTTTTCGACAAACCTAGACTGGATGATTAACCTGATTTCACTTTGGAACCACAACACTCGTATAACAATCACTAATTGTAGTTTCTAATTGTTAGGCAACACCAAATAAACGAGGGGAAATTTTATGTTCACTAAAAGGATTTTAGTAGCACTACTTACAGTATGTAGTTTCAGTGCAATGGCAGCGAAAATGGATCAAAAAATTGTTGGCGGAGTTCCAGCGATCAAAGGGGAATTTCCCTTTCAGGTCTCATTACAATCTTCTTCAGGTTCACACTTTTGCGGTGGTTCGTTGATTAAGGCTGACTGGGTTTTAACAGCAGCTCACTGCGTTCAGGGATCTTCGACAATGAAAATTGTTGTTGGCCTACACGATCAAAGCAACAAGACTGGCACTGAAACATTCACAGCAAAAAAAATCGTTGCTCATCCAAAATTTAACAGAAGTACTTTGGATTTTGATTATGCATTAATTCAATTGTCAGCAGATTCTAAATTTCGATCTATCGATTTAAATCGTGTTGAAATTGATGTTCCAAAAAATGATGAACAATTCATGGTCTGGACTTCAGGCTGGGGAACAACTTCTGAAGGATCTTACTCATTACCTAAAATCTTAAACAAAGTTGAAATTCCACTTGTATCGACGGAAGACTGCAACAAGTCAGAAGTATACAATGGCGACATCACAGATCGTATGATTTGTGCCGGCTTCAAAGCAGGCGGAAAAGATTCATGTCAAGGCGACAGCGGTGGTCCGTTGTTTACACAGCAAGCCAGTGGTGACTTTACACTAGTGGGTGTTGTTAGCTGGGGCGAAGGCTGCGCTAGACCAAATAAATACGGAGTTTACAGCAAAGTAAATGCAATGATTGATTGGATTGAAAAGCAATCTCAGTAATTCAGTTTGGTTAGTCAAATTTTATTGACAGAAAAAAGGGCTAATCAAAAGCCCTTTTTTTATTTTCAAAGTCCTTCTCTTGAGTTTGTTTTGCAAACCATATAATCTTATGAGATGAACAAATTATTTTACATCTTTTTTTCTTCGTTCTTACTTTACGCACAGTTTGCTACCGCTGACTTATCAAATACTGTTTTAGTGACTTTAAATACAATATATATTGATCGCGACTACACAGATAACGGAATCAAATCGCAATCAAAAACCACTGATACGGACATTCGTTTCGGAAAAGTTTTCAAACAATACTATGCCGGAATTATTTATTCTCAGTCTTCTAATGATTCATCCGACGCTAATCGCACAGCTTATGGGTTATCGACGGGATACTATTCGGATAAAGATTTATATATTGCTGCTCATTATTTTTTTACATCGAAGTTTGATCGCGGTGGCGGAACAGTCGATGAAAAAGGTTCTGGATTTGAAATTGATTTGGGCGGTTTGTTTAAATTTACAAGCAGTTTTTATATGGGTTTGTTAATGGCCTACAAGACTTTTTCTTATTCTGAGCGCACAACTGCAGGTGTTACGGCGGCAGCATCTGTTTCCCATAAAGAACTTTTACCTCTATTTACGATCGGCTTTGCTTTTCAATAAGAAGGTAAGTCATGAAAAAGCTTGCAGGCAAAAAAATTTTAATAATCGATGATGAAGCTATGCTACGTGAAGTGATGGTCGAATTTTTAAATCAAGAAGGCGCATCTGTCATCGAAGCCGAAAATGGCACTGTCGGCTTTGAAAAACTATTAGAAAATAAAATAGATATTGTTATTTCAGACGTGCGCATGCCCGAAGGTGATGGTCTTTCACTTTTAAAACAAATAAAAGCGATTGATTTGGGTTATAACCCCCTAGTTTTTCTTTATTCTGGTCATGCGGACACTGAAACCTTAGATACTGTAAAATCAATCGGAGCAACGGGATATTTTGTAAAACCGTTTAGCGTGCGCGATTTGATCAAAGTTTTGGAAAGCTATTTTTGACATTCTTTTTGTAGTTTAAGCCGCTTGACGTTGCAGCCATTCATTCAGTGCTTGAATGTCTTTTTGTGAAAGTTCTTGAAATTTAAAATGAAAAATATCTTTTTGGCTTTCAACAAAGCGAATTCGAAAGTGGGCATTAGCCCCTAATGAAAATTCGATGTCTTTGGATTCAATATTTTTTGGCGGTGTCGTAATGCATTCAACACGAATTCCGTCTTTTGAAATTTCAACAAGTTTGGCCCATGGACCGTTGTTAAGAAAGTGAACAAAATGTTTTTTAGAAGAGCGCAGCTGCATACGTGCAGAAATTTCTTTGGGAACCTTTTTGTTTTGCACAATTTGAGTTTGTAATGGCGCGGCTGTCTGCACTGAGACAGGAGCAGCCACTGAAACCTTAGTTGCAAGTGTATCCTGATCTTTTGTATTCGCCGCTGGTAAATTTTTCTTAAGTTTCCACGCCAACTGATCGGCGATGATTAGAAAAATACCGACATTCATTAAAAAAAATACTGCTGATAACTTGTTGGCTCTGAAGTTTGGACCGAAGTGAAAAGTTTGATTCAGAATATATCCACCTAGCAAAACCAAAAGGCATTTCCAAACCCAGGGGGCTCCGCGAAGCATCAGAACACCTATAGTAAATGTGGCAATGTAAAGCAGTTGGTCGACAAAGGCACGGTTCGAGGTTACAAACCAGAAAACGCGCCAACTCCATCGCTCTTGAATTTGTGCAAAGGTCATTATCGTAAGAAACGTATTGAAAAACGGAGACAGAATAAGACCGATCCCAAAAAACCGTAGAACACTTTTTCGCTCAAGTATCTTTACGATTTCCACGACGGCTAAACCACGTTTTTATCTTGATCTACAAACCGCATTTGAATGATATCAGAATCTGTATCTTCGTCAGATTTAGAATTTTCCGAATTGGGCATTCTTTTCTTTTCATGGCGTCTTGATTCTAGTGATTCACTGGTCGCTATGACCAGACAAATAGCCAACGGATCGAAGACAAATACGAAAAGTAAAATTAGATATTTCACGACCGTGTCGATGTCCATGTTGAACATCTTAGAAATATAAATCAGCGGGCCAACTTTTTCTTTTACCGCTAAAATTTTAATATTTGATTCTGCAATTAATCCATCGATACCTAGGACCTGTTTGTTGATATCTGAAACCTGAGGTTCTATTTCTGCGCGAATTTGAATGCGTTTAGAAACTCGGTTCGCCGGAATTTCATCGATAGACCGAGTTAGCCGCGCGGCCTCAGTAGTTAAGCGAAGCTGACGTTCTTTAAGTGCATCAAGCTTGATATTTTCAGCATTTAAAACATTTGTTGCCGACTGATAAGCGCCTGATAGAAAACCAAAAATGCCCATACTGGTAATTAAGCTTAGGACCACGATTGAAAATGATAAATAATATTTGTAGATTGAATTTAATTTTTGCCAACGCTGATGCAAGTAAGCAGACAAAACAAATTTTGCAAATTCTAGCGATACTGCCATTGCACCCGTAGCTAGTGCAGCTCCGGAAAATAGCGCCGCGATACCTAAAACTGAAAACCCCGCACCCAATGTAGCTACGGCAACAGTCGCAATAATTAATCCAATTAATAACCAAAGTGAAATCATACTAACTTGTCGGAGTTTTGAAGAATCACTGAAGACAGACGTTGGTCGAGAAAAAATGGCTCAGATGGCAGGACTCGAACCTGCGACCAAGCGATTAACAGTCGCTTGCTCTACCAACTGAGCTACATCTGAACGAAGTAACAAACT
>JAYTPC010000044.1:0-11026 GCA_043747425.1 Bdellovibrionales bacterium
GTACAAAAATGATTCATATCGGAAAAAATACAAAAAGCACAATCATTTCAAAAGGTATTTCTGCTGATCAGTCTTCGAATGCCTACCGCGGCCAAGTTAAAATTATGCCTTCTGCCGAGAATGCGCGTAATTATTCGCAGTGCGATTCGATGCTTGTTGGCGATAAAAGCAGTGCTCATACGTTTCCGTATATCGAAGTCAAAAATAAATCAGCAACATTGGAGCATGAAGCCACCACATCGCGAATTTCTGAAGATCAAATTTTTTATTTAAATTCTCGTGGCCTTACTGGTGAAAAAGCGATTTCGATGTTAGTGAATGGTTTCTGTAAAGACGTCTTTAAGCAGTTGCCATTAGAATTTTCTGTTGAAGCTGTTAAATTAATTGAAATGAAATTAGAAAACTCAGTCGGATAAGGAAGCTAAGTAATGTTACAAATTACAAACCTACATGCAAAGATCGATGACAAAGAAATTTTAAAAGGTCTTAGTTTAAAGATAAATGCCGGTGAAGTTCACGCGATTATGGGCCCCAATGGTTCTGGTAAAAGCACGCTTTCTAAAGTTTTGGCGGGACATCCGTCTTACGAGGTTACCACTGGGGAAGTAAAATTTGAAATCAATTTTCAAATGCAAAACCTGCTTGAACTTGCTCCAGATGCCAGAGCCCGAGAAGGCATTTTCTTGGCATTTCAGTATCCGATTGAAGTGCCAGGGGTTTCAAATTTTAATTTTTTGCACGAATCTTTTAATGCGGTTTTGAAACACCAGGGTTCAGAACCAATGCTAGAAGGAGAATTCCGCGAATTTTTGTTTCAGAAAATGAAACTGGTCAACATGAAGCAAGAGTATTTAGATCGGTCTGTGAACGTTGGTTTTTCAGGCGGAGAAAAAAAGCGCAATGAAATTTTGCAGATGGCTGTTCTATCGCCGCGATTAGCTTTGCTGGACGAAACAGATTCAGGTCTTGATATCGATGCACTAAAAATTGTTGCAGAAGGTGTTAACAAACTAAGATCCAAACAGAATGCCATTGTTTTGGTGACACACTATCAGCGATTACTAAATTATATAAAGCCAGACTTTGTTCACGTGCTTGCTAACGGTAAAATTATTCAAACTGGTGATGCGTCTTTGGCTTTAGAACTTGAGAAAAAAGGATATGACTGGTTGATGTAAATCAACAGGTAAAAATATGAATTTAGACAGCACACAGTTTGAAATTTTAAAAAACGAAATGCCGACCCGAAAAGAAGAGGGTTGGAAGTACACGTCATTGACGGAATTTAAAAAAATTCCTTGGAAAATGCATGCGGCTCCCAGCGTTGAACCTGTGTTAAGTCATGATCAGATGCAGCAGATTTCGATGCACTTGCCAGCTGAGTTTTTTAATATAGTTTTTGTTGATGGCAAGTTGAATAAGACCTTATCCGATGAGCTAAATTCTCAGATCGAAATTTTAGCGATCGAGGAATCCGATTTAGCGATCGAAGCGGAGCACATAGAAAAAGGCGTGCTTCAATTTGCTAAGTTAAATCTTTCAAAAAAGATTCGAATAAGTCTAACGCCTCATCAGGTTATGGAAAAGCCGCTGCACATCCTGCTGGTGGATAATTCAAGTGCTCATGAATTTAGAAGTGAAAAAATTGATATTCATGTCGGTAAGTTTGCTCAGGCCACTATTTTAACTCAGTCCATTAGTTTAAACGATGAATCCGTTGGTGGGCTTAATTTGCATCTAAATCTGTCTGCTGACGAAAGTGCTGTCGTTAAGCTAATTCAAATACAAAATGAGAATTTAAAATCCTATCACTTCGCACAAACCGAAGTGCAGTTATCATCAAATGTTCAGTTTTTGTCTTTTGTAATGTCGCTTGGCGGACACTTGGTGAGAAATTATTTTCACTTAGGACTACTAGGACAACATGCCGATGCCGGAGTTTACGGATTAAATGCTTTAAACGATATACAGCATGCAGATCATTACACTTTTATTCAGCACAAAACAGGTGGCAATGAATCCAGACAGCTTTACAAGTCAGTTTTGTCTGATGGTTCGCACAGTGTTTTTCGCGGGCGCGTTCGAATCGAAAAAGATGCGCAGAAAGCAAACTCAGAACAGTTGAATAATAATTTGCTATTAACTCGTGAAGCTCAGGCAGATTCGATTCCACAGTTAGAAATTTATGCAGACGATGTTAAGGCTGGTCACGGGTCAACAGTGGGTCAGCTAAATAAAGAAGAGATTTTTTACTTTCTAAGCCGCGGAATCAACCAGTACCAAGCGGTAAGAATGCTTTCTTTTGGTTTTGCAAAAGCACTTATTTATAAATTTGAAAATGAAGTTCTACAAAATTGGATGCTGAAAATTTTAAATAAAAAGTTAGACGGAATGATCAAAAATGATTAATTCTGAAATCAGATCCAGTTTTCCGGCGCTACAACAAATAATTCATGGACAGGATTTAGTCTATTTAGACAGCGCTGCCACCACGTTAAAACCACAAAGTGTCATTGACCGCATCACAAAATATTATTCTTTTGAAACAGCAAACGTCCATCGTGGCGCACATCAGTTAAGCGATAAGGCTACAGTTGATTTTGAAATGGCCAGAGAAAAAGTTCGCCAGTTGCTAGGTGCTAAGTTAATCGAAGAAATTATTTTTACTAAGGGCGCAACCGAAGGTCTTAACATTATTGCTACAAGTTACGGTGCTAGTTTTTTGCATGAAGGCGATGAAATTTTAATTACAGAATTCGAACATCACGCCAATATTGTTCCATGGCAGGTGCTGGCTCAGCAAAAAAATTGTACTTTAAAATACATTCCGGTTTTGCTTAGCGGCGATTTAGATTACGCGGCACTTGAAACGCTTGTTAGTTCCAAAACGAAAATTATCAGTTTTTCGGGGTGTTCAAACATCTTAGGAACCTTCGTAGACATAAAAATGATTGTAAAAAAAGCCAAATCAGTCGGCGCTGTGACAGTGTTAGATGCAGCTCAATTAATTTCCCAGAAAAAAATAGACGTACAAGATTTAGATATCGATTTTTTAGTTTTCTCAGCTCACAAATTGTTCGGGCCTTATGGATTTGGTATTTTGTACGGAAAAAAACATTGGCTTGAAAAAATGCCGCCCTACCAGACGGGTGGCAGCATGATATCAACCGTGGAATATGAAAAAACAAATTACAACGAATTACCATTTAAATTTGAAGCCGGAACGCCGCACATTGAAGGTGCAATTGGTACAAGCGCAGCGATCGATTTTTTCAATTCATTAAACATTGATGAAATCTTTGATCATGAACAAAAATTAATGAAAATGATGGTTTCTGAATTAAATGTTATTTCAGAAATCAAATTGTTTGGCACAGCAGCCGAAAAGGCAGCCATCGTTAGTTTTACCATGGCTGGCGCGCACCATTCTGACATTGGCCAGTTGTTAGACCAACAAGGCATCGCGGTTCGCGTGGGGCATCACTGCACTCAACCTTTACTGAAAAAATTCAACCTGACTGGAGCGGTCAGAGCGTCCATTTCAATTTACAACAACGAAGATGACATTCAAAGATTTTTAGTTGCGCTGAAAAAAGCAAGAAAGATGTTATTATGAGTTCAGAAGTATTAATCCGCGTACAGGCTACTCCAAATCCAAACGCATGGAAATTTGTGTTAGACAGACCCGTACTCAATGAAGGCAAAGCCACATATTCTTCAATTCAAGAGGCTGACAACAACATCTTATCAAAGTCGTTGTTTCAGATTGATGGTGTCCGCCAGGTCCACTTTTTTCAAAACGTAATTACAGTGACTCATCAGTTCGACAGCGACAGTGAAAAAGTGCAGCAGTCCGTTTGCTCGGTGATTCAAACTCGTATGGTTATGCACAATCCCAATCAAACAATACTTGATGAAAAAAAATTGGCGCGCCAAAATTTATCACCTGATTTGCAAAAGATCGAAGAAATATTAGATAGAACCATTCGCCCGGGACTACAGGGTGATGGCGGCGATATCGAAGTGTTAAAATTTGAAGAAAATAAAGTCTACGTTTCCTATCAAGGCGCTTGCGGCACGTGTCCAAGTTCAACGACGGGCACTTTGATGGCCATCGAAGGAATTTTGAAGGACGAATTTAGTCCGTCCGTGGAAGTTATTCCGATTTAGGTTCACAAACCCGGGAAGCTCACCCGGGGCACAATTTTCGTCACTCATTCAGATTTTAAACAGATAGAGCATGGCTCAATAATCTATCTACTTGAAATCTTTTAGTAATTTGACTTTTAATCTACCTTTGTTTTGCTCTGTTTTTTGCAAGCTTACAGGCAAGACGAAACCGCTTCAAAAACTAAGAGCGGCTGGAACAAGTTAAGAAAGAAAGAATTTATGAAAAAAAGCTTAGTATTCAGTTTCATCATCATGGCTTCACACTTAGCAATTGCGGCTAACGTTGTGGACCTGCAGATAAATTCTTTGGATTTAGAAAAATATGCAGAAAAAGCAGAAGCCTATTCTTTCACGGATGTCAGTTTGAAAGTGAACGATCAACCTTGGGTTACTGTTGAAGAAATGGAAACGCGCGGGCAGTCATCGATTGCAGCGAAGCGAAAAAACTTTGGGATAAAATTAGAAAAAAAGATTAGCCTTGGTCAGGTAGATTCTAAAAATGTGAATTTGCTAAATATGTGGATTGATAAGGGCTATGTATCTTCAAAATTTGGATTGATGATTGTTGACCATTTAAATATCGGAGCTCCTATTTATAACGAATACACAGAAGTGCGAATCAATGGAAAAACCAACGGACTGTATCTGATGGTCGAAAAACCAAAATCAGCAGCTGGCGAAAGTCCCTATGTTGTACGTAGAGCTTACAAATCACGTTTCAAAACAGATGAAGCCAAAATCAGAAAAGATCTAACCAAAGAAGAACTTTCAAGAATTGAAAAAGCTGGCGCTTCCATGTATGCAGCGATAGCTACAAAATCGGGTTCAAATTTACTAAATGAATTAAAAGACCGAATGGACATCGAGGCTTACATGAAGTGGATGATCATGAATTCACTGTTTAAAAACGGCGACGGCGCAGACGAAGTATTTTTCTATGTGGATGATGAAATGTATGCTGCTGAAAAAATTTATTTCCGTATTATGCCTTGGGATTTTGACGATTTATTTAAATCGATGCACAATGTTTCGATAAATCAAACAGAGTTAGATCGCAATCCGAATACGATCATCTATAATTTTGAAGATAAATTAGATCTTAAGATCGCTAACGATCAAGTTTTGTATGCAGAATTAAAACGTTTGGCTCGAAATCTTTTGATGACAGAATTATCTCAAGAAAAGACATCAGCTATTCTTGATTCTATTCAAGAAGATATCTCTCCGTACCTAGAGCGTTCTGATATTCTAGAGCTTGGAAAGTTAGATGCAGGAAGAAAAGGCATAGGTTATACCAAAAATGAAATCTTAGAAATCATTTCTAACCGAAAGATAGAAATTGAAAAACGCAGAACTTGGTTACTGCAGCGTACAAATTAATTTTTTGTTTTTAAGCTACTATCAATGAACTATTTTTTTAGGGTCAATTGGCCCTTTGTACAAACTTGATTTTGAAGCTTTGCCACTGGCTTTCGACGCTGCCATTTTAGCTTTTTCATAATTTTGCACCACATATTCAAATGAATCCTCTGGTCGTGAAGAAAATAAAACTTCCTGTTGCAGCTTTATAGAACCCATATCGCCTTTAACTGAAAAACTAAGATAAGATTTTTTTGCTTTACTAAAACCTGAAACTTGTAATGTGAATTCGTGTACCTGGTTAGCTGCAAATTCGGGTAATAAACCATGACTTGCACCGCTAAGAACAGTCACCCCTTCAGGCAAATTCCAATGAAATGGAACACCGGCAGGTATTGGTTGCAATGCTTCCAGCGACACCTCGACAGTGGAGGAATCGGAATCTGTTAATCCGATCAAAGATTTTTTTAACTGGATGTTCAGAATGGACTTCGAAATTTGTTCGACTGCCATTTTGGACATTGTTGCCGAAGCCAGATACCGGTTTGGAGAATTTTCGGTCATAAGACCTTTTACAGAGCTGTAGCCGATCATTGCGCCTAGAGCAATTATTGAAACTGATTTTAAAATGGTGAAGCTGGACATAAAACACTCCCGTTTTGGTCTGTTAAAATATAACTGTATTCTGTTGCTGAGCTAACTGCGATATTGGTGGTGTAAGCACGAATATTTAATAAATATTTTGCAGAGGCATTTAAAGAACTTAGACTTGAAAGCGTTTTGATTCCGTTACCGAGTGATCGATTATATTTAACCATATCTGCTGAAACGGTTTTTTGGGGCGCAGCGCAAGTGCTGTTTGCGGCATACGCGGCGCAATCTTCATCGAACGAATAATCTTCTTTGTACAAAATGGAATCGATGTCGACGGTTGTGCCTGTTACTTTCGTGGCATTTAAACGAATCTCGGTGACTCCCGGCAGTGATGCCAGATCAACCGTATAAAAATGATTTGAATAACGTTGATCAGATTGAAAATTGGAATCTAAGCCCGAATCTGCACGCGGTTGGATTTTTAAGTTACATGTGCTGCCTGCAACTAATTTAATTCCGTATGGAACGTGAACTCTTGCTCCACCCACTGTAAAAGCAGCATTCACTTCACGTTGTTGGGCTTCATCATTATTTAAAACATTATCAATTTCAGTTGGCATTGCACCACCAAAAACTGCAGCTAGGCGATTATAAAACCGGGCTGAAGAGCGAAACGGATAAAGAGCATTTCCCATACCGTTTGCCGTGAACTTTTCAAACGCACTCCACATATTTGGAAAGTGAATCGTGCCCGTGCAGCCCGTGGTGCACGAATTTGTTATTTTAAATAATGCCCGCGCAACCGAAGTTTCGCGAAAATGCCCTTCGCCCGGATTTGCCGTTGCGTTCACTTTGTCGTAGTAGCGAGTTCCGTTTGATGTTGAAACCATTTCTGGATTGTTCCCAGGCTTCGTTAACTTAATACGAATGTATTCATTACCTGTGGTTACCGCGCCATCTGTGTAGCCCATTGTATCTAAATAATAAAGCCAGCCATTTGTTGTTGTTACTTGTGCAGGTAAGTTTGGATTAATGGCTGCCGTGTTATTTCTGATGATGTGGGCGCCGAAAAAGTTTCCGAATCCTTCGGACCATGCAAGTCTTGCATCTGTTCGGTAAAGACCAAAATGTGTTCCACCTGGCGAATCCATCGTACCGCAAGCGTATTCTAAATGATGACCCAGCTCGTGAATAATGACGGCATCATCGAAATGATCTGTATCTTCTGACGTTATATTTCCAAGTTTTCCACCATTAATGTAAAGCTCGTTTTCACCGCGCACGTAAAATGAAAGTGTGCCTAAAGTTGCTGGATCTGCGCTTGGATAAGCATACTGAGCCGGATTGAATCCAACTTTCCAGAAAACATTCAGTTTTGGATTTAAACAAGTAAGATTAGATAAACCTGTTTGCGCTGCTAAATACTCATAGCTAACTATCAAATCATTATAAATGTTAAATGCACCACCGTTAACTTCTGCAGATTCTGATTCTCTGGCGAACGCAGTTAATGCATTTGCATTGACGCTTCCTGAACCCGTTGAAGTCACTGTTTGTGCTAATGTGTAAACGGCATTTGAGTAAATGTCTGCTTTAACAGATGTATAAAACTGAAACGCTGGTTTGCCACCGCTTACGGCCATGGCATGATTAGCTCGGGACAGAACCTGAACTGTGTAATTGCCAGCAATATTTGAAATATTTAAATTTGAAGATCCATCAAGGGCTTTTAAGGCGCCCACAGAATTGGTTTTACCACACTGAATGACATTACCAGCAGAATCTAAAACCCGAACTTCAGCAAATTTTATTGGTAAGGCACTTGTGATTGGTCCTGCTAAAGTAATTTCTGTGACTTCGGTAGCCAGCGTACTGACATTCAGACCACGTTTAAAAAAATTAGCTGTTCCCGTGACGATGACAGGTGTCGCATACGTTGTGTTAGTTGTGCATTCGGAGGCCTCTGAAGTAACTGCAGGAGTTGCAGGAGCTGCCGGATCAGATACTTTTGTCCCACAGCCTGATAACAAAATCGCAGTAAAAGAAAGTATGAATTGTTTTTTCATTAATTATTTTCCGCCCTTAGCTTTTCCACATTTTTTACTACATCTTCAAATGTGTCTTTGGTTTTTGATGCAATAATTCCATTAGCAACGACTTTGTGTCCGTTGTGCAGACCTGAGATATTGAACACAATATGTCGATTTTCCAGCTGACTAAAACCGCTAACTTTAATTTCAATCGGATAAATTTTGTTTTTTTCTAAATTGTTTAAAGTCGAATTCAAGTTGCCTTCGACTAAACGAACATTTTCGGTTAACTGCCATTGGTAATTTAAATCTGCTGGATAGTCCACGGGGACACTGACGTAAACAGTGACCGAGACCACATCTTCTTCTTTTGCAGCAGTGTTGCTGGAAACGATTTTCAGCTGAATAAATTGATTTTGCCCTTGGCCCGTGAAAGCAGAAAGACTGGGTCCTCGAGATTTAGAACTTTTCTGGTTCAAAAAAGGTTTTGTAAAAACAAATAAACCAAAGAAGCCAAAGAAGCCAAATAACAAAATCAGGAATAAATATTTTCGGTTTAATAGCATAAATAATTTCCTGTTCCGTCAGTAAGTCCATCGCGCAGTTCATAATTATAAACAGTCGAAGCCGATATAGATTTTCCAGGTGTATAAGCTCGAACATTCAGTAAATATTTCTTAGTCTTATCTAAAGACTGCAGATCTGTTATTTTTTTAAAAGCTACTAAACCAGCAGTTCTGTTCGACCGGACAATGTCCGCTGAATTCGTGCGACCTGGCACAAAGGAAGTTAAGCAACTGCCATCAAAATTTGTTGAGGAGCATGTGTAGTCCGAATTAAAGACATAATTTTCTTGAAACAAAATAAGATCAAATTCGGTATCCGTTCCTGCAACCTTCGTAAACTTGGCACTGATCGTATTTAAATTTGGTGTTATCGAAAAATCCAACGCATAAAAATGATTAGAAAAACGTTGATCTGAATTCGAACCTGATAAAATAGGATCATCAAATCGCGGCTCAATCTGGGTTCCAGTCGCACAAGCAGCGCCTTGTAAATTCATCGAAGCTGCATAAGAGACCCATTTATTAAATCCAGAAACAGTATAACTTCCGTCACTTGCTAGATGCAGAGCTTCACCTTGAGCTTTTGTTTGTAGATCACCGGTCCAAGCAGCTGTGCCAATATTGCTTTTGATACTTTCAATGATACTGTGAGAAGACTTGAACTTTTTGCCATTGGCACTTGCGCCAGTAATGGCATCAACAGATTTCCAAATGTTTTCAAAACTAATCGGAGCCGAAGCACACGTAGAACCGCAAGAATTCGACAGTTTAAAAAGTCCACGAGTGATGGCACCTTCACGAAAGTGACCTTCACCGACATACCGGCTAGGATCTACTTTATCGATTGAAAAGCCTTCGTAAGAACCTGCCTGCCACGCGTCTGGGTTTAAGCCAGATTTTTTAATATCAAACATGACCCCAGTACCGTTACCAACATTTAACTGCGAATCGGAAAAGCCAAATGTTGTCGATAAAAAAGACCATTTTCTATCAGTTGGATTTGTCGTAAATCCGCTACTAGCCATTTTTGCTTCGAACTCGGGATTTATTTCGGATATCTTTTCATACATAACTTGAGCTGCTAAATAATTTGCCCAGCCTTCGGACCACGCCAGCTGAGGATCAATTCGTGAAACCATAACATGTGATCCGCCCGGAGTAATAAGTTGTCCGCAGTTGTCTTCGATAAAATGTCCAAGTTCGTGAATAATAACATAATCATCAAAGTGATCTGTATTTTCTAGGCTTGTGTTTCCTAAACGGCCGCCAGTTATGTTTAAGGTTTTGTCGCCGTCTTGATCATAAAATGAATTGCTACTTAAGATGGAAGGATCTGCGTTGGGATAATAATACTGAAATGCATTGAAGCCTGCTTTCCAGTACAAATTAATTTTTTGATTTAAACATCTGGTGTCTACAGTTCCCGTTTTTGTGTTTAAATAAGAATAGGTGGTATAGATATCGTTTAGAATGTTAAATCCACCGCCAACTATTTCCGTAGATTCTGTTTGGCGGGCGTATGCAATTAAGCTAATTGACACATCATCAACACCATTTGAAAAAACTGATTTTTCTAAAGTGTAAAGCTGCTGCGAGTATTTGTCCTTTTTAACCGAAGCATTCAGTTCGAAACTTGGTTTTCCAGGAAAGTTTAACTGAATGTTTGTGCGCGATAACACTCGTATAGAATAGGTATCCGGCGTTGCTGGCAGTAGCAAATCGGATGCGCCATCTGTTGCCTTCAGGGCACCCGTATTATTTGTTCTACCACACTGAACTATTTTGTTCTTAGAATTATAAATTACAACTTCGGCAAACCGAATTGGTAAGGCAGTTTGCAAGGGGTCACCCAACGTTAAATTTTTCAACTCTGGCAACTGCGTGGATATATTCACTTGTGTCACTAAGTTGATACCCCGCTTGAAAAAAGTTGCTGTCCCAGCAACTTTAACAGAAGTCGGCTGTGGATAGTTGGTCAAACAAAGGGCTGCTTCCTCCGTTGAAGATAGATATTCGTAGTACTGAGAATTTTCGATACCGCTGCACGCAGTTTGGAAAATAATAAAGGTTCCCAGAATTAGATATTTCGCTAATGAATTCACAGTACTATATCGGTTTTTTCGCAGTTTCGCTGCAGTCTCAGGATGAGAAAAAAGAGGCGAGAAAGAACAGTTTTAGTCTAGGTTAAGTCTAGAATAAAAAAAAGGCCCGTAGACAACTCTGAAAGATAAACCTCTTTTTTGCAAGGTGGGTGACCATGATAACAACTTTAGGCTTCTTGCTACGAGGCAAGCTTGCACACCATTG
>JAYTPC010000045.1:0-1094 GCA_043747425.1 Bdellovibrionales bacterium
CGTCTTGCTGGAAAAGACCAGGGTCCTTTCGACAAGCGTGATAGCTCTAATTCAACTTTAGACTACGCTTATGCCACTCAAAAAATTTCTGACATGTTAAAATTAACTGTTGGTAAATTGTCCTCGGAAGTGGGCGGTTTTGAAGCCCTTGTCCCAGGTGCTGATAATTTTTATGTATCAGAATCTTTCGGTGGAACTGCATACCTTGGCAAAACTGCGGCATCAGGTAGCGCAAATTTAAAGGGTTTTTCAGATTTACAATACGTAACAGGAGCAAAGCTGACATCTACTTTCGGAACACAAGACGTGTCTTTGGTTGTAGCGAACTTAGATAGTCGTTATGTGCGTTCAACATCAGGCACCAACGGCGATGTTTTAGAAGGAACAAAGCTAGCACAAAATAAATCATTATTAGGTTTATCTTACCGTGGGTCTTTGATGGAAAAATTGTTAACAACATTTGCGTCTTATCACACAGAAACTTTAGCAGAAGATACAAAATCTGAATTCATCGGTGCCGGTGCGCAAGTAAACATCAATGACATCATGGTGCAATTAGAATACCTTGCAAACAATTCGCAATTTCTGTCAGGTACAACAGTTTTGAAAGATTCACTATCAACGATTCAGTTACGAACAGCGTACAGCATCGATGATCAATTCACTGCTGGACTTCGTGTCTCTTCATCTGAAGAAAAAATTGATGCAGCAACAGCATTCAAAAACAAGTATATGACTGTTGGCGCTTCTTTAGAATTTAAGCCAGTTGCTGAAGATGTTTTTCGCTACCACGTAGCTTACAACGATCGCACGTTAACGCCTGAGGCAGGCGATAATCGTAAGCTTACTGAAGTCATCGTTGGTATGCGTATCAGCGCTGATTTCTTGAAGTAGGTCTTTATTGATGGTCAAAGTCTGGGTGTAAAAGCCCAGAACGTGTCATTTGATGAAAATAAATGCAGGATTTATTACAAATTAAAAGAATTATCTTAAAACCCTTTCAAAGTTTTAAAAATATGTTAGAACTGCATCACAAATTAAAACAAGAGGTTATCACATGAGTTCTGGCACAGTTAAGTTTTTCAATGGCGAAA
>JAYTPC010000046.1:0-18130 GCA_043747425.1 Bdellovibrionales bacterium
CTTGTCGTAAGTTAAACAGCTTGCTTACTTTTCTTTCCAGCATGAATCCAATAGCCAAAGAACTTAACAGCATCGCTGAAAATATTCCGGGCACATAAATCATCAAAGTAGAAACTTCTACTGGGTTTTCAGGAAAGGCCTTGTTTACAGTCAGTTGCAGCGGAGTTAGCACATCAGATAATATATTTTTCTGTGCTGAATACCGGGTCATCAAAGTGTAAAACGAAGTTGCAAACAGAATCGCAGCGACTAGCGAAACAAGTCCCGCCGTGCGCCAGTTAACTCCGCGTTTTTCTAGCTCGTTATAAAGGCCCAAAGTCATCCATATGGCACTTATATAAACTGATTCCAGAGCAAAACCTGAAGCAAACAATACCGCTGTTAAAACAACTCCAACAAACCAAAATATTTTCGGCCTAGCCGTAACAGAAAGAGCACGCAAAAACGGCGCACCTAAAAAAGAAAAAAGTACGGACATCACAACGCTTGTTAGCGTTAGCATCAGTACATTTTTAAAATTATTTCTTTCAGTTGAGGTCACAAAAAATATCTTTCGTTTTTAGAGTTCGTTACTAGTGTTCGTCTTTGTCAAATCGCTCTGAACGAGCTTGCATAGCAGCTTGTTTGCGAAGTGCTGATTTTGCTTCGCGTTCTTTTTCGCGAGCTGCAGAGTCTTGTAAGCCTTTTTTGAAAGCTTCGATGTGCTTTAATGGTGATACGCGCTCATCAAGCTTTGTGTGCATGAAGCGTAAAACTTTGTCGTTGATGCGCATAGTACGCTCAAGCTCTGTAATGGCTTGTGGTCCTGCTTCAAAAACAGTGTGGAAGTAAACCGCTTTTTTTAACTTACCAATTGGAGAAGCTAAGGTTCTTTTTCCCCAAGTTTCTAAAGAGTGAATGGCACCCTTGTAAGTTGTTATTGTTGCTTTGTTTTTCTTGAAAAGTTCTTTTTGCTCTTCAAGCGATGCGTCTGGATGAACAATAATGATTGCTTCATACGGGCGCTTAAGATCGGTCTTAAGATCCATAAATTTCCCTTCGGTTAATAGCCCCAGCCTCAATTGGCGGAGCAAGGATTGCTTTTAAAATGTCTTGTAGGTCTAACATTTCCCCTAGGGGTGGACAAGGCCTGTTTGCCGTCGCTATTATATTTACATGAGATTCGAACTAGAGGTCCTTGACGGGAAAGAAAAGGGCAGACGCATCACTCTGAAAAAGGGCTTAGTCATTGGTGGCAAAATGCCGGGCTTTCAATTTTCCGATGCTTTGATGGCTGATGATCACGGAGTGCTTGTTTTTGATCAAAAAAAGTCATGGAATTTTGAATGTTTAGCTCCTAGTATGGCGCGCCTTGGTTCAGCCGAGCAATCACGCATAAACCTAATTCCCGGGCTTATTTTTCATCTTGGACAGACGGGTTTTAAGGTCGTCGATAAAATCGTGTTACCATTCGATACTTGGCAAGAGGGTCTAAAGTTTTGGCTGAAAGGTCATCGCGCAGAAGCCAAGTTCAAAGAGTTCTTCTTTTTTTTAAAGCCCATAAGCTTAAATTTTAGACAAGGCCCTCAGTACGAAGAGTTCTTAACCTTAAGTTATGGCCCCCGTGAAATCGGTCACAACAGCTTAGATATCAATCTTAAAGATCCAGCAGCACCAAAAAATGTTGCCAGATTTTTTCAAATCAGCGACCAATGTTATATAGAAAATTTATGCGGTGATAAAGCTTTGATAAACTCAAAAACTTTTGACCAACATCGCATTCAAGATGGCGATCTATTAAAAGTGAACTCTACAATTATCGAATTGAGTATTTCAAAATGAACGACAAAACAACCGATTCAACTTTCATCGAAAAAAAAACCGGAACTTTTCTAGCCTTTGACGGCACGCCAATTTATTACGAAGTGCGTGGCGAAGGCCAGCCCTTGGTTTTCATTTATGGTATCGCATGCTTGATGAATCACTGGCATCACCAGGTAGAGCACTTTGCAAAAACTCATCAGGTGATTTTATTTGATATTCGCGGTCATCACAAAAGCACGCCTGTGCAAAATCTGAATAACTTAAAATTAGAACACTTGGCTTTTGATTTAAAAGGTTTGTTGAATCACCTGGGACACAAAAAGGCGCACATCATCGGGCACAGTTTTGGGGCTCCTTATATTTTGAAATCTTACGAACAGTTTCCCGAAATTTTTAAATCAATTACTTTTATAAATGGTTTTTCTAGGAATCCGCTGAAAAAAATTTTTGGACTTGATTTTGTCGAGCCCTTATTTAATTTTTTACGTGAACAACACCGCAAATCACCGGATTTGTGGAATACACTTTGGCGCGGCATGATCGATAACCCGGTTGCCTTTCAATTGGCTGCTTTGGCAGGTGGTTTTAATATTCGACTAACACAGTTTAAAGACATAGAGATGTACGGTCGGGGAGTTTCTAGGTTAGAGCTTCCGGTATTTTTTGAACTTTTTGAACAATTGCTTCAGTTCGACGGACGAAATATTCTTGAAACAATCACATGCCCAACGCTTATACTGGCGGGGGACAAAGATCTACTCACTCCGCCGTCTTATCAGATTGAAATGCAGCAACTGATCGCAGGATCAGAGCTGACGAAAATTCCTTATGGTTCACATTGCAGCCAGCTGGATTTTCCGGAATATGTAAACTTAAAAATTGCAGATTTTCTAAAACGCACAGACAGCTTATCTTAGCTGACTGTTAACGTATTGCTTATCTGTAAGCTGCTTTGGTAACCTTCCATCCTGATTTTTCTACGGATCCATCAGATTTGAATATAATTTTCAAGGAGTCTCCAGAAACACTTGCTGAGAAAAAATCCTCATTGCTGCCGCTTATAGTCTGTACTACAGCGCCAGAGAAATTTAAAATTTGTACCGTATCGTAATTTATTTCCGTATCCATTTTTTCAAAGTAAACAGCAATTTCTGCTGCACCCGGAACTGCCACATCAAAAGTTTCAAGCGTGTTTTTCAAATACGGACTTGCGGATGCTGCCTGTGCGGGTACTGAACTCCAGTTGGTTGGATCGTTTGGATCTGGCAAAGCTTCGGTGTTTGTTAGAGCATTGTACGCGTTCACCAAACCACCGGTGCGTGTTTTTCCGCGCAGCGAAGCAAGAGGTCGAACCGTTGCTATCAAACGTTGTTTTATTTCTAATGCTGTCATTTTCGGTTCATGAGACCAAACCAATGCCGCTACGCCCGATACATGCGGTGTTGCCATTGAAGTGCCAGACCAAGACTCGTAATCTCCGCCAGTTGAAGAAAACACATTTACGCCAGGGGCTCCCATATGAACGGTGCGTTTTCCATAATTAGAAAAATCGGCTTTGCCACCAACATTATTAATTGCTGCCACAGAAATTACATTTTCTACGGCGTAATTTGCGGGATAGGTTTCGCGCAAATCATTATTGCTGGCATCATTTCCTGCAGCAGCAATAAATAAAGCACCAGCTTGATTAGATCGTTGAATGGCTTCCAATAATGTTTGCGACATGCCGCCACCGCCCCAAGAGTTGCTCATGACGGAAGCTCCCATTTTGGTCGCGTAATCTATTGCTAGAATTGCATTTTCTAAGGTTCCAGAACCTGCCTGATCTAAAAACTTAACAGCCATAATTTGTGCGTCCCAGTTGACGCCGACGATTCCTTTTCCGTCGTTACCTTTTGCAGCAATCGTTCCCGCACAATGCGTCCCATGGCCGTGGTCATCCGTAGCGTTCCCCGATTGATCGATAGCATTGAAGCCATGTATGTCATCGATGACACCGTTGTTGTCGTCATCGACTTCGGCAACACCGTTTGCTTCCGCTTCATTTGTCCATAAATTTTCAACCAAATCTGGGTGAGTATAATCAACTCCGGTATCTATAACTGCGATGACCATTTGATTCGATCCGGTTTCAATTTCCCAAGCCTTTTCCACATCAATATCAACGCCGGCAACACCAGCAGTTCCATCTGAATCTTTTTGTCCGACGTTACTTAAGCCCCAAAGCTGTAACATCAGTGGATCATTTGGTAACTTGTTTGCGCGGTAAATGTAATTAGGCTCTGCAATCTCAACCAGTTCATTTGTCGCTAACGCTTTGATTGCCGAATCGACATTTTCAAAGACAGGTCGCTTTACAACGATAATGTCTTGAGAAGGTATCGCCGACTTAACATAGGCTTTCAACATCTGAGATAACTGTTCTTTTGATTTTTGTTTGATGGCATTTTTTTTCAGACGAAGCACATATTCACCGGGTACGGAATCAATCTGTTTAATTTGAGCCCAAGCAGATGATGTAAATGTTAAGATGATTCCGTACTGTAAAGCTTTTGTGATTAAATTCATGAAATTCCCCCAAGTAAAATATTCGCTAATCATTTAGCTAATAATTACCTATAGGAAAATCGTACCAACTGCTTTGTTGCCTAGCACAGCCTATTTAAGTTCCAAATTGAAACTGGTCAAATGTCGACCGACTAGACCGCCGTTTTCTTTGTCGGTTTATTTAGATTTTCATCAAAATCAAATGCCATTTGTAAAGGGTCTGAGTACTTTTCGGACGACCTTAAGGAGACAATTTTCCCGGGGTTTTCGGAAATTATTTTTTTCTCTGTCGGTGTTTGTACGTGCACACCATAGGCTTGCTTAACCAAATTCTTAACAAACGCTTCTTTAACCGCATCACTTCCGTGAGGGTTGAAGCCAATTTCTTTCATCAGATCACCAATTTTTTTCATACAAGAACCCCGTCGCTTTATAAGCGTTAGTTTTTACTTGTCGTCATATTTACTGGACTTATTGAGATGAAAGTCGTGATGAAGATCAGCGTCCCAAATAAAGACGCAGTAAGGTCTAGTTACCGGTTAACGATGACATCATGCTCATGAAAAATTATTTTTCTGGAGTTAAAACTGATCTGTTCTATTTAGAACAAAGGATCCGATGGTTTTGGTTGTGCCATTGACCATTTGCTCGTACATGAAGCCCGCAAGTTGCTGTGTGTCTTTCATCTTGTAGACATGCCAGAATCTTTTGTTGTTATTGAAATTGATAACAAAACCTTCAGAGCCTTCAATTTTAAATCCTAGCTGTGAACTTTCGAAACTATTCCCGCTTTTTTCGGCACCGTTCATAAATATTTTAATGTCGCCTTTGACATAATCTTTTTCGTTTTTCTTCATCAACTTGATATCCATTAATATAGAGCCATATTCATTTTTTAAAATGTCAAACATGCGGCCGCGATACGTTCCAAAGATAGGTTCAAAAGCTTGCAACGGCTCTGCTTTCGCTAATTTTAGAAACGAGGTTAAATCTTTTACCTCGACATTTTTTAGATTTTTCTGGATTTCTTCAGAATCCCTGGAGTTTGCCAAAATCCACTCGTAAGATTTTAGTTTTTTTAAATCAAATTCTTTTTCGGTTTTAACCTTCTCTTTGTTTTCAACGAGTTCCAAGACTGGTTTTTTTATTTCTGCATTCTCGGGCTTTGTCGGCGCGACAGCCGCGTTTTCTAAAATAGCTTTATTAGCAGCTTTCAACCCCAGGTCAGCCAAAAAGATCTGAAGAATCTGTCCTAAAAGCTCTTCTTGTTTTTTTGTGTCTGCATTATCAAGAATATTTTGAAATTTTGTCTTTACTGTTTCTAATTCAGCCCGAGTAAACTTTAGTTCTTCATTTGCTTTTACTAATTCTTTAAAGTCGGCAGTTTCACGAAAAGTTTTTTCACCGTAATTGCGGCCGGCCATAAATCCGCCCACCGCCAAGCAAAGTCCAAAAAATATGCTAAGAAAATCCCGCACTAAGCCATATCTCCGCCGCCCACATCTTCTTTTTTCGTAATGCTTGCGCGCAGATATTCACGGTTCATTTTAGCAATGTTAATCAAAGAGATTTCTTTGGGACAAGCAGCAGAACAGGCGCCCGTGCTGGTGCACGCACCAAAACCTTCAGCGTCCATTTGTGCAACCATATCTAGTGCACGTTGATCACGCTCGACTTTGCCTTGTGGTAAAAGCGCTAAGTGTGAAATTTTCGCGCTGGTAAAAAGCGCGGCTGAAGCATTTTTACAAGAAGCAACACATGCACCACAACCTATACAGGCTGCTGACATAAACGCCTCGTCAGCGTCAGGCTTTGGAATTGGGGTGCTGTTGGCATCCAAAGCGTTTCCTGTGTTCACAGAAATAAATCCGCCTGCGGTGATGATGCGGTCTAAAGCGGAACGGCTTGCCATTAAATCCTTAACAATCGGAAATGCAGTCGCGCGCCAAGGTTCAATCGTTAAGTGTTCGCCATCTTTAAAGTTGCGCATATGTAACTGACAAACTGTCGTTCCTTTTTGTGGACCGTGCGCGCTGCCATTGATCATAAAGCCGCAGCTTCCGCATATTCCTTCTCGACAATCGTGATCAAACGCAATCGGCAAATCGCCTTTTTTAATTAAGTCTTCATTCACTGCGTCTAACATTTCTAAAAAGGATGCGTCCGGCGAAACCTCGTTGGCAGAGTAATTTTCAAACGCACCTTCGGACTGAGCATTTTTCTGGCGCCAAACTTTAAGTTTTAGGTTGATATTTTTTTTGTGTTCCATTTTATCCTCTTACTTGTAAGATCGTGTCGCTAGTTTTACATTATCAAAACTAAGGTCTTCCGTGTGTAAAGTCTGTGCTTTCGCGTCGCCATTCCACTCCCACGCCGAAACATTACAAAATTTTTCGTCATCTCGTTTTGCTTCGCCGTCGACTTGGTGCTCTTCGCGAAAATGGCCGCCACAAGATTCTTCTCGTGTCAGGGCATCTCGGCACATCAGTTCGCCAAGTTCGATAAAGTCTGCGACCCGGCCTGCTTTTTCAAGTTCCGAATTCACGCCGACAGATTCGCCCGGGACAAGGACGTTGTGTTTAAATTCTTCACGTAATTTTTGAATTCGAGCAATCGATTCTGTAAGGCCTTGCTTATTCCTAGCCATACCGCAGTTTTCCCACATGATCCGGCCAAGTTCTTTATGAAAACTTTCAACTGTGCGGGCGCCCTTTGTCTCCATTAGTTTTCTGATTTCTTCCTTCACCATGTTTTCACTGTTTTTGAAAGCATCATGAGTCGTCGTCACAGGCGTTACTTTGTTGTTAGCAATGTAATCACCCACTGTATATGGCAGCACAAAATAGCCATCTGCTAAACCTTGCATTAATGCCGAAGCACCAAGCCGATTGGCTCCGTGATCAGAAAAGTTAGCTTCACCGGCAACAAATAAACCCGGTATGGTGCTCATCAGATTATAATCAACCCACAAACCGCCCATTGTGTAATGTGGAGCCGGGTAAATTCTCATCGGAGTTTTATACGGATTTTCGCCCGTGATTTTATCGTACATCTGAAAAAGATTTCCATAGCGTTCTGAAATTTTATCTTCTCCCAGTCGCTTTATGCTATCTCGGAAATCTAAATAGACGGCGTGGTCGCCCTGAACTCCAAAGCCCTGGTCAACACGGTACTTGGCTTGTCGTGAAGCCACATCTCGCGGGGCTAGGTTTCCAAAACTAGGATAAATGCGCTCTAAAAAATAATCGCGCTCAGCATCTGGAATTTCATTCGCAGAACGCTTGTCATCTTTTTTTCCAGACACCCAAATGCGTCCATCATTTCTTAAGGATTCTGACATCAATGTCAGTTTAGATTGGTTTTCACCGTGAACCGGAATGCATGTCGGATGTATTTGTGTGTAACATGGATTTGCCATGTACGATCCACGCTTGTGCGCTTTCCAGGCCGCAGTAACTGCACATGCCATCGCGTTGGTAGATAAATAAAACACATTTGAATAGCCGCCAGAAGCAATAATGACAACATCGGCTTCATGGGATTCAATTTCTCCGGTTAATAAATTTCGCACCACTATTCCGCGGGCTTTACCGTCGATCGTGACCAAGTCCAACATTTCACGGCGTGTGCGCAGTTGTACGTTGCCAAGATCGACCTGTCTCATCATCGATGAGTAGGCACCTAAAAGTAATTGCTGACCAGTTTGTCCGCGAGCATAAAAAGTTCTAGAAACTTGGGCGCCACCGAAAGATCGGTTCGCCAAAAGTCCGCCGTATTCACGTGCCAGCGGAACCCCTTGAGCCACTGCTTGATCAATAATATTTACGGAAACTTCGGCTAAGCGGTGTACGTTGGCTTCGCGGGCGCGAAAATCTCCGCCCTTCACAGTATCGTAAAAAAGACGGTGCACAGAATCGCCATCATTCTGATAGTTTTTCGCAGCATTTATTCCGCCCTGAGCCGCAACAGAATGTGCACGTCGTGGAGACTCATGAACACAAAAAGATTTTACGCGGTAACCAAGTTCACCCAATGAGGCTGCTGCAGATGCGCCAGCCAAGCCGGTTCCGACAACAATGACAGAATGCTTTCTTTTATTTGCAGGGTTCACCAACTTCATGTCGAACTTGTGGTTTTCCCATTTTGATTCAATTGGACCACTCGGAATTTTGCTATCTAGTTTTGTTGACATAATTTCCTCATTTTTATTTTACAAATAAAAAAACATAAATAGGTTGAGATAGAAATCCACCCGCCACAACAGCTGCATAAACCCAGGCCGCTTTTTTTATTCCTGCCTGCATTTTTCGTTCTAAAATTCCAAAGGACTGAAATACTGAGCTGGCGCCGTGGCTAAGATGAAACATCATCAGAACCAAAGCCACCATGTATCCTGTGACGTATTCAGGTTTATTAAAAACCTCGATGATTAATTTATGTAGATCACGCATGACAACACCGTTCACCGTGGCTTCATAGTGTGAACCGTATTTAAAAGTGATTAGGTGCAAAATAATAAATGCTAAAAGAGCAGAGCCTTGCACAGCCATGTAACGCGAAGCCCACGTCGATGACTTTGGGCCCCTTGTATCGACTGCATAGCGAATTCCGCGCGCTGCGCGATTTTGCCGCGTTAATAAAATGGCCATTGTTACGTGTACGATCAAAGACAAAATTAGAACGGCTTCCGCTCCATACAAAATAATTTTATTAGAAACTAAAGCGTGCCCGTAACTGTTGTATAAATCTGAGCTAACAAATATAAGCATGTTCCCGGCCATATGAACAAGAACGAAACCCATCCACACAAGACCAGTTAGGCCCATGATGTATTTGCGGCCAACGGTCGACTTTAGAAAATCCAACATAGCAAAGTCCTTACTCATTTTATTTTGTTTATTTATTGTTTTTTATTCTAAGTTCATTTTTTGTGATTGTCATTTTCGCACTGAATTTTGCAACACGTCATGTTGAAAATATATTCCTGTTTTCAGGCACTTAGGCTAGAACTAAAAACCTTACTGCGGGGTGGTTCTATGAAAGTTTTTGTTTGTTTGAAGCAAGTGCCAGATACCGAAACGAAAATTAAAATTTTGCCGGATCATTCTGGCATCGATACCGCTGGAGTAAAGTGGGTTATGAATCCCTACGACGAATTTGCCGTCGAAGAAGCTGTGAAATTTAAAGAAAAAAATCCGACAGCACAGGTGTGGGCTATAACTTCGGGCCCAAAGTCTCGGGCAACTGAAGTTTTGCGAACAGCATTGGCGATGGGTGCCGATGAGGCGATTGTTATTAACTCGCCAGAAAGTTTGGACGCTTTTTCTACGGCGCAAGCCCTAGCCAAAGCCATTCAAGCCGAAGGCGGGGCTCATCTTGTGTTTTCTGGCAAAGTCGCTATCGATAGCTCGCAGTCATCAGTTCCGCAAATGACGGCTGAGTTTTTAAATATTCCGCATGCAACCGTAGTTTCTAAGTTCGAAGCGGTTGCAGAAAGCTTCACCGTCGAGCGTGATGTTGACGGTGGTAATAAAGAAATCGTACAAGTCATGGCGCCAGCGCTAATTGCCGCAAACAAAGGTTTAAATCTGCCGCGATACGCAAGTCTTCCTGGCATCATGAAAGCCAAGAAAAAAGTCATCAAAGAAGTTGAGTTCGCAAGCCTAGGCATTGCGGCTACAGAACAAAAAGTGAAGTATTCGGAATTTGCCTTACCCGCCGACAAGCCAAGCGTGAAATTGATTGGCGGAGACTCTGCTTCGCAGGTTTCACAGTTGGTTCAAGCACTCAGAAACGATGCAAAAGTTATTTAATTTTTTTCCACGAGGTCTAAAGTGTCTAAAATTTTAGTTTTCACAGAAACAATGAACGGAAAAATTAAGCGCAGCTCGCAAGAGCTTTTGCAGTTTGCAGCCAAGTCTGGCCAAGAAGTTGTTGCTTTAATCTTAGATGTTTCGGCAGACGCCGTGGCGGCGGAAGCCGGCCACCACGGCGCCACTTCGGTGATCATTGGCAAAGATGCTGATTTTACAAATTACAATTCTGAAATTTTTACTGCTGCTGTTTGCGAATCCATCAAGATGTCGGGTGCAACGACTGTTCTTGCGTCATCTTCAGCAACAGGAAAAGACCTTTTTCCAAGAGTAGCTGCTAGAATTGGTGCTGGTGTTGTTTCAGATGGCGTCGAAATACAGCTCTCCGGAGACACTGTAAAAATTAAAAAGCCATTTTATTCTGGAAAATGTTTTGCTACTGCAACATTTGAAAACGCGTCTGTTAAAATCGTACTGATGCGACCAAATCAGCTGCCGGTCGCAGCCGCAGACACGGCAAAGACAGCGGCAACTTCAAATTTGGTTTTTACAAAGCCTTCGTTAAAAACTTTGATAAAAAGTATTGTTAAAGGAACTTCTGAAAAATTAGATCTGACCGAAGCTAACATTGTTGTTTCCGGCGGACGCGGGCTAAAAGAAGCCGGAAATTTTAAAATTTTACATGATTTGGCAGACGTTCTTGGTGCCACAGTCGGAGCCTCGCGCGCGGTCGTCGATGCAGGCTGGGTAAGTCACTCGATGCAGGTTGGGCAAACGGGAAAAACAGTTGCTCCATCTTTGTATATTGCTGTCGGGGTTTCCGGCGCCATCCAACATCTGGCCGGCATGAATGGTAGTAAAGTGATTGTGGCTATCAACAATGATCCGAATGCTCCCATTTTTCAAAAGGCAACTTATGGTTTGGTGGGTGACGCTTTTGAGATTGTCCCTTTATTAACAGCAGAATTTAAAAAGGTTCTTCAACATTAAAAAAATTTACACGCTACGCGGCTGGTTTTTAGGGCTACTTGTTTGGGTCATTTACAAAGCTTTATCCGTGACATGGAGACTTCGAATTTTTGAAGACGATTCCTTAAAAGAAAATCGTTCGCGAAAAATACCGGTTATTTTGTCTCACTTTCACCAAGACGAATTGGTTTTGCTTTCCATGGCGGCTTCTTACAAAATCGCAACGATGACGTCGACCAGCAAAGATGGAGAAATAATGACGACGGTTCTTCGTTTAATGGGGATTCGTGTTTCACGAGGATCCTCTACTCGCGGCGGCGCTAGCGCGCTTCGGGGGTTGATCCAACTTTGTAAGAATGGCTCGAATGCAACGTTCGCCGTCGACGGACCAAGGGGTCCAATTTATGAACCGAAGCCTGGCGTGTTCGAATTTTCTAGACTTTTAAAATCTTCCATTTACGTGGGCGGTGTTCACTGCGAAAATGCGTGGCTATTTCCACGCGCGTGGAACAAAACCTTTCTCCCGAAGCCGTTTGCCAAAGTAATTGTTGTGTGGAGTAAGGCGCTTGACCCTGTGACAAAAGACCAGGATCCTAGATCGCCTGATTTAGCAAAAGCCTTGCAGAATCAACTCTTTGCTGCGAGACAGCATGCGACCAATTTGTTTGGCGCCTAACGTGCGTGACTGTAACATTTCAGTCAAGGCTTCAGTATCTATCATACAACAAAGGATTGGCTTGTGATGACACGTTTACTTACTTTATTTTCTGTTTTTTTGATCTGTGCCGCAGTTTCTGCACAATCTGGCGCGCAGGTCGTAGCAACGGTTGGAAATAAAAAAATCACTTTGGATGAGTTCAATAAAAAATACTCTGAGTTAACTTCTCAAGTGCTGGTTAATCCACCAACTAAAAAAACTTTTTTAGAAGATCTAGTCCGCTATGAAGTCGGCGTGCAAGAAGCGAAAAAGCGCGGTTTAGATAAAGACCCTATAGTGCTAGATCGTTTCAACCAAGAAATGTACAAAGCATTGCTTGAAAAAGAACTTGGTAAAAAAGTACAGGAAAACTCAGTCTCAGAAACTGAAATGAAAGCCTGGTATGCAAAAAACCCACAGATTCGTCTTTCTGATATTTTAATTGAAATTAAACCTGGAGCTTCGCCAGAACAGCGCGCTGAAGCAAAAAAACGGGCTACTGAAATTTTATCTGAAATTAAAAAATCAAAACGTCCATTTGAAGAACTTGTTCGTTTGTATTCTGACGACTCAACCACAAAGAACTTAGGCGGGGACGTGGGGTGGCAATCAAGAATCACTTTAGTCCCAACTTATTATGATGCGGCCATTGCGCTTAAGGTCGGCGAAGTGACGCCCAACTTGGTCGAGACACCATTTGGTTTTCATATCTTAAAGCTTACTGGAAAACGCGGCTACGAAGAGGCCACCAAGCGAGAAATCCGCATGGCTGTTTTTGATGACAAAAGAAAAGCAGTTTTTGACGAATTTTTTAACCGCACTAAAAAGCAGTATCAAATAAATGTTAATTCAAAGTTGGTCGAGTAAATTTATTTTAAAAGTTATTTCTAAAAAAAGCCCTGCTCTAAAAGGGCTTTTTGTTTTTTTTATTATTAGTCTATTGGCCACGCTTTCAAGTTGTGATTTCTTTTCAAATCGGATTCTGAATAAAACGGTTGTCGAGATCGGCCCGCACCGAGTGACGACGCAAGAATTCTCAAAGTTGCTTGCAGTGAAGCTTAAAAATCTTGATGCTCTATCTGCGAAAGACCCAGTCATCCTAAAAAAATTCAAAGATAAAATAATCGCTGACTTCGTGGTCGAATCTTTGCTTCTGATTTGGTTTAAAGAAGAGCGGCTTACGCTAACAGCGGCAGAGCTTGATAAAGAACTTAAAGAGTTGCAAAACGGCTACCCCGACGACAAAAGCTTTCGCCTGACTTTGTCAGATGAGTCGATCACCTATTCGCACTGGCGAAAACAAGTTGAACACAGTCTAAGGCGCAGAAAAGCATTTGCTTTGATAAATAAAAATATAACTGCGCCATCCGAAGACGAGCTGCTTTCTTACTACAACAACAACAAAGAGCGCTATCAGCAAAAAGAAGCATTGCAGCTTTCACATGTGCTGGTTCTAGATGAAAACCAAGCGGAAATCGTTAAGAAACTTTCACGCTCGCAAAGCTTTCCAGAGGTCATCAAAAAATTTTCGATGAGTCCCGACGCCTCGTTTGGCGGAAGTTACGGCTGGGTCGAGCGAGATTTAAACGGCGAGCTTGATCATTTATTTAAGCTTCGCGCAGGCGACATATCTGCGCCCGTTAAGCTGCTGGATGGATTTCATTTGTTTCGCATTGATTCCAAGCGTGGCCAGCGTCAAAAGACATTTACTGAAGTGCGGGAGCAGGCCAAGAATGACGTTCTTGCATTACGCCAAACAGCAAAGTTCTCTGCTTGGTTGGATGAGCAAATAAAAAAGTATAAGGTGTTTAAAAACGCACAGGCCATCGAAGGCTTGTATGTTGAAACTCAAGATGGACCCTCTCAAAGATAAGGTGCTTTTACTGTGATGTTTAAATATATTTTATTTCCAATTATTTGTTTTGGTTTGTCTGCGATTGCTGCAAAAGAAATCGTTGATAAGACCATCGCCACTGTTAATTCCGAAATAATTCTTTTGTCAGATCTTAAAAAGCTGCAAGCACGAATTACCAAACCAGGAGCAATTGATGAATCATTGCTTCTGGGCGAAAAAATCGCCACGCTAAAAAACAACCGCTCTGCACAGCTGCAGTTTTTAATACGAGAAAAATTAATTTCTGCAGAAATAAAGCGCCAGGGGCTTTCTGTTAGCAATGACCGGGTCGAGGCCGAAATGAATCAAATGGCCAAGCGCGGACAAATGAATCGCTCTGACTTTGTGACTTACTTGGCCAAGCAAGGCTTTACAACAGAAGATTATAAAGAGGTTTTAAGAAACAAGCTCGAGCGCCAATCTTTTTTTGAATCTGAAATCGTATCCAAGCTGCGAATTACAGATGAAGATGCTTACGGCGAATATCAATCGAAAAATCCGAAGTATTTACCCAACGTGAACGAATTTAAAATCGCACAAGTTTTCTTTGATCCCAAAAAAACCGGCCCTGAGGCAGCGCTAGCCCGTGCGAAAAATAGCTTAGAAAAGCTAAAGGCCGGCGAAAGCTTTGAAACTGTTGCCAATCGTGACAGTGAAGATGGATCAAGCAATAAAGACGGCTATCTTGGAGCATTTAAAACGGGTGAGTTTAACCCTGAAATAGAGCGTGCCGTTTCGGGCCTTGCGGCCAACGAATACACGGACGTTGTCAGAAGCAAACAGGGTTATCACATTTTTAAACTTCTTTCGAAAAAAACCACCATGGATCCACAATTTTTAAAATATAAGGAAATGATAAAAGCGTCGTTGATCGAAAAAAACTTTTCTCGTCAGTTAAAAAATTGGTTTGAATCCAAAAAACAAGATGCCTACATTAAAAACTTCGAAGCAGCGCTTTAAAAAAATAGCCATAACTACAGGTGACCCTGCAGGTATTGGTTTTGAAATCACCTGCAAAGCGTTGGCATTGCTTGGTCCCCAAGCGAACACTATTTTTTTTATATACCGCGACCATAAACAATCAAAAAAACAGGCGCATTATTTTAAACTTTTAGATGAACATTTTCTAAGGCTTACTTTCGAAAGCCAGGCGGCGGCTCTTGGATTTGTCCAATCTGTCATAGCCAAAAATGCAGTCCCAAAAAATATTTTGATTGATTTGGCTTTAAAAGATTCTGCAGCTCAGTGGGTTTTAGATGCTTCAAAGGCTTGTCTTAACAAAGAGCTTTCAAGCTTAGTCACCGGACCGTTATCCAAAACACTCGTCAAAAAATCCGGATTTAATTTTTTAGGACACACTGGTGCCTTCAGGCAGCTTTGTCCGAAAGCCAAAATGCACATGGCTTTTGTAGGTGAAAAATTTAATGTTTTGCTGGCGTCAGATCATTTGCCGATTGAAAAAGTGTCCAAGTTTTTAAATAGAAAAAGTTTAGATGAAGCATTTCTGTCGGCTCGCCTATTTAAAAAACTTTTGGGTTCGAAGAAGAAAATAGCAGTTGTTGGTCTAAATCCTCATGCTGGTGAGAATGGAATGCTTGGCAAGTTCGAAAAAAAGTATTTAAAAAAGTTAACTAAAGATTTTGTCGGACCACTGATTCCAGATGCAGCTTTTTTGAAATCGAACTGGGAAAAGTATTCGTGTTACGTGTGTTTATACCATGATCAAGGCCTTATTCCGTTTAAAACAGTGCACGGCCAAGACAGTGGTGTCCATATCACCATAGGCCTGCCATTTCTAAGAACCAGTGTTGACCACGGAACGGCTTTTGATATTTATAATAAGAACTTGGCAAATCCAGCATCTATGCTAGATGCTATACGACTCAATTTAAAAATAACCCGAGGTTAATTATGTTTGAACCAGTCATCTTTCGAGAATACGACATCCGTGGTGTTTACAACCAACAGTTTGATTTGGATTTTGCTTACCAGCTAGGAAAGACTTTTGCATCTTACGTTTTTAAAAAGACCGGCAAAAAAAATATGCGTCTATCTGTCGGTTACGATGCGCGGCTGTCTTCAATTCCCATCATGGAAAAAATAACTGCCGGCCTTAAAGAGTCTGGCGCCGACACTGTGGTGCTTGGGTTAGTAACCAGTCCCATGTCTTATTTTTCAACGTTTCAGCTAGATTTAGATGGTGCGATCATGATCACAGGCAGTCACAACCCACCAGCATTTAATGGATTTAAAATTTCGTTAGGTAAAACAACTATCTTTGGCGAAGAAATTCAGGCTCTTCGAAAAATTATGGAACAAAAAGATTTTATCTCTGCGGAAGGCGGCGTTAAAGATTATGATATTTTTCCGGAATATTTAGCGCGCTACAAAAAAGAATTTGGAACCATCAGCCCAGTTAAAGTTGTTTTGGACTGTGGTAACGGGGCCGGCGGAGTTATCGCCAGAAAATTATTCAATACGGTGGGCCTAGATCCAGAAATCTTATTTGAAAAACCGGATGGCACTTTTCCAAACCATCATCCCGATCCAACAGTGGAAGAAAATTTAAAAGATTTAGCAGAAAAAGTACGCTCATCTGGCGCTATCGCGGGAATAGGTTTTGATGGCGATGCCGACCGCATTGGTGTTGTTGATCACACTGGCAAAATGATTTACGGCGATGAGCTTATGACGATTTATGCGCGTTCAATTTTAGCAACAAACAGGGGCGCAAAAATAGTTGGTGATGTGAAGTGCTCGGATTTGATGTACTCAGACATTGCTAAAAATGGCGGCGAGCCTGTCTTGTGGAAAACAGGCCACAGTCTTGTTAAAGAAAAAATTAAAAATGAAAAAGCGCCCTTCGGCGGCGAGATGAGCGGCCACATTTTTTTTGCTGATCGCAACTATGGTTATGACGATGCTCCTTACGCAGGTCTTCGACTTTGTGAAATTTTAGCAAAAAGTGGAAAAAACATTCAGCAGCTGCTAGAGGGTTTTCCGAAAGCGTTTAACACTCCAGAAATTCGTATCGATACCACAGAAGAAAAAAAGGTGTTGATCGTCGAAAAAGTAAAAGAAAAATTCTTAGAAATAAAAGATCCATCAATAAAAGTAAATTTGATCGACGGCATTCGCATCAGCTTTTCTGATGGTTGGGCGCTAGCACGCTCTTCGAACACTCAGCCTGTGATTGTTGTCCGATTTGAATCCACCACTGCAGAAGGTTTAAAACGTATTCAAGATTCTGTGATGACCGTCGTGAACAAATATCTGTAAGCTTTTAACTTATAGTAAGCATAAAAAAAGCCAGCATCTCTGCTGGCTTTTTCATTTTACAAATTTTCAGTTTAATTTTTGAAATATTAGAAGCCGAATTTTGCTGCTGGAATCTTGATGAACGCAACCAAGAACGCCAAGATAACAAGTGATTCAATCAACGCTAATGATAAAATAAGCGGTGTGAATAATTTGTCTGCTGCTGCTGGATTGCGAGCGATACCTTCTAAAGCTGCTGCTGCTGCTTTACCTTGAGCAGATGTTCCACCCAAAACTGCTAAGCCAATTGCTAAGCTTGCGCCGATAGCGATCAGACCAGTTCCTACTCCGATTGCAGACGCATCTTGTGCGAAAGCCATTGAGGCCATTGCTGTTGCTGCGAAAAATAATACCTTCTTCATCTTTTCTCCTTTTGATTAGTGGTCGCTAGCTGTTGCAAGAGCTACATAGACCATTGATAACAAAGTAAATACGAACGCCTGAATCGTGCACACTAGCAATCCCATTGCATAAAATGGAACCGCTGGGCCGACAGGAAACAAGCCTAAAAATACTGAAAGAACTGTATGGTCACCGGTCATAACATTGGCAAGCCGAAGACCTAAAGTTAACGGACGAATAACGTGAGAAATAATTTCAATAATTAACATCAATGGAGCAAGCCAAAGCACTGGACCCAAAAAATGCTTCAGGTAACCAATGCCACCTTCCTTCAAACCCACAACATTGTAAGCCAAGAAAGAAAAAATACCGAATGCAAAAGTCGTATTGAAGTTTTCTGTGGCCGGAGTCATTCCCGGCACCAAGCCAATGAGATTATTAAATAAAATAAATGTAAAAATAGAAGCGAAATACGGTGCGAATGCGCGTCCATGGTGACCAATAATTTGATTTGCTAAACCGCCAATGTATTCCGTAAAAACTTCAAAAATTCCACGAACAGAAAGTTTGTCTGCAGGAACAACTGAAGCTTCGCCTTTTCCAAGTGCCACAACAGCACGGACTCCAAGTAGCATAATCAACAAAGAAGCTATCAACAGCGTTGCCACATGAGTAAAATGGTGACCAACCCCGGGTATTAGCTGCGTCCAATTAAAATGCATAAGATCCTCGATGTATTTTTGTCTA
>JAYTPC010000047.1:0-4568 GCA_043747425.1 Bdellovibrionales bacterium
TCAAATCACTGGTCGTCCGCGTGGTAATTATAAAAAATTTGGTCTTTCAAGAATTGCATTTAGAACACTAGCTTTGGATGGAAAACTTCCGGGCGTAACCAAGGCTAGCTGGTAAGAGGGAATTATGGATACAATTGGACAAATGTTAACGAACATCAGAAACGGATCAATGGCAAAGCTTGAAAAAGTGGACATGCCAGCATCTAAAGTCAGAGAAAGTATTGCAAAAATTCTTATACAAGAAGGTTTTGTTCGCAGCTACAAAATGGCTCGTGATAGCAAGCAAGGAATTATGCGTGTTTATTTGAAATATGATGAAGTAGGAGCTCCCGCTTTCACAAACTTATCTAAAGTTAGCACTCCGGGAAAACGCGTTTACATCAAAGCAACAGAAGTCCCAGTGGTTCGTTCTGGAACTGGACAATGTATCATTAGTACAAACAAAGGGATTATGACAGGCAACGATGCAGTTAAGAGCAATCTTGGCGGCGAAGTTATTTGTCTAGTTTGGTAGGTAAAAAATGTCACGTATTGGTAAATATCCGGTAAATTTCGACGATAAAACTCAAGTCAGCGTAGTTGGCAGCCTAGTCACTGTAAAAGGTGCTAAATCAACTCTGAAGTATGAACTTGATTCTCGTATCACAGCAAAGGTCGAAGCTAAAAAAGTAGTTTTAACCCGCGCTGACGACACTCGCGAATCGAAATCATTACATGGTCTGTATAAGGTTCTTATTCAGAATGCTGTAAATGGTGTATCACAAGGTTTTGCAAAGGGCTTAGAATTACATGGCGTAGGATACCGTGCAAACGTTGCAGGTAAAAAACTAGAGTTATCTTTAGGTTTTTCTCATCCAATCCATTTTGATATTCCTGAAGGAATTGAAATTAAAGTTGAAAAGCAAACAACTGTTACTGTGAACGGTGCTGACAAAGCATTGGTTGGCCAAGTTGCTGCAAAAATTAGAAGTTTTAGACCACCAGAGCCTTATTTAGGTAAAGGTGTTCGTTATGCAGGTGAGCACATTAGACGTAAAGCCGGTAAGTCGGCTGGTAAATAATTTTTAGAGGTGTTTTATGAAATTACGAGTATCGAAGCATACTTCAGCTAAGTCTGCTAACCGAATGAAGAAGAAAATTAAAATCAGAAAAACAGTGAATGGAACTGCTGAAAGACCACGTCTTTGTGTATTCAGAAGCGCCAAACATATTTATGCTCAAATCGTAAATGATGAACAGCACAAAACTATTTTGACTGTAACATCAGTTAAATTAGATCAAAAATTAGATGGCAAAAGTATGGCTAAACTCGTTGGAAAAACAATCGCTGAAGCTTCAATTAAAAAAGGCATCAAAGCAGTTGTATTTGACAGGAATGGTTTTATTTATCACGGTCGAGTTCAATCTTTAGCAGATGGCGCGCGCGAGGGTGGCCTTAGTTTTTAATGGAGATTAAATGGAAAAAATGAGTGCTGAATTAGAAGAAAAAGTTGTTGCAATTAACCGCGTTACAAAAGTTGTAAAAGGCGGCCGTCGATTTTCTTTCGCTGCCTTAGTGGTAGTTGGTGATAAAGTTGGTCAGGTTGGTTTTGGCAGCGGTAAAGCTGGTGAAGTTCCTGAAGCAATCGGTAAAGCAACACGCTCAGCAAAAAAAGCTTGTCGTGATGTGAACTTAACTGAGGGAACAATTCCTCATGAAGTTATCGGCAAATTTGGTTGCGCTAAAGTGATCATGAAGCCGGCTAAAGCAGGTACTGGTGTTATCGCCGGTGGTGCTGTTCGTGCGGTTCTTGAATCTGTTGGCGTACGAGATATTTTAACTAAATGTGTAGGAACTAGAAATCCTCACAATGCTGTTCGTGCGACATTGGACGGACTAAGCCAATTAAAGAAAGCTAAAGGTTAATTATGGCTAAAGCTTTTATCGTAAAATTAAAAAGATCAACTATCAGCTGCAGTGAAAGTCAGATCAAAACTGTTCATGCTCTTGGTTTAAGAAAAATAAATAATACAGTTGAAGTTGCTGACAACGCTGCTAACCGCGGTCAGTTAAGCAAAGTGCAACATTTAATAGAAATAACAGTTAAAAAATAAGAACATAATTCGGAGTTAATTTATGAGTTTACTAGCATCATTAAAACCAAAAGCAGGATCAACACACTACCAAAAAAGAATTGGTCGTGGAATCGGTTCTGGTATGGGTGGAACTTCTACAAAAGGTCACAAGGGTCAATTGGCTCGTACTGGCGGAACTGTTCGAAGAGGTTTCGAGGGTGGTCAAACGCCTTTATCTCGTAGATTACCAAAGTTTGGTTTCACGAACGCAGCTTTTGCAACTCAGTACCAAATCATCAATTTGTCTGATTTAAATAAATTTGATAAAACTGTAGATCCAGAATCACTTTACAATGTTCGCTTAATTACTAAAAACAGCAAAATCAAAATCTTAGCTAAAGGTGAATTAACAAAAGCACTGAAAGTTAAAACACATTTCATCAGCGAAAAAGCAAAAGCTGCAATTGAAAAAGCTGGTGGATCTGTAGAGGTAATCAAGTAGTGGCTGAGCAAAAAGCTGATAGCAAGGGATCAGGAAGTTTAAGATCTAAAATTATTTTCACACTTGTGTGTTTAGCTGTTTATCGCATTGGGGTTCATATACCGACTCCAGGCGTGAACGGTTTAGCGGTATCAGAATTTTTTAATTCACAAAATCGCGGAATTTTCGGTTTGTTTAACACCTTTTCTGGTGGAGCTCTTTCTCAGTTTTCGATTTTTGCTCTTGGCATTATGCCGTACATTTCTGCTTCAATTATTTTCCAATTACTAACTTCTGCGATTCCTTTTTTAGAAGCCTTAAAAAAAGAAGGCGAAAGCGGTCGCAAAAAGATTGCTCAATATACAAAATACGCGACAGTCGTGCTTGCCATCATTCAAGGTTACGGAATGAGTTCTTGGCTTGCAGGTCAGACATCTCAAATCGGTAAAAGTCTTCTTGTTTCTGGATCGATTGGTATGTTTCCTTTTAAATTTATCACAGTTTTAACTTTGGTTGCCGGCACTTGTTTTATCATGTGGCTTGGAGACCAAATTACCGAAAAAGGTATTGGTAACGGAACCTCCTTGATCATTTTCACCGGTATTGCCGCGTCTATTCCTGGTGGAGCTACCAGTCTGTACGAGCTGGTTAAAAACGGAGAAATCAATCCTGTTGTTGCGGTATTGCTTTTGACTTTCATGGTCGGCGTGATTGCAGCCGTGATTTTCATGGAAGTTGCGCAACGCCGAGTTGCCATCCAGTACAGCCAAAAATTAGCAAACAACAACATGGGTTCGTTGGCATCTAGCCACTTACCAATTAAAATTAATTTTGCTGGTGTTATTCCACCAATTTTTGCAAGTTCGTTATTGATGTTTCCAAGCACATTGGCTCAGTTTGTTCAAACTCCGTGGGTAAATGCCATGAGAGATTCTTTGAATCCAAACGGGGTCATCTTTAACATCCTGTTTGTACTTTTCATCGTCTTCTTTTCTTTCTTTTACACAGATATCGTTTTCAACGCGGATGAAGTGTCTGAGAACTTAAAAAAATCAGGAGCATTCATTCCTGGCATTCGCGCTGGCAAAAGCACAGCTGATTTTATTCGTCATGTCCTTGACCGCATCAACGTTCTAGGTTGCTTGTATCTTTGTGTAATTTGTATTTTACCTGGATTGTTGGCTCAGTTTTTTAATATTCCATTTTATTTTGGTGGAACTAGTTTATTGATTTTGGTGGGTGTTGCCATCGATACATCTCAGCAAATTCAATCTCATTTGTTATCTCGAAAATATGATTCGTTTTTAAAAGGCGTGAAAATCCGTAGCAGGAGGGTTCAGTTTTGAACGTAGTCCTGATCGGTGCGCCTGGGTCTGGTAAAGGGACTCAGTCTCGATATTTAATTGATAAACATAGCTTCCTTCAATTAAGTACCGGTGATCTTCTTCGAGCCTCTATTGCTGAAAAGACCGAAGTTGGTTTGATGGCACAAGGGTTCATGGACCAAGGGAAATTGGTTCCTGACGATGTGATGATCCGATTAGTGGAAAGTTATATAGACAAAAATAAAGGCAAGTCGGTTATTTTTGATGGTTTTCCAAGGACTGTAGCTCAAGCCGAAAGCTTAGAGTTAATGCTTAAAAAAAGCGCCAAAAAGATAGATAAAGTAGTTTACTTTAGTATCGATTCTGAGTTGCTTGTAAATCGCTTAACTGGGCGCAGAACATGCGCTAAATGCGGCGAGATCTACCACATTGATTCCAAGCCTTCCTCAAAAGGCAGTGTTTGTGAAAAGTGTGGCGGAGAGCTAAAGCAAAGACCCGATGACAAGAAAGAAGTCATTGGTGAAAGATTAGCTCAATTTGAAAAAAATACGGGTCCTACGATCAACTTTTACCGCGGCAAGAATATGTTGGAAAAGGTAGATTGTACTAAGGATCCGGAAGTAGTTTTAGAAGAGATTGAAGAAATTCTGGGCTTAGCTTAATAAAGGCTAGACTACAAGTTTTTTGAATGTTAATTAAATTAACCT
>JAYTPC010000048.1:0-49382 GCA_043747425.1 Bdellovibrionales bacterium
TAGATCTTCAGAACAGGGGCGCACGTCGGTCTACTGGGCTGGTGACGAGATTCAAGAAGCAGATATCAGAATCAACGCCGCAGATTTTAGCTATTACGACAAAAATTCTAGCGATTTAATCGGATCTTTCTCGGCTTTGTCGCCTGTAACTACGGGCTACAGCTTTGAAGCGCTGATGCTTCACGAGCTTGGGCATTTTCTTGGCCTGAAACACCGAGAAGAAACTGGAACTGTAATGGCAACTCACTTGGCAGCATTTTCGAACCGAACGCTTTTAGCATCATCGGATCAAAATGCAGTTCGCTGTGAGTACTAACAATTTTAATAAAAAAAGGATTTCTAAAATGGAAACAAAAATAAAGTCTTCAAATACGGTTGCAAACAGCGATCTTCAGCAAAGTACCGCAGAAAATTCTAGCCTGAATTCTTTAACTTGGGATGTCCATGTTTACAATGAGATGGCAGAGCAGCCGACTATGCGCACGAATTTACTTCAACAAATCAGAAAACAAATGTTTCAGCTCGAAGAAATGTCTGCAAGACGTCAGTTTTTAACAAAAGAAATAATGACTTACATTGTAAAGTAATTGGTTGTTTAGTTGATTGTTGAGCTGGTTGTTTAAATTACTGGATTAGCTTTCATCGTCAGGTGTTTCCAAAGCTTCTAACTTTGGAATAGAGAATCGCACAAAATCACCAATACGTTCTCGAGTCATTCCCTCATTACTAACGGGTCTATCAAATTTAAATTCTTCGCGAAATGTTTGAAAATTATTTGTTCTAATTTTTTTATTGCCTTGATCGACTTCATCGGCGTGTTTTCGCTGACCAGAGATAACGGCTTTATTGTTTTGAATAGAAACCCGCAAATTATTCTGTTCGTGCTCTGGAGCATACGCTTCAATGATATAAATATTTCCATTTTCACTTAAGCGACTGCCGCGATCTTGCACCTGATAAAACCGATCGGTCTCTTTGGTCTCGTAATTTTGCACGGTGGTTTGTGCTTCCGGATTCATTCGGGCTCTGCGGTTGTAGTTGGATCTTTTTTCTAAACTAAGACCATCAGCAGCTGGTTCTCTGCTGGAATATTCATTTCGTGGTGACTTAATGTGATTCACGCTAGCTGCTGATTTGCCATCGAGTTCTCGATTTTTGTCGGCATAGTATTGCTTCATCGATTGCAGATCTTCTTTTTGCTGTGCTGCTAGCTCACGTTTCTGTTTAGCTTGCTCTTGCTGTGAAGCTCGAAGTTGCGTCTGCTGGGCACGTCTATTTTGAATTGATTCAGCCATGTTGCTAGTGTATCAAATCGATATTTTTTTAAGCTAAAAAAATGAATTTAGGGTTTTATTTCTGGGCTTTGGCAATGGGGTTGGTACTGACTGGTATTGCCTTTACAGCGCCATGTCTGGACGTAAGTCACGGTCTCAAAGTTTTGCAGAGGGTATACAGATTTAAACTGCTCGGGATCCAACGTCGACTGAATTTGCCGTGTCTTGTTGTTTTTTGTATTCATGAACTGCAATTTGAAAACACGGTACTCAGCAAAGCTGGATAAACTGCAACCCAAAGTCAGTAATAAAATGAAAAACTTTTCCACTGACGTCTTATCGGTAACCCGTGACTAAAACTGCAGGATTTTAATTAAATTAGTGAGTCTGTTTGGTGTGAGCGCGAATGTTGTTTTCAATTATATAAAAATAAGCGCGTACGATGCGCTGTTTGGATTCTGTATCCAGCGAGCTGATGAAATCTTGTTTCTGGGTCAAAGTTTTAAACTGTAATAGCTGCATCACTTCATCTTGAACTTTTTTTAAATTTTCTGGGTTAAAAAAATCGTCTTCTTTGTACGGCTGTTTGAAAACGTCAGATATTAAATCGTTATCGAATAAAACATGAATTCCTTGTTCTGACTGATTCAGAATTTTTTGTAAACTTTGAATTTGTGCTTGGTCTAAATAGACTTCAACCTTCGACATGCGACCAGCCTAGCTGTCATCTGCAGTTTGTCTATGTTCTTAGGGTTTTGACTATTTTCGTCAAAACCCTTGCAACCGGAAGCTAAGTATTTAGAATACAATATAAGCATCGGGGAGTCTCTCATGAATAAAGTTGCCAGCAAATTAAACAAAAAAAGTAAAGTTAAAAAAAATACGCAAATTAAAATTAAAATGCGCAAACAGGTGCCAGCTCCTAGAAAAGCAAAAACTCATAAAGCCACAAAACAATTGCAACACAAAGAACTTATTATTATCGATGAAAAACAAGGATTGATTTTTGAAAATGAAAAAACCATGTTTGGTTATTTTTCTGTCGCGATCAAAGATTTCGAAAAAAAATATCAGGATTTGTATCAAGAGAAACTCGATTTTTCGATGGAAGAACAAACAGAGCTTGAATATTTACTTGAAGACACTTTAGATGACCCAGATGAAATCTGGGTGGATGAAGGATCGTATGAAGATCTTAAAGTACATACACTTATAAAAACGATAGAAACAGTTCAGCATACGTTTCAATACGTCGCAGTGGTTTATATAAATACCGAAGAAAATTATCCCACTTTTGTTTTTATGCATTTTCCGACAAAAAATTTAGATATGTTGGAGTCTTTTCGGGAATCTGAAATTGTTTTTCACCGAAAGCTTGAAGCCATCGAATTTGCCGCTATTGACGGGGACTCTTTGCTCGAAGGAGATTACTTAGCGATTGGCTTATTAGAGGCCATGATTAAAATTCGTTCTGAAAAAGATATCGTGACCGATAAATTTCAGGATTATGCAGAACTGCGTGAATCAACGATCGATGCGCCCGACGAGATCTGGCGTAAAGTGGATTCGACAGGGCATGTGTTAGTTTCATTTGTAAAAGAATTTCCAGATCAAGGTGTCGAAGATTTGCATTACTTGGTCATCACCGAAGAAGACTCAGAATCACAGATCAATACGTTGCTATTTTCATTTCCGACGAACGATATTACTCTGGTTGATCGGTATCGTCAGGGCGAAAATTTAGAAGCCGAAGAAGTATCTACAGAATCAAGTCATTAGAAACAATATTGATTAAAGTACTGAGCCGCTGATCCTGTCGAAGTTGACCCTTTCAACAAGTGCATGTCCTGAAGTATTTGTGCACGTGCTGAACCGTCCGAGTTAAACTGATAATCCACAGGGTTTGCGTAAAATGCCGGGATTAAACTGTTTAAGTTACCGATCACTTTACCTTCGCTGTTATAAGCAACTACTTTTAAAACTTGAAAAAGAGATTCTGGATCTGCAAGGTTTATGTAAAAACCCTGAGAGTTATTCAGCTGATTAGCAGAAACTGAGTTTGTGGCAGCAGAAGTCGTTTGGCCAGTTGCTGGGTCATAGGCTGACACTTCCAAAGCTGACTCACTTAACACAGCCTGACCATTAGAGACTCTCCATTTAAAAAATTTAATGACGTTTCCTGGTTTTGTTATTTCAGCATTTAAAAATTTGAACTTAAATTTTATCCACTGGGTGCTGATTTGACCGCTTTCATCAGATACAATCGATGTATTGAATGAAAAATTGGTATCGCTAGCTTTGTTACACATAGCCAAAGCTTTTTGAGAATTTACCTCAAAGCGATTTGAACTTTGCAAAGTAGGGGTATCTGATTTTGAAGTGCCACACGCAGTGAGTAATCCGATGACTGTTAGGATTAAGGCTACCTTGAGTGTATTTTGAAAAGTTGTTGTGTTCTTCATTTTGTTTCCCCTTGTATATCAAGCTTAGAAGCAAAGCCCTTGCCATATTTCAAAGTAAGACAGCATTTACTTAATTAAAGTACCGTGTCCATGGGTCATCTAAAATGAGAATGTGACAAGCGCCAATTTATCAAATCAAGACGTCCGTCCAAGCAGCGCGCTCACGTGCACTGAATATCGACGCCTCTAGTTGAGATAAAATTTGAGTCTTCTTTTAGGCTTTAGCTTAAGCCAAGCTCGGCCCACGTGATGCCATCACCGCCGCTATCAACAGAACCTGCTTTCCACTTTTTCACATATACAGATCTAGATAAATAAGTCCGAATCGATTTTTTTAATGATTCGGTTCCGTGACCGTGAATAATTTTGATCCGGTCTTCGTTCAGTGAGGTCGCCAAATCCAAAGAGATTTCTAATTCTTCGATTGCTTCTGTGACTGTTTTACCTCGTAAATCTAGGCTGCGGTCTTCATCGATGAATGTGGCTCGGGCAGAACCACTGCGTCTAGCTAAATTCTGAGTCGGATTTGTAGCCTTTAACGGTGGCTTCAGTTCGGTCCACATAACCTGCAAGCGAATCGACTGCGACAGTACCAACACCTCGCCTTTGGCGTTTGGCTTCGATTGCACAATGCCATCTTGATTCAGACTGGAAACAAATATTTTACTACCTGGGGGAAATTTTTCGGAAAAATTATCGGCTGTTTGTAGTGATGATGAAGCGCCGGCGCTTACTGGTTTTGCTTTTACTATCTCTGGCAAATTAAATTTTATTTCTTGCAACTGGCGGTGTTTGTTTAAAACATCGGATGCTTTTACCGTTGCGATTGCATCATCTACTTTTTCGCTGGCCTTTTTTAGTGCTTGAGATAATTTTTTTTGCTTTTCATTTTCAAAATCATGCAGTTTTGTTTCAAATTCAGTTTGCACTTTTTCTGCGGTTTTAATTTGTTTTTTTAATTGTTCTTGTAGCAAATGAATATCTTTTTTTAAATTTTCAAACTCACTCATTTGATTCTGCCGGGCTTTGGCTGCAGGACTTAAATTTTCAACAGCTGCATCCAAAATATCTTTTGATATGCCCACGCGGCGAGCAGTTTGTAAAGCCAGCGAATCGCCAGCAATTCCAGATAAAAATTGATACGTCGGTTTTCCATTTTTCGAATCGTATTCAAGGCTTCCGTTTAAGACGACGTCTTCCGAGCGCCAACCCATTTTCAGCGGACTTAAATGTGATGTGACCACCGCAAAAATCTTTTGTGTGCTGTAGCGTTCAATAAAAGCGCGTGCTAAAGCGCTGCCTTCTTCTGGATCCGTAGAACCACAGATCTCATCAATGAGAACTAAATTTTTATAGCCGCTTAATTGTGATGCTTGATCTAAAATTTTCAAATGTGCTGCAAAAGTACTTAGATCTTCATCGACACTTTGTGCGTCACCAATTCCAGTTAGTATATTTGTGAAAAAAGGCATTGTTGAAGTCTCTGAAGCACAAATTAAAAGTCCACACCGAGCCATCTGCGCGGCTAATCCAATCGATTTTAAAAGTACGGTTTTACCGCCGGCATTTGGACCAGATAATATTAAAATACTTTTACTTGGCGTTAACTGAAGTGAATTGCTGACTAACTTTTTACCAGACATTTTTAACAAAGGATGAGTCAAATCTTTCAAAAATATTTGATCTTCATCAAAGCGGCAAGGCCTAGCCTCAAGCAAAGTGGACAGCTGAGCTTTTGCTAAAAGCAAATCACATTTTAAAAGCACTTCTTTTGATTGTTCAAATTCTTTAGTCAGACCATTCATGTACTGCGAAACTTCTAAAAGTAAACGATCAATCTCAAGTTCGATTTCGCCCTCAAGCTGTCGCATTCGGTTGTTCATTGGAATAACGGCTTCAGGTTCCATAAACACTGTTTGTTTCGTGTGAGAACTACCGTGAATCACACCATCGACGAAGTGCTGCATGCCACCTTTGACTGGAATAACCCAACGACCTTCACGAGTCGTTACGTATTTTTCTTGCAGCATGTTTTCCATTTTATGGTCACGCACCAGCTTATCCATGTGAGTGTGTATTTGGCGGGCTAGATTTTCTTTTTCTTTGGATAAGCTGTACAATTTTTCAGATGCGTCCATACGGATGTCACCCGCAGGGGTCATCAGTTGATCTATCGCGGATAAAGGCTCGTTCGCATTCATCAGTTGTTCAGCGCAGGACGAAGCCCATTCGCTGCTTTGCTGGTGCAAGGATTCAGTTAAGGCCAAAGACTCTAGACAGAAATGGCGAATATCTTTTAGTTCTAATGTTTTCAAAACAGCTTTTTTTTGAAGCCTGGAATGCCATATTTCAAAAAGATCTAAACTTTCCATATGGGGGCGAACGCCACCCAAAATCAGTGCTGATGCGCTTTCTATTTCATAAAAACTGTTTAGCGCGGCACCTGGATCAGCAAATGGCTTGATTTCAAAAATTTGATTACGGCCCGCTTCGCTGGTCGCAAACAATTTTATTTTTTCTAAAATTTCAAGCCAGTCTAAATTTTTAATTTCGAACATATTTTCCTTTGAAAAAAAGTATGAGTAAAAGTGCCACCCATAAAATCCAGTCTAAATATCCATAGACCGTGTAAAAGCTTTGCACTGGATTTTTCTTATAAGTGATATCAAACGTGTGCGTCCACGCAACATTCATCTGCGAAGTAGAAAGAATTTTGCCGTTTGCCAAAATAGCTGCGCTAATTCCAGTATTGGTAGAACGTACCAAAGGTCTTCTGGTTTCAACTGCGCGGGCTAATGTCATTATATTGTGCTGAAATGGTTCAGCCCAAGAACCAAACCACGAATCGTTAGTGACATTAAATAAAACCTCAGCCCCTTTTTTAGAAAGACCCCTAGAAAAACCAGGATCTAAAGATTCATAACAAATTTGTGGGCCTAAAGTAATCTTACTTTGGTTCCGCAGTTTCACGGTTTGCGGGTTAGGACCTGGGCCACGCTCGTAAACTCCAACGAATGGAAAAAGTTTATATAAAAATGGAAACTGCTGACCAAGCGGTAAGTATTCTCCGAACACCAGCAAGGCTGTTTTGTTGTAGGTTTCGGCTGCTTGTGCCAATTGTGGGCCTAGAAAAAATACCGAATTTCTTGTGATCGGATAGCCTAAGTGATCTTTGCGATCTAAACTTTGAGAATAAGCACCGGTTAATAAAACCAAATTCCACTGACTTACTTTTTGCAAAAGTATCTGCTGTAGGTAGCGACCGTGAAAATAGGGATCCAGTGCAAAAGGCATTGCCGTCTCCGGCCACAACAAAATGTCAGCCCCCGGATTTTGATTTAAATGTTGATCGGTTAAATTTGCATAGTTTTCTAAAATGAAAGATTGAAACTTATCTTTTTTCTCAGATTGAATTTTTTCTGCATTTCCGATGTTACCTTGCACCACTGCAAACTGAACGGAGCTATCCGTATTCGACCATTTTTTTTCTTTAGAAATACCGACTTGGTTTAACAGAAATAAAAAACTGAACAACAACGCCAAAACGATGGCCGCTTGTTTTCTATTTTCATGGCGCTTCAGCCAGCAATAAGCAACAACAGCTTGAACGAGCAAAATCCAAGTGGATAAGCCCCAAAAACCAACGGTATCAGCCCACTGAAATAAAGGAATATTCATATTTAGTAACGTGTAAGCCAAGTTCCATTCAAAAATACTGGGCCAAACGCGTTCAAAAATTGATAAAGATAAAGCAAGAATTAATAATTGAACCCAGGTGGACCGAATTCGTTGCCGTCTGAAAATCCACACTGCAAAAAAAACCGCTAGCGGTATATAAATATGCATAAAGCCTGCAAACAGCAACAGAGCCATCAGGGACAGTAGCCAATTGAAATTTCCAAACTCAGAGGCCGTGTAATAGATCCAATTAAAACCGATAATGGTTAGAATAAACTGAGTTACCCACGCTACCATAAAAATCTTTTTCAAAGATTCTTTTTCGTTATCCATTTTTAAGATGGTAATCCATAGTGGTACGTAACAAAACAAAAGTGCCCAACCGGGAAACGGGATGTAAGAAGTACCCACTAAAATACCGCTAATGAAAGCCCAAAAATAGGGTCGAGGTATCTGCTTAAATATTTTAAAAATAATCGACATCTTTAAATTGATATCATACAGTTACAGGTAGGGGGTAGCTGCAGTTGGACAATTTAAACGGAAGTGAAAATATGAATTCTGAAGTTACCCATGAAATTCGTTTTCGCTGTCCGTGTTGTGAAAAGCTATATCGAACTGGGGACGATGTTTTCACGGAAGATCAACCTGAATTCGACTGCCAAGGTTGTTTGAACCCTTTTTTTCTAACAAAAAATACCACCTCATTTGGACTTTTTGAAACGATGCCTAAAGATAATAATTTTTTAAGTTGTCCGAAATGCACTCATTTGATGCCGAAAAATTCTAAAGAGTGTCCATCTTGTGGAATTTTTGTTGATAGTTATCAAAAAATTGTGCAGTCCGAAAGCCCTATGTTATTCGAGTTAAATAAGCTGTGGGATATTGTTCTTGCGGGTTTTAGTTCTGATCAAAATCATCAAAATTTTTTGAACCTGTGTCAAAAAAAGATGGCCCTAAATTTCGCGTTTCAAAAATATGATGAACTTCGAAAAACGATGAGCTTCGATCTTGATTGTGAAAAATATCTTAAACAAATAGAACTGCGCTTAGAGCAGCAGTTTGTTGCAAAAAGCCAGCAAGACAGCAGACCTTTGCCAAAATCTAAAAGTCCTACTGGTCAGTGGGTTTTTGCTGTGATTGGTTTTTTAGGGTTGGCACTTTTAACTTTTAATCGAATCAGGCCGACTTTTCCGAACCTAACGGGACTTGTGGTCTCGATCACGTTATTGTCATTTGGACTTTGGCTTTTTTCTTCTCAAAAAAAGCACATTTAGAAACCAAAGCAGTTAATTGCTTTGGTTTTAATCTTGTGGAGTTTTGGGTTCTTGTCCCAATCGCAGTGGCTGATTCCTTCTATTTGCAGGTTGGGAGACAGCCTCTAATAAACTTTTTCCGAACTGAGCCACGTTTTTAGTCGTATTTAAATTGGGATCTTCGGTTTTTCTTTTGTTTTGTTTGGCGTCTGAATAAAAACTGTCTTTCACAATTTCTGATTTGTCGGCTCCTGAAAAAGCTTTTTCAGCACTCAGAATAGTCAATGATTTGTAAAGATTTAATTGGCGTGCTGTCTTGGTTTTAGAAATCAAGGACTGCGATGTATCACCTGTGGCTAAAATATATTTTTTAACATCCTCTGCCTTAAAATATTGATTTTTATGTGACATCACCAATGCAGCAGCGCCACTAACAAACGCAGTGGCCTGCGATGTGCCTGTCATCAAGCCGTAAGAATTATTTGGCAAACAGGAAAGAATATTTTGTCCCGGTGCTGCGATATCGACAGTCTCGGTGCCGTAGTTCGAAGATGCTAAGACTTCAGTTGTTGGATCTATGGCCGTGACAGAGATTATATTTTTTAATTTGTAATCAGCCGGGTAGTAATGATGCTGATCTGAATTTGACCTTTCATTTCCAGCAGCAGCTACAAAAAGTATTCCTTTTTGAGCTGCTAAAGAAACAGCATCATTTTCTTCTTGGGAAAAATCTGTACCGCCACCTGAATAATTAATGATGTGAGCACCCATTTTAATGGCATAGTGAATAGCTGCTACCGTATTTTTTAAGTTATCTGTATTCGGAACCTTGGGATCAAAGTATTTCAAAATCATAAGGCTTACTTTCGGGGATATTCCACTAATACCCTTTTTATTTTCAGCTTCTGCACCGATGATTCCTGCTATGTGCGTACCGTGACCATGATTGTCCGTCAGACGGTTGTTGTTCGAAACAAAGTTCCATCCGTAAACGTCATCGATAAATCCGTTAGCGTCATCATCGATACCATTCGAAGCTTTATTTTTACCTTTGGCATCTAGTCCCGATTCACCAGGATTGATCCATAAATTTGATTTTAAATCTTCATGAAATTCATCGATTCCGGTATCGATGACAGCAACGATCACGTCACGACTGCCTTGCGAGACAGACCAGGCCCTGGCAGCATCTGATTTTTTTAACCCCCAAGCTTGCTTGATAGCGGGATCATTGAATAATGCTGATGGTTCGTCGATCACCTTTGTGGTTTGGTCTTTGACCTGTCCCAGTTCTAGGTCACGGCCTTCAATAAACTTTTTCTTAGTGGATGACTGAGTCCGTCTGTTTCCACCAGAAGAACTATTGGAACTATAGATTTGATATCCGGTCAAAAGGCCACATAAAGCCAAAAAGGAACACGCGGCCAGAAGCGATTTGTTTAAACGAGAGTTGCTATTCTTCATATCGAACGTGTCGGCAATTTCTAGTACGTTCTATAAAAAATTTAGTCTTAATTATGAAGATTATAAAGCTAATAAACTCAGTTCACTGCTGCCGTTGTGTCTTTTTTTGAATCATTATCCGTTAGGAATTCCGCCGGAAACGAATGCTCTTCGTCTCGTTTTGAGATGCGGTCATAAAATAACTTATTTCTTGCGATGAGCTTCACGTATGTTCTGGTTTCTTCATACGGAATTTCCTCGATGAATTCTAGAATGTCAGAACCAATTCTAGATTTAAGCCATCCGTTTAAGGCACTAGGACCAGCGTTGTAAGCTGCAGCTACATAGGTTAGCTGACCCGATTGTTTTTTTATTTGCTCCATCAGTTCAAATGAACCTAGCTGAATATTTATTTCAGGATTGAATAAATCATCAGGCTCTTTGTAGCTTACTAAAAACTTTTTTGATAGTTGCTGAGCCAGCCGCGGAATCATTTGCATCAAGCCCAGCGCGTCTGCAGAGCTTCTAGTTTTTTCATTAAATGCGGATTCTTGTTTCATGATCGAGTAAATTAAAGATTCGGGAATAGATGTTTTCTCGGCCATTGATTTTACCGATTTTTGGTGGGGTTGCGGATACATCAATTGACTGTGTGTCAGTAAAACTTCGATTCTTGAATCGTTATCCAATTTTCCAAATGCTGCAAACAAGGGTAAATAGCGGCTGCCTTTATCTGCTAAATACACTCCAAGGTTAATTTGATTTTGGGGTGATGCACTCAAAAAACCGACAGATTTTTCAGCGATGTCGATCTCTTGGTATTTGATTAAATCCTGAAAAATATTTTTTTCAATGGGTTTTAAAAATGAAAGTTCGTTATCAAACGGAAACTTTTTGTCATATTTTACCTTAGACAGTGCGGGCATCTTCCGTCCAAGTTCGTGATAGGCCACCAAGCCGTAGTATCCAAAAAAATCAGTCTGAGTGATCGTTTCTAGCAAAGCTTTTGCTTCACTACTTTTCTCTAATTGGCTCAGACACCGAGCACGGTAAAAAAGGGCCCTTGATCGTTCACTAATATCAATCGTGGAATCGGCTAAAATTTGAAGCGATTTCTCAGCATCAGACCATTTTTTTTGTTTAAATAAGATCCAAGACTTTGACCACAAAATTCGGTCAACATTGAACGTTGTGGTTTTAGGTTTAAATTCACTGACATCCAACGCCGCTTTTTCAAACAACGTAACAGCCTTATCCATGTCTAATTTTTCTTCCGCCATGCGGGCTTGAATAAAATAAATTTCTGCGACGGATACACCTTTCAGCTGGCCAAGGGCTTCATCTAAAATCTTTTCGGCCTTACCAACCTGATCTTCCGTCCAAAAAGCACGCGCGTACAACTGGGTTGATTCATAAAAATAGGACTGATTTTCATTGTTTTTTTTCTTTTTAAGCTCAGCTTTAGCCCACGAATACATGTCTGCAGTGGTTTTTATAAAATCATTGCGTTTACCATTATTTTTTTGTTTGCTGCGGAGCTGTTTAAAAGCTTTCATTTTATCAGGCTTTGTTTCCGCTAGCTTTAATTTTTGCTTCAGATCATCAATAGAAAGGCTAGCAACCGGAATAGGCACTGCTGGATCTAACTCTTCTATTTGTTCGCGGTAAAAACGCTTTTCTAAATCGCTGAGGGATTTCATATCAAAAGTAAAATCACTGCATTTTTTCTTTGCCACAAGACTAGCTAACCCTTTTAAAGTGAAATCAGCATCTTTTGCCTTTTCAATCAGTACGTCACAATTCCAGTTTGACAATTTACCTGAGACGTCTTTATTTCCACTCATGTTTGCCATTACAGGGTCACTGATACTGGCATTTGTATTGGGTTGAGAGCTACAAGAGGTCAAAAAAAATACTAAATAAAAAAACTTCATGTCACGGATTCCTTTTTTACTTTACCAAGTTTTTTCACTAAAGAAGTAAACTCAAAGTGCAAATTCTTTTTAGTTCCATCCGTCACCAATTTCACATCCACCTTGCCACCGTTCTTTAATTTTCCAAATAAAATTTCATCCACCAATTGTGATTTAACCAGTTGATCAATTTTTCTAGATATCGGGCGTGCTCCATAAACAGGATCAAAACCAATTTCAGCCAAGTAAGCACAAACATCATAAGCACAAATTAAATCAATATTTTTCTGAGCCAGCTGCAGTCGCAGTTCACTTAAAAACTTTTCGACAACGCTTTCGATTTGCGCTTTTGTTAATGAATTAAAATAAACCACCTGATCTAAGCGATTTAAAAATTCTGGAGCAAATGTTTTTTTAATGGCCTCTTGGCTGAAGCTATTTCGGTCACCAACACCTATCCCCATAGTCCCTTTAGCAACGTCCTGCGCGCCTGCGTTTGAAGTCATAATAACAAGCGTGTTTTTAAAATTTACAGTACGGCCGTTTCCATCCGTAAGCCTTCCGCCGTCCATCACTTGCAAAAGTATACTGTAAATATCAGGATGAGCTTTCTCGATTTCATCTAATAAAATCAAAGAGTAGGGGTTTTTACTGATCACTTCGGTCAGTTGACCACCTTGCTCGTAACCCACGTATCCTGGAGGAGCGCCGACCAGTCTTGATACTGCATGTTTTTCCATGTACTCGCTCATGTCAAAGCGCTGAAAGTGAATACCTAAAAGCCGTGCCAATTGTTTACAAACTTCTGTTTTACCGACGCCCGTGGGACCTGCAAATAGGTAAGAACCAAATGGTTTCTCTTTATTTTCTAATCCGCTTTGTGCAAATTTAATAGATCTGACTAAAGCCGTGATGGCTTCGTCTTGTCCGAAGACGACAGCTTTCAATTTTTTATCTAAATCTTTTAATTCTTTCAGCTCGCCTTGGTTCATGTCACTGATTGGAACACCAGACAAACGACTCACGACTTCCATCACGTCAGCGGGGTCAATTTGAATTTTTTCTTTTAACTCTGACTTTGAATTTAATTTTAACTTCTTAAAACTGCCAACTTCATCTAGCAAATCAATTGCTTTATCGGGCATTTTGGCTTGAGTTAAATATTTAATTGATAAATCGACACAGGCTTGAACGGACTCTTCGGTGTATTTCACACCATGAAAATCTTCAAATTTTGATTTAATACCTTTTAATATTGTCAAAGTGTCACCAGCGGTAGGCTCTGAAACATCTAAACGCTGAAAACGCCTGGTCAAAGCTTTGTCTTTTTCAAAGTGCTGACGGTATTCTTGAAAAGTTGTAGCCCCTATGCAAGTCAGCTGACCTTTGGTTAAAGCAGGCTTTAATAAATTAGACGCATCCATGGATCCGCCTGAAGTCGAACCCGCACCCACGATGGTGTGGATTTCATCAATAAATAAAATAACGTTTTTTCTTTCAACAACTTCTTTTAAGATATTTTTTAAGCGGCTTTCAAAATCACCACGGTATTTAGCACCAGCTAATATTGATCCTAAATCCACCGAATAAATAATTTTATCTTTTAAAAATTCAGGAACATCGCCAGATACAATTCTTTCAGCTAGGCCTTCAGCAATAGCTGTTTTGCCAACTCCAGAATCACCAATCAACAGCGGATTATTTTTCGTACGCCGACCAAGCGTCTGAATCATTTTTTCAATCAAATCACCGCGGCCAACTAGCGGATCTTTTTTGCCAGATTTAGCGTAGTCGTTTAGATTTAATGCAAAATCTTCTAAAGCTGATTTTTTCACATCACTAGTCTCTGAAGCAGCATCAGAATTAGATTTACTATTTGATCCGTCAACAGAACCAGGCGATCCAGACCCTGACAATTCATGACTGACGATAGCGATCACATCAAATTGCTGTACCCCAAATTTTTCAAGACAAAAAACCGCATTCGATTTTTTTTCTTCAAAGATGGCAATCAACACATGACCTTCATGAACTTGGTTTCTGCCAGCCGCATGCAGCTGAATCGCAGCACGCTCAAAAGCGCGGTGCACAGAAATAGCCAAATCCGGTTTCCAAGATTCAATTGAGCCATCAGCGCTTAAAATCTTCTGCTCGTCCTTAAGCACGGCATTCTTAGAAATGTATTTTAAAAGTTCTTTTTTTAATTCAGGTATCTCAACATCTAGCTTTTCAAGAATCTCAATCACTAAAGGTGCTTCGATCAAGCAAAAGACAAAATGCTCAAGCGTCACAAATTCATGGTTTTTTTTCGCAGCTAATTCAATCGCTTTACCAAGTCGTTTATCTAGTTCTTTTGAAAGCATACAATCACCACCATGTCCTTTAAAAAAACTAAATTTCCTCTAACGTTGATTTCAACGGGTACAGATTTTCTTTTGACAACTTATTAACTTGGCTGACTTTCGTTTCAGCCACTTCAAAAGAATAAATTCCTGCGACACCAGCACCTTTGTTATGAACATCTAGCATAATAGTATAAGCCTCAGTTTCACTCTTAGCAAAAAACTTTTTCAATACAAAAATAACATAATCCATCGGTGTATAGTCGTCGTTTAACAAAAGCACTTTGTATTGCTTAGGTTCGGCAGTTTGATTTTCAACATCCAGATCAAAGTCTGGGTTCGCAGATTTGTTTCCACTCATGTCTCAAGTGTAGACTAAATCTCGTCATGAGATAAAGAAATTTGTTTGTGTCAGCTTTAGGTTAGTTTTCAAAAAACACAGTTGCCAGAAACAAACTTTCTGCTAGTCTTAGTAAAGTAAATAGCATTTGTAAGTAATAACTTACGAACTTTAATAATTAACCAGCACGTATTATAGGGAGAATGAATGAAGCTAAATAATAACAAAGGTTTTTCTTTGATTGAATTGATGGTCGTCGTTGCGATTATCGGAATTCTATCTGCTGTAGGCATTCCGCAGTATTCTAAGTTCCAAGCAAAAGCTAGACAAAGTGAGGCGAAGAGCACGTTAGCTGCTTTGTACACGGCTGAAGAATCTTTTCGTCAAGAGTGGAATCAGTACAGTGTTGATTTAAGGAATATTGGATTCGCTGTCGCTGGGTCAAGGCTGCGATATGTAACTGGTTTTGGCGCAGGTGCAGGTTGTGCTGGATACGTCACAACCGGCGGAGCGCCAACGGAGGCTACAACTGCAGCTAACACTTGGAGTGATGGCGCGAACGTAAATACTGCAGCGACACCTGCCAACTGGGCGTTTGTTGTGACCAAGCCAACTGCTTCTGGAGCCGCTTGTGCTGTCGCTACTTTTACTGCGGCGGCGTATGGTAACCCGAGTGCCAATGCAGTATCGCCAACAGCTACGGTTGGTGATACGTGGACAATAAATAATGCTAAATTACTCGCCAATACCCAGGTTTATATTCAGTAATTATGAAGTTTAAAAATTTTAATTTATTATGGCTGGTGGTAACATCAGCCATATTTTTTTTATGTGGATCTTTTTTTCAAATACCGTCACTGGAGAAACGCTCTGACTATATGGTTCCGGCCCCAGTTATCGAAAAAATGAGCGCTGGTTTCAAATACCAGGCTGCTGATTCATTTTGGTTGAGAGCTGTTCAAGATTTTGACTTCTGTGGCGAGAAGATCAATCAGTCAGAGTGTAAAGGTAAATCTTGGCTTTACAAAATGATCGATTTAACGACTACTTTAGATACTCAATTTCGCGAGGCTTATACTTTTGGAGGTCTTGCTCTAACAGTAATTATTTCTGATTACGCTGGTGCAAGTGCAATATTTGACAAGGCTGTTGTGGAAATTCAGGATGATGCTTTTTTAAGTATGGCTGCAGGCTATCATGCGCTTTATGAGGAGAAAAATAAATCAAAAGCGGCACGATTATATGCGCAGGCCTACAAAAATGGTGCACCGTCGTGGACTCAAGTTTTAGCAGGTCGTTTGGCGGCTGACTCTGGTGATAAAGATTATGCAGAACTCATACTGCAACAGATGATTGCATCTTCTAACGAACCCAAGCTGATCGAACGCCTGAAACAAAAGCTTGTGCAAAAGAAAAAAGATAATAAATAGTACATTTTCCGTCCCGAGTTTTGAAACGCTTGACCTTTTTTTAAAAACCCTCATATTTAGCGTTCATGTCTACTAAGCGCGATTTTTATGACATTTTAGGTGTTGCTAAGGGTACAGATAACGATGAGCTGAAGAAAGCTTATCGCAAATTGGCTATGCAATTTCACCCGGATCGCAATCCTGGCGATAAATCCGCTGAAGATAAATTCAAAGAAGCGGCCGAGGCTTACGAAGTTTTAAGTAACCCTGAAAAGCGCGCTAAATATGACCGCTTCGGGCACCAAGCTTTCGGAGCTGGTGGTGGCGGCGGTTTTGGTGGCGGTGGCTTTCAAGATATGAATGATATTTTTTCTCAGTTCGGTGATGTGTTTGGTGATATTTTTGGCGGTGGTTTTGGCGGCAGACAACAATCTGCTAGGCAGCGAAATGCTCCACGCCGAGGGAATGATTTACGTTATGTGACTGAAATTGAAATGGTTGATGTTTTAAAAAGTAAAGAACAGCAAATTGAATTTGAAACCAATATGAACTGTTCAACTTGCAACGGTTCTGGAGCTGAAAAAGGCTCTGCTCCAGTGACTTGTAAAACGTGTTCGGGTTCAGGCCAAGTCGTGCGCCAGCAGGGTTTTTTTACGATGGCGACCACATGTTCAAAGTGCGCTGGTAGCGGCGAGATTATCGAAAATGCATGCAAGCCATGCAAAGGCCAAGGCCGCATAAAATCAGCCCGAAAAATTAAAGTTTCTATTCCGGCGGGAGTTGATAACGGCACCCGATTGCGAATTTCAAATGAAGGTGAAGGCGGCTACAAGGGTGGACCTAACGGAGATTTATTCGTTGAAATTCACGTGAAAGATCATCCGATTTTCACCCGCGAGGAAGATCATTTATTTGCTGATTTAGATGTTCCGTATCTGCAATTTTTATTGGGCGCAGACATTACAACAGAGGCTTTAGACGGCGATGTTGAAATTTCAGTTCCCCGCGGAACCAAGCCCGGAGAACGCATCAAGATTTCAGGGCGCGGGGTCCCTTCGCTTCGAGGTAATCGGCGCGGAGATTTATACTACACTTTGAATGTTGAGTTCCCTGAAAAATTGACGGAAGACGAAGATAAATTGCTAAGGCAAATTGCAGAAGCCAATAAGATCAAAGTCGCAGCTGAAAAAAAGGGCCTTTTCGGTCGCAAAAAATAGTGATTGTTAGCAATAGCTAGCAATTGATGAGAATTGATAAGAAATCACAAAAATTTAAGTTTGATTACCTTGACGGGTTCATATTCGAACTCACTTTGTTAAGTGTTGGAATTGGTATTAACAGTAACAGGAGCCTCAAAATGGGAAAAATTATAGGAATCGATCTAGGAACAACAAATTCATGCGTAGCTATCATGGAGGGCGGCGAGCCTAAAGTATTAGTGAACGAAGAAGGCGCACGCACAACGCCATCGGTTGTTGCCTACACGAAAGACGGCGAGCGCCTTGTTGGTCAAATCGCAAAACGTCAAGCAGTTACAAATCCTGAAAATACGATCTATTCTTCAAAGCGTTTTATCGGTCGTAAGTTCGAAGAAGTTCAAGAAGAAATCAAATTAGTACCATACAATGTGGTTCCAAAAAACGGCGGCAAAGATTGCGGCTTTAAAGTTAACGGCGACAAAATAATGTCTCCGGAAGAAATTGGCGCGGGCGTTTTATCTAAATTAAAAAAAGTAGCTGAAGATTATTTGGGTGCTGAAGTGACAGATGCCGTAATTACGGTGCCTGCTTATTTTAACGATGCTCAACGACAAGCAACAAAAGATGCTGGCCGCATCGCAGGCCTTAATGTTCGTCGTATTATCAACGAACCAACAGCTGCAGCACTAGCTTACGGTCTTGATAAAAAGAAAGATCAAAAAATTGTTATTTATGATTTCGGTGGCGGTACATTTGACGTTTCTATTTTAGAAGTCGGCGAAGGCATCGTTGAAGTGAAATCAACGAATGGTGACACTCACTTGGGTGGAGATAACTTTGATACATTGATTTTAGAGTGGTTAATTGCTGAATTTAAGAAAGATCAAGGCATCGATCTTAAGAATGACAAGATGGCTTTACAGCGTCTAAAAGAAGCCGCAGAGAAAGCGAAAATCGAATTATCATCTACGCAGGAATCAGATATTAATTTACCGTTCATCACTGCAGATCAATCAGGTCCTAAGCATTTACAGATTAAACTATCACGATCTAAATTTGATCAGATGACTGAAAATTTAGTAAAACGTTCTATCGAGCCTTGTAAAAAAGCCTTGGCAGATTCTGGTTACAAAATCACTGAAATCGACGAAGTCGTTTTGGTCGGTGGTTCAACGCGTATTCCTTCAATTCAAAAAGCCGTAAAAGACTTTTTTGGTAAAGAGCCTAATCGCACAGTGAATCCAGATGAAGTGGTTGCAATTGGTGCCGCAGTTCAAGGTGGTGTTTTAGCTGGTGATGTAAAAGATGTATTGTTACTAGATGTGACACCGTTATCTTTGGGTATTGAGACTTTGGGTGGCGTGATGACAACGTTGATTGAACGTAACACGACAATTCCATCAAAAAAGACACAAGTGTTTTCAACAGCTGCTGACAATCAGCCAGGTGTTGATATTCATGTGCTTCAAGGTGAAAGAAAAATGGCTACAGATAATAAATCGCTGGGTCGATTTGAATTGTCTGGAATTCCTTCTGCACCCCGTGGTGTTCCGCAGATCGAAGTTATTTTTGATATGGATGCCAATGGTATTTTAAATGTGTCTGCTAAAGACACGGCTTCTGGAAAAACTCAGAATATTAAAATCACGGCGCAATCAGGTCTTTCTGAAGACGAAATCAAAAATTTAGTTAAAGAAGCCGAACTTCAAGCGGATTCAGATAAAGAAAAAGCAGAAGCTGCGCAGACCAGAAATAATTTAGACAATATGGTTTACCAAACTGAAAAAATGTTAACTGAATCTGGTTCAAAATTAGCAGCAACTGAAGTTGAAACAGCTAAAACAGCAGTGGCTGAAGCTAAGAAAGTTTTAGAAAACAAATCTGCTGAATCATCAGAATTAAAAACAGCGTTTGAAAAGTTACAAACCATTTCTCATAAGTTAACTGAAGAAATGTATAAGGCCAGTGCTGCTGCGGGAGCTGCAACAGGTGCTGACGGTGCAGGTGCGGATAACGCAGGCCCTGAAGCTGAAGCGACAAAAGGTGCTGGCAAAAAAGACGACGTCATTGACGCTGATTTTAAAGACGTGAACTAATTCCGAAAAGGTACCTGCTCACTTTTCGCAAAAAGTAGAACAAAAAATTTAAAGCAAAAAAAAGAGAGGAGCGATCCTCTCTTTTTTTTTGCCTTTTGTGGGTACATACCGCCTCTTGCAGTTCTGGTGTTTATAATGAATTTGGTGGTTCGTTGGTTGACTTCTGATTGTACTCAATCAGAAGTACCGTTCGAATTGAAAGTTTGCTTTCAAGGAGCAAGTCTTTAGAGAACGGAGCGGAGTTAGTTCTTTGCCGCGACTAGTAAGCTTTCTGCAGTTCCTGCACGTGGCTTTGTTGCAGTTTTCCACCCCAGGCACACATTAAGTTATCGGGTTCGATCGTGTAGTAGATCATTTCCTTTGTTTTTGAATTGTAAAATTCTAAGTAGCAATCTGGAAATCCTAGAATGTGGCCAAATTCATGACGAATTGTCCACTGAGTTGAGAAATCATCAATGGAGTAATTTGGATCCATCGTGATTTTGTTCCAAGTGCTGCCAGAAACGTTCGGTGTGACACCAGCTTCGAATTGAATGTATGGGGCTGTTCGGTTATCTGCGATGTAGTTAACTAATAACTGAAAATTTAGCGCTTTCCACTCTTCTTCAACATTAGATTTTAGCCAGTTTGCTATCGGTAACACCGATGGCAAGATAAAATCTTGCGTGATTTTTGTTTTTTCTGAATTCCATTTAAGTTCTTGGCGCACTGGCTTTACTGTAAAAAAATCTTTATATGTTTTTTCGGCATAAGGTAAATATTTGTTAAAATAGCTGACAATCTTGCTAGCTTCTTGCAGCTTTGAGAATTCACGTTGGCAAGCTTTGATGTTTCCACTTTGGTTGTTGCACATTCCAACAAGCCATTCTGATATGGTTGCTTTTCGTTCCGGTGTTAAAGTCGGGAAATTCTCTAGATCTGTTTTAAAATTCTGGTCCTTATTTATAAAATACAGTCCACGAATGTCGTTACGATTATTTTGTTCGTAATAACTAAGCCAAGGTTCTTGGCCAATCCAGCGAATTGCGTTTTGGTATGAGCTGTTTATTTTGCGAATGTGGGTGATAAAAATTTCGTCACTGACAGGTGGTACAGCAGTTAAAGTTTTATTTTCTAGTAAATAAGCCTTCATTTCTTCAGGCAGCTCAGTTGTTCGGATTTTATATTCTTCCAGCATCTTTTTTACTGAGTTCACAGCAGGTGCATCCGGCGGCACTGGATTTTTTGTACTGCGGTCAGCAAGAAGTAGCTTATTTTCTGGCGCACGGTCTTGGTTGACTAAATTTAACCAAGAAATCGCTTTGGCACCGGTCGCTGTTAAGGCTTTTAGTTTTGCTTCAGCTGATCTGGAATTGCTTGTCGAAAAAAAAGATGAGTCTGGTTGCACATAGCTTAACTGGGTACCGATAGGTCCCAAATTTGCTGGATTTTTTGGTCTTTGAAGTAAGTTTCGATTGTTGAGTAAATTTTTATTCTGCAGAGAATACGCGTCACTCGAGGCCGCTAGAAAAGTTAATATAGTTAACATGAAAACACGAATTAAATTTGCCAAAATGACTCCCTCTTAAAACCGAAACAATTGCAAAATAGTAGTTAACAGGTACGCTTTAGGAATGGAAGCAAATTGGGGCGAAATTTCAAAAAGAATAACTTGGTCAAAACCCTGGTCGAAGCTGAAAGACATTTCGTTTAATAAACCCGTAAAGATCAGGTGGTTTGAAGATGGCGAATTGAATGCCAGTTTCAATTGCATTGACCGCCATTTACCCCTCAAGGCCAACCAAACAGCTTTCATCTGGGAACCTGACAGCCCAAATGAAGCCAGTAAAAAAATTACCTATCAGCAGTTGCATGACCATGTTTGCCAAATGGCGAACGTTTTAAAACTGCACGGCGTGAAAAAAGGTGACCGAGTTACTATTTACATGCCCATGATCTTAGAAGCGACTTATGCGATGTTAGCGTGTGCGCGTATTGGCGCTATTCACTCTGTCATTTTTGGTGGTTTTTCTGCAGATTCGATCGCGAATCGAATTTCTGATTGTGATTCTAATTTTGTAATCACAGCCGACGAAGGTTACCGCGGTGGAAAGACAACTCCGCTGAAGAAAACCATGGATGAAGCATTAGAAAAACTGACAGACAAAAATCTGGTTCGAAAAGTTTTAGTTATCAAAAGAACTGGCGGACAAGTTAAGTGGAACTCCAGAACAGATCTTTGGTACCACGAAGAAATCAAAAATGTTTCAAGTGTGTGTATTCCTGAAGCCATGAATGCAGAAGATCCGTTATTTATTTTATACACTTCAGGTTCTACCGGAAAGCCCAAAGGAGTATTGCACACGACCGGCGGCTATTTGGTTTTTGCTAGCTACACACACGAATTAGTTTTTGATTACAAGCCCGGTGAAATTTACTGGTGCACAGCCGATGTCGGTTGGATCACAGGTCACACTTATATTGTTTACGGTCCATTGGCGAATGCGGCTACCACCGTGATTTTTGAAGGTATTCCAAATTTTCCGAATGTCTCAAGGTTCTGGGAGGTGATCGATAAACATCAGGTCTCGATATTTTATACAGCACCCACGGCAATTCGAGCCCTAATGAAAGAGGGTGAGGCGCCGGTGAAAGCAACGTCCAGAAAATCGCTGCGCGTTTTAGGAACTGTCGGTGAACCGATAAACCCTGAAGCATGGAATTGGTATCACCAGGTTGTTGGCGACGGCCGTTGCCCAGTGATCGATACGTGGTGGCAAACAGAAACCGGCGGTGTTTTAATTTCACCAGTGGCAAAACTTGCAACATTAGAAAATTTAAAGCCAGGATCAGCCACGAAACCACTGCCAGGAATTTTTCCTGAAGTGCTGAGCCTTGAAGGTAAAGTTTTGACTGGTGCTACCGAAGGCATTTTAGCTTTTAAAGAATCTTGGCCTGGACAAATGCGCACGGTTTATAAAGATCACGCACGATTCGAAGAAACTTATTTTTCAAGTTACCCTGGTTATTATTTTACTGGTGACGGGTGCAGACGGGACGCTGATGGCGACTTTTGGATCACAGGTCGCGTCGATGATGTCATCAATGTATCGGGCCATCGCCTAGGAACAGCAGAAATTGAATCTGCTTTGGTTGGTCACCACAGCGTTGCAGAAGCTGCAGTCGTTGGATTTCCGCACGTTCTAAAGGGTCAGGGAATATACGCCTTTGTGACACTGAAAACAGGGATTATATCTTCAGATGAACTAAATAAAGAACTGATTCAACAGGTTCGTAAAGTCATAAGCCCGATTGCCACTCCAGATGTGATTCAGTGGGCGCCGGCATTGCCGAAAACTCGTTCTGGCAAGATAATGCGCAGAATTCTTCGTAAAGTGGCCGAATCTGATTTTCAAAATTTAGGGGATACGTCCACTTTGGCAGACCCAAGTGTGGTGAAAGAGCTTGTCGAAAATAGAAATAAAAAGTAGAGGTTAATCATGAATTTAGAAAAATCTGTAAAAGCTGACATTTTATTGGGTGCTGGTTTGGTGCTGTTGATTTTGCTATCACGGCTAACAAGTCACATTTGGAATTTCACTGTTCTAGGCGGCGTGGCACTTTTGGCCGGAGCTTATTTTTCTAAAAAATCATTCGCTGTTTTCACTGTATTCGTTGGTTTGTTACTATCTGATGTGGTTTTAGGTTTTCATAACCAAATGCTATCGGTTTATTTGTCTTACGCTGTTATCGTAGGGCTTGGAGCCATGCTTCAGCAAAATGCGTCCAGGTTTTGGATTTTTTCAACCTCGCTTTTGGGTGCGTGTTTATTTTTCTTAATTACCAATTTTGCAGTTTGGTATTCAGGACTAATGTATCCACAAAGCTTCGACGGCCTTGTTAGTTGTTATGTCATGGGAATTCCATTTTTTCGCGCTCAGGTGACTTCAGATTTAATCAGCGCTTTGGTGTTATTTGAATTGGCCTCACGTTTAAGATTACCAGCTACCCTGGCTAAAACAGTCTGATTCAAATTTAGATTTTCGAAGTCCATAGGCACAAAAATTATTGGCAGAATCATTTTTTAAACTGTTACACATCTCGGAAAGAGATGAAAAATTTTTCTTTCCAGTTGTGCAACCATTCTCAGTAAGTTGATACGAGTAAGTCTCGGTATTATAGTTTTTAACGACAGTATCCGTCAGGCTGTTGTTACAAGACTGCATAATAAATGATGCAAGAAAAAGTTGACCAAATTTTACTTTCTTTATCACTGAATTAGAAAACATAAGATACCACTTTTATGATCTTCATCCATGATCAACACACCATCAGTAAAGCCAGTTTCGGTGGTGTTGATTTGAATCAGCTTTCCCGCCAAATCGGTGCATTTTACTATACCCACAAACGAGCTATCTGTCGTTGAATCCAAGCAAGTAAAGCCAGAAGTTGCTTTGAAATCGAAAGAAACTAGAAATTGTCCATTCGTTTTCACGATATCCAAACGTTCGATCTTTTGATTGAACGGAGGGCGGCAAGAAACATTAAGTTCAGATTTTAAATCGACTGCAAAGGCGGTCGAGATCAACAGAGATGCCGTAAGGAAAGTTCGTATTATTGTTTTCATAGCTAACCGATAACAATATAAAAAATTTTTGAGAATCAGAAAACTCAAAATTCACTATTATTGTAAAAAATGCTTACGCCTGATTTCGTCATTGTAAAAAGATTGGACAGCAAAAAATTCAGTAAAATCATCATTTTTTCTTTAAAACTGGGAAAATATTTAATCCGTCTTGAACCATGGTATGACAGTCCCACACAAGGAGATTTTATGAACACAACAAACATCGTTCTGAGTGCATTTTTAGTTCTGATCGTGATTTCTAATATCGCTTTAACTTAAAGACATCAGATCCGGCCGGGCCATCAAGGTCTGCCGGATTTCTAGATTTTCTTAGAGATAGACCAGTTCATCCGTTTAACTTTGGTCTTCTGTTTTCTCTGAAAACTTTCAAGCTGTTCCATCAAATTTTCATCACTAAGTGCAAGTATGCGTGCTGCAAGTAACCCTGCATTGAATGCGTTATCAACCGCTACACAAGCGACCGGAACGCCCTTTGGCATTTGTGCAATCGACAGCAACGCATCAATTCCTTTTAGCGAACCAACAGTCACTGGAACTCCAATTACTGGCAGCGTCGTTAGCGAAGCAACCATTCCTGGTAAGTGTGCGGCTCCACCGGCGCCGGCTATAATGACTTTGATTTTACTATCCACCGCTTGTTTTGCGAATGAAACCATGGCATCTGGAGTTCGGTGAGCTGAAATAATTTCAATACTGAACGGAATGTTAAATTCGGTTAGTGCGTCAGCAGCAGCATTCATAATTTTAAGGTCAGTTTTACTACCCATAATAATTGCGACTTGTGGAATTTTGTTTTGTTTTTTTCTAGATATCACAAAATGATTCCTTTTCTTTCCAGCAAAGCCTTTTTTAATAACAACTTTTTATTTTTACCAATGTAATTGATATGTCCCATTTTTCTTTTCGGCCGATTATCCACTTTGCTATACCAGTGCATAGACCCCGTTGGCATTTTTTTTAATACCGGCTGCCGAGTAGAAGTCCCTAAAAGATTCACCATAATAAACGCCGGCTGTTTTAATTGCGGTTTTGGCAGCGGCAAACCCAGTACACACCGTAAATGCAACTCGAACTGATCGACGTTCAAAGCATCTTGTGAAAAGTGCCCGGTATTGTGAACGCGTGGAGCAATCTCATTAATAACTAATTTGGGGCCAATCTCGAAAAGTTCAAAAGCAATGACACCCACATAATTAATTTGATTTAAAAAATAAGAAATTTTTTGCACAAGCTTGGTTTCTTTCGGATGCTTCATAGGACCCATGACATAATCGCACTGATTATTGACCTGTACCGATTGTACCATCGGTAAATGAATCATCTGCCCTTTAGAATTCCGGGCAAATATTAACGACCGCTCGGTTTTAAATGCTGCAAAACGCTCGGCGATAAATTGATTTTCAACGCCCTTCATCTGAATTTTGAAAGCAAACAGTTCGGCTTTACTGGTGATCACGAAAGTGCCGTTACCGTCATATCCACCGTGCCGGCGTTTACAAACAATTTTTCCGCCGAATGCTTTAAACGCAAGTTCCAAATCATCTTTCGAGCTTATTTTAACATAATCTAAAGTGGGTAGGCCAAAGTCATAGATCCACTCTTTTTGTAACAGGCGGTCTTGAATGCGCGCCAAAATATTTAAACCTGGTTCTATTTTTTTTCTTGGAGCTGTTTTTAAGCATGTTCTAAGTAATCCTGCAGATATGAATTCACTTTCAAAAGTGACGAAATCAACACTGTTCATAAGCCTTAAAATATCAGCACTGGAATTCAGGCTGCCCTGAATCCATTTGGTAGCTACCCGACAGGCAGGGTCTTGTGGTTTCTCAGAAAGTACAACAGTTGTCAGCCCCATTTGCGTGGCTTTTAAAGCCAGCATTCGCGCCAGTTGACCGCCACCTAAAATACCAATTGATTTGGAATGAATAGACATAAAACATTGAACCCTTTAATTTTAATAAAATAAAGTGTAAAAGATCAGTTATGCAGAATGTAACTGATTTAAATTTCCCCCTGACCTTGGCACCAATGGTGGGATTAAGTCATGTTGCACTTCGAAGGCTGATTTCTGATTATGTTCCTGCAAATGCCCAGACCCATTGGCCGACCGAGATGCTTAATTCTCGACGAGTTCCCGGAGAGAATTTAAAAGCCACTCCAGAAACTTTACGAGATGATTCAGAAACCAATCTAGTACCACAAATTTTAGGTAACGAACTGAAACCGATCGAGGAATCTGTGCAAAGATTAACCGAAGAGTGGGGCGCAAAAGGCATTGATATCAATATGGGTTGTCCGGTGCAAAAAGCCTTAAAGCACAATTACGGAGTTTCCTTGATGGGAGACGTGAATTACGCAGCCCGGGTTGTGGAAATGACCAAGCGGAAATCAACGGTACCAGTTTCAGTAAAGCTTCGTGCCGTTGGCAGTTCGCAATCAGTAAGTGAGCTGATCCAGTTCGTAAACGTTTTGGTAGATGCGGGCGCTGACTGGATCACACTGCATCCACGAACTGCAGAGCAAAAACGTCGCGGAATGGCCGATTGGTCACAAATTACCGAACTCAAAAAATATTGTAGGGTTCCGATCATTGGTAACGGAGATATTCAGATAGCAGATGATGCCATAGAAATGCTGACGCAGACCAAGTGCGACAAAGTCATGGCAGGACGGGCACTCGCGGCTAGGCCGTGGATGATGTGGCAGCTGGGAGAAAAGCTGGGATTTGAAAATCCGCAACAGTTTCAAAATAGATTTGCTCCTCAAACACCAACTGAAGAAGGTGCTGAATATGGCAAAGCCTTACTAAAATTTATTGATTACTGTGAATATTATTTTATGCAACAGGCAGGTGCCAGCGAAAGTTTAACTTTACGAAAAGTAAGTTTCTATGTGCGCACAACACACGTATGGTTACAATTCGGTCATACGTTAATGTCGGCGGTTAGTGTCGCAAAAAATTTAGTGGAATTAAGAAGAAATGTTACTCATTTTTTTAAAGATGAACAGATCATGATGCAAAAAACAGAACTCAGACAGTAAGGAAAAAAAGAAATGCTACATAATGAAAATAAAAAAAACGGAAAAGTTTTTGTTGCCTTGTTTTTGGGTGTTATCGCGATCACTGGTTTTGCATTTTGTTATGCGATGATTGAATCTTTCAAAACTCGTCCACAAGTGAAGATTGAGGACGAGAAAAAGTAAATATTAATTAAGAAAAAACAATCTTAACTTCGTACCAAAGAATCTAGTTTTCCTTCTTCTTCTAAGGTCTTTAAGTCGGTGTAGCCACCAACTAATTTATCGTTGATGAAAATCATTGGTACAGTTTTCCAGCCGGTTTTATTTTTCCACTCTTCAAGCTCATCTTGTTTATCTGTTAAGTCGACCACTTCGTAAGTAAGGCCTTTGTTATCTAATAAAGTTTTAGCGCGGTCGCAATATGGACACGGGTTTTTTTTAATCAATTTAATAGTCGCAGTTTGTTTCATAGTTATTCCTTCAGTTTTAAAAATCGTAGCAGCAAGAAAATCAGTTGGCAAAGTAGGACTCTAAGCGACTTCGAAATTCGGCCGGTTTCTTCAGGACCTTGATATCATCAAACATACCTTTGATATAAGGTTCAGAAAATGACAGTTGTTTAAGCCATCCTTTAGTGCGCGCCACAGCAAAGTGATCGTTGACGAACAGGCAACTGGATTCAAAAAAATCTAAAACCAATTGATTCGATTTTTTTTCAAAACTGTTTGCGCTGCTAAGCTGGACTTTGCTTAATCCTTTAATTCTACTAAATAAAAAAGGATCACGAATTGCGCCACGGCCGATCATGTAAGAATCGGTATTAGCCACGACTTGGCATTTAAAAAAATCAGCCGTGTTCCAGATTTCACCATTGGTAACTAACGGAATGTGCACGACTTCTTTCAGGCGAGGAATCCATTCCCAAAAAGCGGGTGGCTTATAGCCATCTGTTTTTGTACGGCAGTGGACAGTAATCCAGGACGCTCCTGCAGCCTGAATGGCCTTTGCATTTTCTAAACAGGCTTGAGGATTATCAAAACCAAGGCGTATTTTAGCAGTGACAGGAACTCCAGTAGGGACAGCACTTCGAACCGTGGAGACAATTTCAAATAATCTATCTGCTGATTTCAATAACGTGGCGCCACCATCATGACGGTTGACTGTTTTTGCTGGGCAGCCAAAATTTAAATCGATGCCTAAGGCTCCCATTTCGGCGGCTCTAAACGCATTTTCAGCAAGTGGTTTTGCTTGTCCGCCAAGAAGCTGCACGAATACAGGCGTGCCAGCCCTGGTTCTTGAACCCGTTTTTAACTCAGGACAATTTTTTTCAAAAACGGAGTAAGGATGTAACCGATCGGTCACGCGTAAAAATTCTGTGACACATTGATCGATTCCACCAATAGAAGTTAGCAAATCCCGCATCACCCAATCGGTGACCCCTTCCATTGGTGCTAGAATTAATTTTGCAGGGCTTAGATTCACGCGCTGCCTTTTTTTACTAAATACTGATATTCGGTCTCAGAAACGGGTTGAATCGACAGGCGTTGACCGCGTTTGATCACCAGCATGTCAGCACATTTTTTATCTGATTTTATTTCATCTAAAGAAACAAAATTTTTAAATTTACTTAGAAATTTCACTTCGACACAAAACCAAATTGGTTTTTCTAAAAAAGATTTTGCATCGTAATATTCTGATTTTTTATCGAATTGTAGTTTATCAGGCATAGCTTTTTTGCTGACAACAGCTGTGCCAGCAAGGCCTGGCGGTTCTGCATTTGAATGGTAAAATAATATTAGGTCGCCTTCAGACATTTCATTCATCATAAAATTTCTGGCCTGATAGTTACGAACACCTTCCCACCAGGTGGTTTTATCTTTTTTTAAATGATCAATACTGAAAACGTTAGGCTCTGATTTCATAAGCCAATATTTTTTCTCTAAAGATTGCTGAGTTTTCATACAGGCATAATCAAAAAACAAGGCGTCAGAGTCAAGAGTTGTTTCCAAGCAGAGCTTGCAGGATTAAAAACCTGTGATAGGATTTTTTTATATGAAAAATAAAACTGTATTTATTACCGGGGCCTCATCTGGAATTGGTGAAGCTGTTGCTTTGGACTGCGCAAAAAACAAGGCAGATCTTATTTTAGTAGCCAGAAGACTTGATCGATTGCAAAAAACGAAAAAGCTTTGCTTAAATGCAGGTGCTGGGTCTGTGCAGATTTTTGAATTAGATATTCAGAAGCCAAAAGAAATTAAAAGTTTTTTAACAAAAAATAAAAAAGCTTTAAGTGCCGTGAGCATTTTAATTAATAACGCAGGATTAGCTAAAGGCAGCGAACTTTTTCAGAATGGCCTGACCGATGATTGGGACCAGATGTTAGACACAAACGTTCGTGGTTTGCTGCATATGACTAGGGGTCTAATTCAACCGCTGATTAGGCACGCGGGTCATATCGTCAATTTAGGATCTGTTGCTGGCAGACTAGTTTACGAGGGCGGAAGTGTTTACTGCGCTAGTAAATTTGCCGTTCGGGCTATCTCTGAAGGTTTGCGCATGGACTTAAAAGGCACGAATGTGCGTGTCACAAATATTGAACCTGGAATGGTAAATACAGAATTTTCGAAAGTGCGCCTAGGAAATCAGCAAAAAGCAGACGTTGTTTATCAGAATATGAAACCCCTGACGGCCAGTGACATTTCAGAGACAATAATATGGTGTTTACAGCGGCCCGCGCATGTTAACATACAAGAACTTATGATTTATCCAACCGATCAAGCTAGCGTTGGACAAGTGGTACGTACAAAATAGGTTAACCAAAACATATAACATGCTCACGAAGGATTTTAAGAATGTCTAATAGCTTTCGCACTGAAAAAGACACCATGGGTGACGTGCAAGTTCCTACTACAGCTTTATGGGGTGCGCAAACGCAACGTTCGATTGAAAATTTTAAAATTGGAAATGATCGATTCCCACGAGAAATGATTCGCGCGCTGGGCGTACTAAAAAAATGTGCTGCAAAAACTAATGCTGAATTAGGCTTATTAGAAGCTAAAAAAACAGAACTTATTTTAAAAGCTGCTGACGAAGTCATTCGCGGCGATTTAGATGCGCATTTTCCGCTAGTTGTTTGGCAAACTGGTTCTGGAACTCAGACCAACATGAATGCTAATGAAGTCATTGCGAATCGTGCTATGGTCATGATGAATTTAACTTTACCATCAAAAGATATTCATCCAAACGACGATGTTAACAAAGGTCAAAGCTCAAACGACACGTTCCCAACAGCGATGCATATCGCGGTTGCCGATCAGATTCACAATCGTCTTTTGCCGATGTTAGAAAAGTTGCATGGATCTTTACAAAAAAAATCTTTGGAATTTGAAAAAATTGTGAAGATTGGTCGTACTCATTTAATGGATGCAACGCCGTTAACTTTGGGTCAGGAATTTTCTGGCTATACCACTCAGATCCAAAATTCTATTCAGCGAGTAAAAAACACGTTACCACATTTACACCAGTTAGCCCTTGGTGGAACTGCCGTAGGTACGGGATTAAACACGCACATTGATTTTCCGAAAAAAGCAGCAGCGGCAATCGCACAAGAGACAAAAATTCCGTTTGTGACAGCTCCCAATAAATTTGAAGCTCTGGCTACGCACGATGCTTTGGTCGAAGTTCATGGGTCATTAAAAACCTTAGCGGTGTCGCTGATGAAAATTGCTAATGACATTCGTCTTTTAGGCAGTGGTCCAAGATGTGGTTTTGGAGAATTAAATTTACCAGAAAACGAGCCAGGTTCTTCGATCATGCCAGGTAAAGTAAATCCAACCCAAAGTGAAGCCATGACAATGGTTTGCGCTCAAGTTCTTGGAAATGATGTCGCTGTGAACATTGGTGGATGTATGGGACATTTCGAGCTGAATGTTTTTAAACCAGTCATTGTGTTTAATTGCCTAAATTCAATTCGCTTGTTGTCTGATGCCTTGGAAAGTTTTTGTGACCACTGTGTGAACGGCATCACAGCAAACACAGCGCAAATAAAAAAACACTTAGACAATTCATTAATGCTAGTAACAGCTTTAAATCCGCACATTGGCTATGACAACGCGGCAAAGATTGCAAAAACAGCGCACAAAAATGGAACTACTTTGAAAGAAGAGGCCGTGAGGCTGGGACTACTGACTGCAGAAAAATTTGATCAGATCGTGCGTCCTGAAACAATGACAAGTCCGTTGGCGAAATAGCTATAATGTCACAAAATCCACTTTTACAAAAAGCCAAATGGTTAGAATCAGGTGACATAAAGCCCTATGTTTTTGTGCGCCCTGAAAACAAAATCACAAATCCTGGAACAAAGCACACGATTGACTGGTTTACCGAGCAGCCATTGTATAAAAATCCACTTCATTTGGATGAATTGCCTTTTGCCGAAGCCATTTATCAGATTGAATGGAAATCTTTCGGGCACCAGGACCTAGCCATTCCACGTTGGGTGTTTTATGACTGCGCAGCAATGCCGGGCTTTATCGCAGGTTATGCAGGCCGCACTAAAAAAATACCTAAAAAGATTTTAAAGCTGCTTAATTACTCTGAAGAAAACGAATGGTGCCCGCTGTCATTATTCATCATCATCCCCACGATGCATAAAGGCGAATGGGTGGCTTATGACCTTTGTTCGGTAAACTCGATGCTGCCAAAAGACGAACAATATTATGGTCTGGGTTTTTTATCGAAGGCTTTTGGGTTATGGTATGCTAATGTAGCTCAGTGTTCGGGAATGACTCAGTGGGGAAGCCCATCACTGAAATTGCATTCGCACTACGGTCCGCTGGAGATGATCGGGGCGTACGCGCCACTTCACACGCATGCAAAAACGATGACGTATCGTTGCGAAGTGAACGCGAAAAATTGGGAAAAGTTTTTTTCAAAAGAAGCTGATTTGGCATTTTTAGAAAGATACGGAAAAACGGAATATAGAATTGAACCAGATAAAGAAGAGTCGATGATTGAAATGCAAAAGCGAATTCAAAATTCAGAGGGCCCTTTTTACTTAAGTGCTGGTGATGTTGCAGAAAAAGGTCTTCGTGACCCCTTACATATTTATAAATTAAAACAAGGATAAAAAAAATGACTCAAATTGAATTACCTCCAGTTGCTAAATCGTTCTTCAGTGCTTGTAAAAAATGTGGTGCTGATCGTTATCACACTGTGCTGACTCACACGACGGCGACGTCGGCTAAAATTCAGTGTGAAGTTTGTAAAAGTAAAAAAACATATTCGTTACCAAAGGCGGGCGCTGTGGCTAAAAAAGTTTCTAAATTAACTAAAACGGGTCGAGTTCGTAAATCTTCGCACGCAGATGACTATCAAGCATTACAAACCAACCGTGGCACTGAAAAAGGCACTCCATTTAGTATCAAAACAAAATTTGAAATGAATCAAAAAATTGATCACTCTACTTTTGGCGTTGGTTATGTAAAGACAGTTCAAGCAGACCGCATAGATGTGCTTTTCGAAACTGAAATTAAGACCCTGATGCACAATAAAGTCTAAATTTTTTTAATATAAATTTTAGAAATAATATCAAGAGATCATGTCACAAAATAAATGGCTAACAGGCTTAAATTCTGAACAATGTGAAGCCGTTAACCATGATCACGGTCCGCTGCTTATTCTTGCTGGAGCTGGATCTGGAAAAACAACGGTTTTGGTTTCCCGTACGGGTCGGCTTATTGATCAGCGAATTGCTACGGCAAGCCAAATTTGCGTCCTCACTTTTACAAACAAAGCCGCCCGCGAATTAAAACACCGTGTGCATGAAAAAGTGGGAGTATTAGCAAAGGGTCTATGGGCTGGAACATTTCACTCGTTTGGTTTACAACTTTTAAGAAAAAATTATCATCATACAGGATTAAGTCCCCACTTCGGCGTTCTAGATCAGTCTGATTCTCAATCTATTATTAAAGAATTAGTGAAAGATATAAAAAATTCTTCAAAAGAAAAATTTGATGCAGATAAATTGCTAAATCTTATTAACATTCTACGTGCAGGTAAAAAAATACCACCTGGTTTTCTGGATGAATACCACGAGCTGGCTGAAGTGCTGATGCCAAAATACGAAAAAAGATTAATTCTTTTAGGAGTCACTGATTTTGAAGGGTTACTTCTTGAACCGCTCAAGTTGTTTAAGAAGTTTCCAGATGTTTTGGCTAAAGCGCAGTCTCAGTTTACACAAATCATGGTGGATGAGTTTCAAGACACCAACTCGGAACAAATGAAACTGATTCAGTATTTATCAGGAACTCACCAGAACTTAACAGTGGTTGGTGATGATGATCAGTCCATTTACGGATGGCGTGGGGCACAAATTGCTAATATTTTAAATTTTCCGCATGATCATAAAAACTGTAAAGTCGTGAAGCTTGAAAAAAATTACCGTTCGGTGACCTCGATTTTAGCTTTAGGTAACGAAGTGATCTCTAAAAATACCAAACGCCACGGTAAAGTTTTACAGTCCACAAAAGCTATCAGTGAAGAAAAACCTGAAGTTTTTGTGCTAGAAAATGAAGACGAAGAAGCTGACTTTGTGCTTCGTGAAATTCAAACATTAAAAAGTAAAAGCTATAAATTTTCTGATATTGCAATTTTATACAGATCGAACACACAAGGTGCATTTATTGAAAGTTCGCTGCGTAGATCACAAATTCCATATGAGATTTCTGGTGGTACGTCTATTTTTGAACGGAAAGAGGCCAAAGACTGCTTAGCGTATTTAAAACAATCTTTGCTGCCAGATGAAGTTAGTCTTCGGCGCATTATCAACACGCCGCCCAGAGGCCTTGGCGAAACCACCATCGAAAGTTTGTCTGCATATGCTCAATCTAAGAAAATGGATTTACAAACAGCCTGCAAAAACTGGAAAGACGTTGGAATCGCTGAAAAACAAGGTGAAACTTTAGATCTTTTTTTCAAGTGGTTATGGGTGTTTCCACAGCGTATTTTAGATGATACCACGCAGGGTGCTACAGTTTCTGAACGGTTTCAGAATTTGATGCGCGAAAACGGATACCGCGATTACCTTTCAAAATCAGCAAACGATGGAGTTATTTTTGATAAAAAATGGCAAGTTGTAGAAATTGTAAGTCGTATTTTAGAATCCTTTTTAATAAAGCGAGAATACAGTGTGGCAGCACTGAAAGAATTCATCGATGCCATGTTACTTCGAGATGACACCAGTGATGACAAACGTAAAGATCAGGTTCAGTTGATGACCTTTCATGCTAGTAAAGGTTTAGAATTTCCAGCAGTGATGTTGGTTGGCGTTGAAGAGGATCTGATACCACATAAAAGGTTAGGATCAGACATTGATGAAGAACGTCGCCTTTTTTATGTCGGTATCACCCGAGCGCAAGAAAAACTGATATTAACTTACTGCCGCCAGCGAAAAAAAATGGGCGTCGTAAAACCTGTATTTGCATCGCGGTTTTTAACCGAGACTTCTAAGTCATTGTACTCGTTTTATCAGCTAGGGTCTAGACCGGTGTCGGGTCAAGCCCGGGAAAGTCTTGTTAGTGATTTTTTAAGTAAACTTGGTCAGACTAATAAGAATAGCTAATCAAAAACAGGGGAATCTAACATGTACAAACGTATAAAAAAACAACCCAATGATGTTGTGATCACCGAAGGTACGTTAGAACCCTACATTTATATTATCATCAGCGGGACTTTGAATGCCATTAGAACTCACGGTCGTAAAATTCAGATATTAGCGCAACTCAAAGCGGGTGATTTTGTTGGCGAAATGGCACATCTTGGAAATAGCAAATTGCACTCGGCCTCGGTTGTTGCTGAAGTTGAATCAGAACTTGTGCAAATTGAAGCTGATAAAATTTATGAAGTTTTAGCGCAAAATCCAACGTGGTTAAAAGCATTACTTAAGAATTTGGTAAAAAAAATTGAAGCTGCTAACGAAATTAAGTCCGTCAAACCGATGAACTAAAAAACATATCTAAATTGAGTTTAGTTTCATAAAAATATTCTTTTTTTTGAAATTCAAATTTTACAGTTTCAGAATGCAGCCATAAACGATTTAATTTGTAACGATCGCTAATAGCCACGTTGTACTTTTTATCGTTGTAGCGATTATCGCCAACGATGGGTTGTTTTGAAATGGCCGCATGTTTTCGAATTTGATGTTGCCTACCAGTTGAAATTGTAACTAAGGCTTCTGTGAAATAGGCATTTGTGCGCACCAGTTTGACATTGCTTTCGCACGGTATTCGGTCTGAAGAAATACCTTTGGGGTTCTGTCGGCCTTCGGCTTTATCAGATAAAGGCCAGGTCCATTTGGTTTCTGCTGGAGCTTTCCACGGACCGCGAAGCAGAGCACGGTAAGTTTTTGTACCCAGATTCAAACTTTCAGAAAGTTCTTCATGCTGGTCAGGGTTTTTAGCGACAATCATCAATCCAGAGGTTTCACGGTCCAGACGACTGACAAAGTGCAAAGGCAGCTTTTTAGCTTGTAAGAATTCGACCAAAGAAGGCTTTTCGTTATGAACGCTAACCCCCTCAGGCTTGTTAACCACTACAAAGAATTTATTTTCCTCAACGATTTTAATCATGTTATAACTGGAAGGTATAAGACGATTACCCCCAGGAGTAAAACGAAATGTCACAAATCGATGAATCCGAAAATTCTAACGGCACAAAACACTCAGAATCTGAAAAAGTTACCGAAAAAGAGAAAGTTAAAATTGATTTTCCATTCAGCGAGGCCGTTCGCAATCAGATGCCTAATGTTTTTGAAACGGCTGAAAGCCTAGCAACCGAGGTCAAGCACCAGTGGAACAACGAAGGTGATTTTTCCAACTTGGGTCTGCCACACCCCCTGGCTGACTATGTAGCGTCTCAGGCGCTACAAAAAGCCAAGCAAGTTGAAAAAAAATTAGAAGAAAAAGGCGTGATGAATCTAGCTAAAATGGGTTTTGAAATCGCCAAATCACAAATTGAAAATTTAAAGAAAAAAATATAATCCATGAACCGCGAGCAAAGAATTCTGGAAAAAATGAAATCGCTGAATCCAAGTCGTATTGCCTTACAAAATGACTCTGCAAAGCATGCAAGCCATGCAGAGCACATTGGTGGAGCCGGTTTTACTGGAGAAACTCATTATAAATTAATAATTGAAAGTCCACTTTTTACCGATAAATCTAGAATTGATCGGCAACGGCTCATCATGGATCTGTTGAAAGAAGAATTCACGAGTGGCCTGCATGCTTTAGAAATTAAAGCGCGCGCACCAGGCGAAGTTTAAGCTAAAACTTATCTAAAACTGATCTAGCTTTTCTTTTAATTGATTAATGATCGATTTAATTTTAGCCAGTTGCTGTTCTTCTTGGCTGAGTGCCGGCTGATCTTTACCCAGTTCGTCCCATTGATTTAATGCTTTTTCCAGATCATTTTGAATCAAAGCCCAGCGTGTTGACTGCGTGTTGGAATTGATTGAAATTTTAGATTTTTTTTCGCTGTCGTCGTTCATGTTGCTCATCAATGAAGATAATGTTACTGTTCAACATTCTAAGTTTCAACTGAAAAAAGATAATTTAAAGCGAGGTTCTTATGTCTCAAGATATCATTTATACGATGAAGGGTGTTTCGAAAGTTTACCCTCCGAATCGCTACGTTTTAAAAAATATTTATTTGTCTTATTTTTATGGAGCAAAAATCGGTGTCTTAGGACTTAATGGTTCTGGAAAATCATCGTTGCTAAAGATCATGGCCGGTGTCGATCACGAATTCTTAGGTGAAGCTTTTCCTGCGAAAAAAATGAAAGTGGGCTACTTAGAGCAAGAACCAAAATTAGATGAAACCATGACCGTGAAAGAAAATATTTTTTCAGGCATGGGTGAATTGCCAAAACTGATGAAAGATTATAACGCCATCAACGAAAAATTTTCAGATCCTGATTTAGACCCAGATGAAATGAATAAAATGATCGAAAAACAAGGGGACCTTCAGGAAAAAATTGAAGCCCTGGGTGGTTGGGAAGTCGATCAGAAAATTGAATTGGCGATGGATGCCCTACGTTGTCCAGATGGTGATTTACCAATAGGTCCCCTGTCCGGCGGAGAAAAACGTCGCGTGGCCTTATGCCGACTGATCATGAGTAACCCCGATATTTTACTTTTAGATGAACCGACGAACCACTTGGATGCTGAATCTGTTGGTTGGTTAGAACAGTACCTGGCAAAATTTCCAGGGACTGTTATCGCAGTCACCCATGATCGTTATTTTTTAGATAACGTAGCTGGATGGATTTTGGAATTAGATCGTGGTGAAGGTATTCCTTGGAAGGGCAATTACTCATCGTGGTTAGAACAAAAAGACAAACGGTTGGCGCAGGAACAAAAATCAGACAGTAAAAAAGCAAAAACTTTAGAGCGTGAATTAGAATGGATTCGTCAGGGTGCAAAAGCCCGGCAGTCAAAATCAAAAGCACGTATTGATGCGTACGAGAATTTATTAAAAGAACCAACGCCAGATCGGTTGCAAGAAATGTCGATCTATATACCTGCTGGCCCACGCCTAGGAAATATTGTGGTCGAAGCACAAGGCGTGACGAAAGGTTACGGTAAAAAAGTATTATTAGACGGCGTTGATTTTACAATTCCACGTGGTGCTATCGTTGGTGTCATTGGGCCAAATGGAGCTGGTAAGACGACTTTGTTTAATATGATCACTGGAAAAGAAAAATCAGACAGCGGGTCATTCAAGGTCGGAGAAACTGTTAAGATTGCTTATGTGGATCAATCCAGAGAAACTTTAGATCCAGAAAAAACAATTTTCGAAACGCTTTCAGGCGGTTTAGATTTAATTCAGTTGGGCGGCCGAGAAATCCCATCTAGGCAGTATGTCAGTTGGTTTAATTTTTCTGGCAGTGATCAACAGAAAAAAGTGGGCACACTATCTGGCGGAGAAAGAAACCGCGTGAATTTAGCTAAAATTTTAAAAGAAGGCGCCAATCTTCTTTTACTGGATGAACCAACGAATGATTTAGATGTAAACACCATGCGTGCTCTGGAAGAAGCGCTGAATGAATTTGGTGGATCTGCGATTGTTATTTCGCATGACCGCTGGTTTCTAGACCGGGTTTGCACGCACACAATGGCTTTTGAGGGCGATTCCAAGATTTTCTTTTATCCAGGAAGTTTCTCAGAATACGAAGAAGATCGTAAAAAGCGCATGGGCGAAGATTCAACGCCAAAGCGGATTCGTTACCGAATGATAGAAGCATAAATACCTGTTTAGTTTTTATAGCGGATCTAGACCTAAAGCTAGTCGTAAAAACAGGTAAAAATACCGATAAAATGTCTGAGGTATCAGATTCATTTTATTGGTTTATTTTTCATTCTACTTTTATTGAATTTACATGCGAGTTTATCGGTTGCAGTGCCGGTTAGTGGTGCTTTGTTTCAAAGAGTCCCAGACTTTCAAAGTTCGTGTACGGCCTATTCAAAATGTAATTTTAAACAGATTCCTGAATTTCTGAAAACACAAAAAAATCTTTGTGATTTAAATAGGAAAATAAATAACTGCGAAAAATTTGAAACAGAAAATCCAGTTGAGAGTTGGAAATACATCAAATGCAATTACCAGGAAATGTGTTTTCAAAACAATGTTGAAGTGAAAGATTCAGTGGCCGCTTGTTTGGTCGGTGCAACGTCACTGGTCGTAGATATCGCAAAGCTCGGGAAATTAATCTATGAGGGCGCTGCAAACCAAATCATGAAGCAAGAAAAATGGCTGAAAACTTGTGATCAGAGTTTAGAGTGTAAACGGCAGTTGGCCAGCGGACAGCCAACAACGGCGTTTTTAACAAAACCAGAAAATACGGAAAAACTTAAAAAGTTTAATTCGGAATACTTGTATTCAAAAAAAGAAGAGTACAATAAAATTCGTTTACAAAAATTAAAGAATAAAAAAATGACGTTAGCTCAGTACCATAAAGAAATTGGTTGGAAAAGTTTTGGTCAAACCGTCACAGAAAATATTCCAGATATAAGCAAACTGAGTTTAATTTCGGTTTGGAATTTCATCCAGCAGTACGCCGATTCAGAAGTTCGAGAAATCAGCTGCTATGTTCCAGCCGAGATGACGCGCTTTAAATGTCAGATCTTGACTGATGTGCTGAGCGGAGTCGGTATTGAAAAAGCAATGGCGAAGGGCTTATTGAAGGCGAACAAAACTGTGGCGAAAGAAACTGCGGAAGCCATTGATCGCAGAGCTTCACAGCAACTGATTCAGATTGTTAAATCCAGCGCACCCAAAGCAGCACTGGTGAAAGAATTTTCACAAAAAAGTGCAACCAGTGTGGCTGAAAACGAAGCTTGGAAAAAATTCATTTCAAAGCCCGGGTCCAAACAAAAAGCAATGACGATCGAGAACGTAAAGTTGAAAAGCTTAAACGATACGGTCTTTAAAGATGAAGAATATGTTTCTACATTGATGAATACGTACAATGACATGCAGCTTCGAAAATTCAAACTGCTTGAAGCTGAATTAAAAAAAATAAATCCTGCATTTGAATTTAAAGTTTTTTCAGATTTTAAGTCTTTGCGCGTGGCTTATGATGACATTCCAGGTTTGAAAATTGAAGGCAAAAATGTAGACCAACTTCTCAAAGAAACCGCTTTAAAATCGAATGAAGAGTTCGCAGACTTCACAATAAAAAACCAGCTTGTACGGGAATCTGATAAACCTGGTGCCTGGTATAAAGCAGCTCAGGAAAAAACGGATGATTGGGTGGGGTTAAAGGCCAAATTCACCCGTCAGGTTCTTAGCAACGACAACGCTTTATTTTTAGATCTAGAAAATGATAAAAAATTTAAAACGTGGGCACAAGAAGAAGTGCTAACAGGAAAAAGGCTTAAATCTGAGGTTTTAGAAGCCTTCAAAGACACAGCAGTAATTAGCAAAAGTAAGTCCGATGCAAACGTTAATGTCGAAGTTTTTGGAATTCTAAGAAAGAACAAAGACAACCCGGATGCCGCAAAAAGTGCGATTCAAGATCTTTACGGACTTGAGAGCATCAGTGACAACAACTTTAACACACTAAAAAAGTTTTATGAAAAAGCAGATGTCGTGTCCCCTGGATTAAGAAATACAGAAAGACGTTTTGCCACTCTTGCAGATGCTCCGCATGGGGGAATGTCGATCGATATGATTGATTTGGGCGCAGAGCATATTCAATCAACCTCGGCTTATGCCTTTGGTAAAACAGATAACGTCGATGACTTTCTAAAAGTTTCGCGGGAAGCCGAAGAAAAATTAACCGAGAAAATATTTAACAGGCAAAGGGAAATCGAAAAAAAGTTTCGTGATATTACCGGTGACACCAATGCGCGGGTAGTTTGTTCTGGAGATGGCTGCAAAGCTTATTTGCCAAACCGTGAATTGAGCGAAACAGAAATTAAAAAATTTGCTGATGTTGCAACGGCTGGTGGTGAACAAGGTAAGCTTCGTTTTAGTAGCATCCAGAATCTAGCCTCAAAAGAATATTCGGATCTTGTGGTCAAACAGGGCGAAGACTTAGAAAAAAGTTTACGACGAAATTTGGCTGGTAAAATTGATTCCAGAAGGCTTCAAGGTGTTAACTTTAGTGTGCATATCAAAGCCAACAAGCCAGGTGATGGATCTACCAAATTACATATCTCAGAGGCCAATGGTTTTAAGTTATCAGAAGCAGAGCGCCAGCAAATTAAAACTGAATATCTAAAAACCATTAAAGAATCTGACATGGGGTACAAGTAATATGAACCTGATTAGAAAATCCATTTTTTCATTTTTACTTTTAGGACTTTTGGTTTCGTTGTTTTTACCTTTTTTTACGGAAGCTCCTATTTCGTGGGTTGCTGGGTTTTGTTATATTCTTTATGACTCAGTCATTTTGTTTTTCGTTGCCTATAAAGTCACAGCTCATGTTAAGTCGATGAGGCTGGCAAATAATTCTGTGGATTTGGTTTCGATCTGTATTTTAATTGCAGCAAAAAATGAAAAATCTATTTTGCAAAAATGTTTAAAGGCTATTGAAGCACAATCAAAAACTCCAGAGCAAATTATCATCATCGACGATGGCTCGACGGATGGTAGCTTTCAATATTTAAAACAAGAATTGCAGTTGAAAAATTTAGGGAAGTTGTGGCAATCGGAACTTCTACCAAATTTATTTGTATTAACAAAGCAAAATTCAGGAAAAGCAAGGTCTCTGAATTTGGCTCTGGATTTGGTGACGACAGATGTCGTGATGACCTTAGACGCTGATACTTTCATGAACCCTCGAGCAGTGGCAGAAATTGCGAATACTTTTAGTGCTCAAAGCAATTTGCAAGTGGTGGGCGGTATATTACAGCCGACCTGTCCGCCATCTGTTATGGGATCAGTATTAAAGACATTTCAGAAATTTGAATACATCCGGTCGTTCTTATCTAGACAGGCATGGACCAGCACCGATTGTTTACTTTTAGTATCTGGAGCCTTTGCTGCTTATAAAACATCTTTATTAAAAAAAGTTGGCGGCTTTGACCCGGACAGCTTTGTTGAAGATTATGAACTGATTCACCGAATTTATAAATACAGTTTTGACAATCATATTCCTTTGCATGTGGGCATTGCACCGAAAGCAATTGCTGTGACGGATTGTCCCGATAATTTCAGAAATTTTTTGAAACAAAGACAAAGATGGTTTGGTGGATTCTTACAAACTATTTATAAATACCGAGACATGGTTGGCTCTTCTAGCTATGGAACCGTTGGCAAAATCATGTTACCAATTAAGTCCATCGACACTTTGCAGCCGCTATACGGTTTGGTGTCGGTGTACGCACTGATTGCTATTTATATCTTAGATAAAAAATTGCATCCAGTCATCATAGCGGCAGTCGTTTTTAAACTGTCCTTGGATTATGTTCTGCATTTTTATGGACTTTATCTTTACAATAAATGGCAAGAACAGAATGTTCCCAGATTATTTTGGATTCAGTCAGTGCTTGTAACACTTTGTGAACCCATTTTCTTTCAACCTTTAAGGCACGTGGGTGCATTTCTTGGCTGGTATGTCTTTTTAACCAATAGAAATGAATGGACGGCGCAGCGACAAGTCCAAAAACCAGAGGTTACTGATGAACAAAAAGCAGCCTAATTCTTTATTTTATTTTATTTCCGTATTTTTGTTTTGTGTGGTTTGCACAGCGGAAGAGAATTTTTTTGATGAAAGCATGAAATACAAGTCATCCGAGCAATTTGATCAAGCCATTCTGGAATTAGAGCTTTTGTTAATTCATGAACCCCAAAATATACAGGCACTAGAGCAAAAAGCGCTGATGCTGGGTTGGCGGCAAAAATATTCTGTATCAATCTCAACTTGGAAAAAAGTAATCGCACTGCAACCCCAAAATTTAAAACACAAAATAAATCTTGCTCGCGTGTTGTTTTGGAGCGGTAACTATAAAGAATCTATTTTTTATTTAGATCAAGTGTTATTGGCAGAGCCCAATAACAACGATGCCATAGAGCTTCGAAAAAAATTGGCTACAGCTAAACCCAAAATAGAAACTCGGTACCGCATCGACGTCGGTGGTATTTCGGATAACTTTTCAGCCGTGCGTGACAGAGAGTCCTCAACTTTTTTACAGGCGGGAATGAAAGTCAATTCACAGACGGACGCATTACTGCGGTTTGATAATCAAAATCAATTTAAAGCGACCGATCAAGCCTTGGGTGTCGGGGCTTATCATAAGTTAGATTCAGATTGGTTATTGAACGCAGACTATACGGCTTCAGTAAAGAAGCCAAACTTTCGAGCAAAAACAATTTTGAACCTAGGGCTAGAAAATTTTTCGTTCAATCCGGTTTCATTTTCGCTAGGTTACCGGTCACTTGAATTTGATCAGGGAAGCGTCAGCATTATTCAACCTGGTATTCAGTGGAGTGATTATGGCTTTAGGGTTCAGTTTAAGTATGGATTGAGCCAAAACATTGATAAAACCTCGACTTCATCTTCGCAAATAAAGCTGGATTATTCTTTGACGGAAAGCACAAGTGTTGGTTTAGGCTACGCTGTTGGTGAAGAGGCGCTTCCGCCACTTGCGAAGGCCCGGGTTAACTATTCATCTTTTGGTGTGCAACATCAATTTGACGATCAGCACGCGGTTCGATTAGATTATGTTCAAGAAGACCGTATAAACGTTTATAAACATCAATCCATTGGTTTTTCATATGCCTACAAATTCTAAAACTGACATTAGGACTAACATTCAGTCAGATATTCAAAGCGAAATGCATCATGCTTTGCAAGCGCTAGACTGGGTGGGTATGGGTCAGATGGAATCAGCTATCCGCATTGATGATATTCATATTCCGTGCTCAATTTCCATGGTCGTCAATCTTCGCGAAGGAAATCGCGGCATTCATATGTCTAGACTGTACGCCTTGATGATGGAGCAATTTTTAAATAAAGATTTATCGAAAATTTCGCTGCAAAACTTTCTAAAAACGGCAATCACTTCACAAGAAGGCCTGTCAGATCAGGCTGGTTTAGAAATGAAGTTTAAGTTACCTGTGAAAACAAAAGCATTAAAGTCTGGTATAGCAGGCCACAGAAACTATGATGTCACATTGGCCTCGGTGCAAAACACAGTGGGTTATATCTGCTGGCTTAAGTATGAAATTGTATACTCAAGCACTTGCCCGCAGTCTGCGGCGCTATCGCTTGAAGCTTTTAAAAATAAAATCAACCAGGGGCTTGACGTAAAAACGATGGACCGATTGCCAGCGACACCGCATGCGCAGCGAAGCGTGATGACGTGTGAACTGTTATTCAACACAGAAATCACAGATTTTCATCAATTTATTTTAAAGCAGATTCAAACTGTTGAATTGATTTTAAAAACTCCCGTGCAGACGGCCGTAAAAAAAGCAGATGAAATGGCCTTTGCAGAGCTGAATTCAGAAAACTTAATGTTTTGTGAAGATGCAGTACGTAAAGTGGATGATGAATTCTCTAAATTAACTAAGGCCGCAAATTCTAATTTAGCTGGCTACAAAATAAAAACACGTCATGAAGAAAGTTTACATCCGCACAATGCCATCAGTAGCAAGTTGCATAACTATAAGTCGTATCCGTTTTAGGTTAGATGTTGCATCTGACGATGATTTCTTGAACCAGCCGTAGTTTCAACTTTCATTTGTGGCTTTAAAAACATCGGTAAATCGCGACGTTTAAATCCATGACAATAATCCTTTACAATAATTTCTTGCGCTGTTTCTTCGCTGACATTTTTAAATCGTAAGTAGTTCCAAGCTTGTTCAGCAAGGCTTGCCAATGAAAGACTGTGTGTTTCCGTAAAGCGTTCTGATAAAAATTCACTGAAACCAAAAAAACTCCAGAAAAATGAAGCCTCGTTACCCCGGCTACTTTGATCCACAAACCATGTCATGAAATTCTTAAATTGCCCGCTGTTGGCATAAAGATCCCAGAATTTAGCAAAACGGTTCATCTTTTGTAAAGTCTGATAATCCATCGTGTTGGTGCTTAGAATTTGATACGGTGAAAAATCAGAATAGATCATCTGGAATGTCTTTTCATGGCGTGCGATCGGTGTGCCTTTCAAGCGCTTTAAAATACCCACCTGAATTTCGTTGGGCTTCATCGCAGCTAACCGGTCAAACCCCGAAGCAAAGCTTTCCAAAGTTTCACCAGGAAGCCCCGCAATAAGATCTGCATGGGTGTGCACATGGGTATGTTCATTTAAAAACTGAAAGTTCTGCTGCACTTTTACCAAATCATTTTTTCTAGACACGTTAGCAGCCACCGCAGGGTTTAGGGTCTGAATGCCGACTTCAAACTGCAAAGAGCCTTCAGGAAACTTTTGAATCAGTTCGCGTATTTCAGCAGGAAGCCTGTCTGGTACCAATTCAAAGTGCAGAAATAAACCCAAAGAAATATGCTCTAAAAAGAATTGTAAAATGCGGTTAGACGATGTGGGTGAAAGATTAAACGTACGATCGACAAATTTAAAGGTGCGTGCGCCTCTGTCTAAAAGGGTTTTAATTTCATTTAAAAATAGTTCCAGATCAAAGCTGCGCACGGATTTATCCAATGATGATAGGCAATATTCGCATTTGTACGGACAACCCCGAGAAGCTTCCACATAGATCACGCGGTTTTTAATATCATCGTCCGAGTACAGATCATATGGAAACTGAATGGCTTTAATGTCCGGCAATTCAGAAGCAATAATTTGTTCAGAGGGTTTGATGTTATGTATCAAGTAGTTTTCACAAAAATTTCTAAATGAAAAATCCGCTTCGCCAGTGATCACATAGTCGCAGTATTTTAAATGAGCCTGCGTGCGCGTTTCATAAGAAATTTCTGGGCCGCCTAAAACGATCGAAATTTCGGGCGCCACTTTTTTTAAAACAGAGATGATTTGCAGAGTTGTTTCTGTGTTCCAGATATAAACGCTAAAGCCCACAATACGTGGCTGGTGTTGCAGAATTTTCTCAACGATAACCCGTGGGTTTTCTTTGATGGTCCATTCTAGGATAAGCGCTTTTTCTTTCAGCGGTCCAAGATTGGCAAAAAGATAGCGTAAGCCGAATGAGGCATGTTGATAAGTCGAATTCAATGTACACAATAAAATATCGGTTTGTTGCACGCCTTAGCTTTTAACGAACGATTTTAGTATTTCATAGCTTTTTTTTACTGCTAGAAAGCTTTCAGCGTTTCCGCCTTGATCTGGATGAGTTTTCAGCAAAGCCGCTCGATAACAGGATTTCAGTTCGATCCTGTTAAAATCATTTGTTAAGACGGGTGCCCACAGTGATAAATTTTCAAAAGCCAATTGCTGCTCGGGAGTCATCAAATGCGGCTTTCTAGGTAGAGGGACTGATTTATATTTTTTGTAACCGGTTTTATAGACGGGAATGGTACCGATAATTTGTGACAGTCCCCAAGGGTCTAAAGCGCTTTCCCAACCCGCACTTGCAGAGGGTGAAATGGGTATTTGCAAAGCTGAATCGCTGATTTCTTCAAGGATTTCAAAGAAGTTTCGCTCTGTTTTCATAGTTAAGGTATCGGAGAATCTTGAGATTCCAAGAGGGGTCGAAAAGTCCTGAAGTCGTAAGAATTGCCATTTTCTCGAGGAGAATAGACCAGTTTTCAGAGGTAAATTTGCTTTCCCAAAAGGGTTTTTTCGGGTTTTCCCGAGGGGAATGGTCAGGTTTCCCTCTCAAAAATCGATAAAATAATGAAGATTTATGTTTTTTATGTTGGACAAACTAAAATTTATCGACTTAGACTGTGATCATTGGATTTTAGTCTCGAGACTAAAGTATGAATAAAACAACTAGCCAACCCTTCGGAGGATACAATGGCAAAAGCAAAGAAAGCGACTAAAAAAGTTGCAAAGAAAACTGCGGCTCCTAAAAAGACAGCTGCAAAAAAAACTGCAGCTCCTAAAAAAGCTGCTCCTAAAAAAGCTGCTGGCAAACGTAAGCCAAACGCTGCGTTCATGAAGCCTTTAACACCTTCAGCGACTTTAGCAGCTGTTATTGGTGCGGCTCCAGTTCCACGCACAGAAGTTGTTAAAAAATTATGGGCTTACATCAAGAAGTTCAACCTTCAAGATTCTAAGAACCGTCGTAACATCAACGCTGACGACAAATTGAAGCCAATTTTCGGCAAGAACCAAGTTTCTATGTTCGAAATGACTAAACTTGTTTCTAAGCATTTAAAATAGTTCTAGATACAGTTTAGTTTATAGATTTTCTATAAGCTTATAGAAAACCCCTTAAGGCCTAGCTTTAAGGGGTTTTTTCATTTATATTCTCGAAGTATGTCAGATCTTCCTTTAGATAAGTCAGAAATCATTAAAATGAAGCAAGCCTGTAAGATGGCTGCACAAGTTCTGCAATACACCGAAAAATTCGTAAAACCAGGCATCACAACTTTAGAACTCGATCAAATTGCTGACGATTACACAAACAGTATTGGCGCAGTTTCTGCGTGTGTGGGTTACTACGGCTACCCAAGATCAACATGCATATCCGTGAACGATATCGTTTGCCACGGCCTACCAGGCTCGTACGTCGTTAAAGACGGCGATATTTTAAACATTGATGTCACTGTGAAAAAAGATGGCTTTTTCGGTGATACTTCGAAGACCATAAAAGTCGGAGCGGTGAAACCAGCAGCCGCAGAATTGGTTCAAGCAGCCTATGATGCGATGATGATCGGAATCGGGGCTATTACGGTTGGCGGATGGACGGGCGATATTGGTTTTGAAACCAATAAATTCGTCACTCGAAAAGGCTACACCACTGTTAAAGAAATTGGCGGGCATGGTATCGGCCGTGTTTTTCACACAGATCCATTTGTACCTGCTTTTGGTAAAAAAGGAAAAGGCGAACGGCTGATGCCTTGGACTTGCTTCACCGTAGAACCGATGGTGAACGAAGGCTCTGAAGAATTTGTTGAACATAATATTCCAGGATCGTCGATCAAGTATTACTCGACCGCTGACGGCAAATTGTCGGCGCAGTTCGAACACACGATACTGATGACAGACACAGGCTATGAAATTTTAACTTTAGCTTAATAATTAAAACAGTATAAATAAACCAAAAAGGAAAAAAAGTAATGCGAACAACAACAGAAAAAAGAACGGATTCGAAAATGGCAAAAATGACTAAAAATCAAATGAAAGCAAATTCAAAAGTTTCAACAAAAGTTGTAACGAAGACAAATGCCGTTGTTAAAACAAAAACAACGAAGCCAGACTTTGCTGTTTGTGCTGAGGCCATGAACGATCCGAAAGTTTTTGCTGAACTTGCTCGTTGGGGCCGTGAAGAAATTCAAATCGCCGAAAAAGAAATGCCAGGCTTGATGGCTTTACGTAAAGAATTCGGAAAAACTCAGCCGCTAAAAGGCGCGCGCATTACCGGCTGTTTACACATGACAATTCAAACTGCGGTATTGATTGAAACATTGACTCATTTGGGTGCAGAAATCCGTTGGTCCTCTTGTAATATTTATTCAACGCAAGATCATGCAGCCGTTGCCATTGCGGCCACTGGAGTTCCAGTTTTTGCTTGGAAAGGCTTAAACGAAAAAGACTTCAACTGGTGTATTGAACAAACTATCACCGGATGGGGATCTGAAGGTTACAATCTGATTTTAGATGACGGTGGTGATTTAACGAACATGATGCATGAACCACGTTTTGCAAAAGAACTTAAAAAAATTATTGGTTTATCTGAAGAAACAACAACCGGTGTACATAATCTTGAAGTTAAATTACGCGCTAAGAAATTAAAATTACCAGCTATCAACGTGAACGATTCGGTAACAAAAACAAAATTTGATAATTTATACGGCTGTCGTGAATCATTAGCTGATGGTTTAAAGCGCGCAACAGATGTGATGTTAGCTGGTAAGGTCGTTGTCGTTGCCGGATACGGAGACGTTGGTAAAGGGTCAGCGTTTTCAGTCAAAGGTCTTGGCGCGCGCGTGATGATCACTGAAGTGGATCCAATCTGTGCGCTTCAAGCTGCGATGGAAGGCTTTCAAGTTATAACAATGGATGAAGCTTGTGCGTTAGGTGATATTTTCGTAACAGCAACTGGCTGCTGCGACATCATCACGGAAAAGCATTTCATGAAAATGAAAGACAACGCGATTGTTTGTAACATTGGTCACTTTGATATCGAAATCGATATGGCATGGTTGAATAAAAATTCAAAAGCCCGCGAAGTAAAACCACAAGTTGATATTCATACCCTAAAAAATGGCCGTGAAATCGTGGTTCTTGCAAAAGGCAGATTAGTGAATTTGGGTTGCGCAACAGGGCATCCTTCATTCGTAATGAGCACTTCATTTACTAATCAAGTACTTGCACAGTTGGAATTGTACACGAATCGCGACAAATACCAAAATATCGAAATTTACCGTTTACCAAAACACTTAGATGAAAAAGTGGCAGCACTTCATTTGGGTCAATTGGGCGTGAAGCTTACGAAATTAACAAGCAAGCAAGCCAAATACTTACACACAAGCGAAGATGGACCATTCAAACCAGAATTGTACCGTTACTAGTTTTTTTAAAAATAAGTTATGTTATGAAAAAGGCTTTCCAAATTGGAAAGCCTTTTTTTATTTTTTAGAATTTATTTTATCTAAATAAAAACGCAGTTCGCCAATGCTTTCGCGAATGTCATCAAGGGCTCGGTGAGCATTTTGTTTTTTGTATTCAATATTCATT
>JAYTPC010000049.1:0-53646 GCA_043747425.1 Bdellovibrionales bacterium
CTGTGAACTTTGATTTTGCCATTTTCTTGATCCTTTTCCAGGCTTTATAGCCCATTAAAAAGGAAGTATCAACTTGTCCAGATTATAGGGGGAAGGTCATCATCTACAGGTTCAACTCTGGTTCTACGGTTCTACTCACTCGATGGTGGAAGTGTATCCAAAATCCAAGACTTTCTAGACATTTAGCATCCGAAGTCTGTAGTTAGGAAAGTTGCGAACTCCAAAAGCTGAGTATTGTTCGCCCTTTGCGAGCCTGTTGTAACCTTCAGTTCTTGCGTTGGTCAATCCGGTTTTAAAATAATTTAATATTTCCACGCGCCACTTCATTAAAGTTTTTCTGAGTTTTTTTATTTCTTCTAACGATGACAGAGCCATGCGATCAGTTAAATTTATTAGTGCACGTGAGGCTTTGTTAAAACTTTTCGTTCTGTACAGTTGATAGAGGGCACTCGCTCGCGACCGGGCACATGATCCAGCTGTGTTTTTAAATTATCAACAGTTTTACCATTTACGACTTCAGCAATCCGCTTACGGTCATAATCAACGATCAACGATGCAAATTCAGTTTGTCTTTTTTTACCGCGTCGTTTTTTCCAAGTATGTTCATCAATCCCCAACGTTGTTCCCCATGGATCATTCATTTTTTCACGATGTTTGATTTCAAGTTGTTCGTAAAATATTTTATAAACAAGTCCTGCAGAGCACGCGTAAGCGCGCTGCACTCGGAAACAGCCTAATTTTCGTACTTTGTTGGAGCGAAAAAACGCACCCAAACGAAGCTGGGCCTTTAGCTTATGGTAACGACAGGCTATCTAAGAATTTTTGTATCTTGATCGTGTACGTATCAGCAGATAATCTTAGGTATGATTTTTGTGAAGTCTTGGAATAACTAATTTACAGGCCTTATTGACTCAAACAAAACAACGAGGCTCATCTGGAAAAGCAAACTAACGGAACACTTCTATCACATATCGAATTGTATGTTTCCGATTACTCAAAAAGTGTTCGATTTTATGATCGTGTGTTGATCCCCTTGGGTTGGCGCCGACTTGTTTGCCAAAAGTCTCATGCCGTTTTTTCAGATGGTCATATGAAAATTGTTTTAGGCCCAGTGGAAGAAAAATATCGTACGCCCGAATTTCACCGGAAAAGGGTTGGGCTTAATCACTTGGCTTTTTATGCTCCTTCTCAATCTTTTGTGGATGCGTTTGTCGAAGAAGTTTTGAAACCGCAAAATATCAAATGCCTTTATGAGGGTGAATCGAGAGGGGGTGAAACTTACTACTCTGTTTTTTTTGAAGATCCTGATCGTATTAAGTTGGAAGTTGTATATTCTCCTGGATATTGCACTGCAAGTCATTGGACGAACAAATTAGATAATGATTTTGATCCCTATAATTAACAATAAGTTCGATACTCGTCCTGTTTGGCCGCGCCATTTTTTCCTTGAACGTATTCAATGTGACCTGTGAAAGTTTACAATCTTTTTATGCGATTATGAACTTCGATTGGTCGAAAATTTTTTCTTTTCTAGACACCGACGTAGATCAGTTTTAGATTCGGTTATGGCAGAATTTACGCTTTTTCAGAAACAGCAACTCTTCGAACAGGGTTGGGTAATTATTCCTCAAGTCGTTCCCGCGGAAATGGTACGAGTAGCGCGTGAAACTATTAATTCAACAATTGAAAACTATCTAGACTCTATTCAAGTACGTGCACATGAATTAAAAACTGATGAGCGGCTAACAAACATGTTAACGAAAACTGATGCTTTTTCATTAATTGAGTCAGCTCTTGGCAAAGGTAAGGTCGTGCCTTCAACTAATGTTCAATGCGCTTTACGCTTTCCAGATCACGATCCTCAAAGCCTTAGTAATCCGAGACCTCACATTGATAGTTTCCATCCGTCGGTAGATGGAAAACCAGGAAGTATAACTCCGTTTATTGCAATTGTTGGGTTTTTTCTAAATGACATTGAACATGATAATTCCGGTAATTTTACAGTTTGGCCGGGAACGCATCGTCAGTTTGAACAGTATTTTCAAAAACATGGCGCCGACCCCGATTTAAAATTAGGTATTCCACCGGTTGATTTGCCAAAACCTGTGCAAATCAAAGCCAAAGCCGGAGATATGATCTTTGCGCATTATCAATTGGCTCATACAGCTACTGCAAATATAAATAATGCCATTCGTTACGCAGTCTACATTCGTATGCATCATGCGGATAGACCAAAAGATTCTTTAGATGTTCTTACTGATATTTGGAAGTATTGGTATGGAATGTCTGAAGTAGTTCACAAAGAATGACTGATATCGAACTCCACGCAATTATAAAATTCGATGGGTTGCAAGGGTTTGATTCAAGAGCGTATTGACTGTGACCTGTGAAAGTTTACAGTATTTTTATGAGTTATATTCAAATTCTTCTATCGATGGTCATTGTTCTGTCATTTTCTACTTTAACGTTTGCGAAGACGCCTTTGGCTGAACTTGCAGAGCGATCTATTGAGTCCGAATCAGACGCTGTCATCGTTGTTCATAACCAAAAAGAAATCTTTCGATATTTGCCTGAGGGTGAAGATCAACTCATCGAAACCATGAGTATGACAAAAAGCTTCGCCAGTTTGGCGATCGGTTTTTTAATCTACGAGAAGAAAATTTCTTCTATCGATGAGCCGCTTGTAAAGTGGTTTCCGGAATGGAAAAATTCTTCTAAAGCCAAAATTACGTTAAGACATATATTAACTCATACCTCTGGTTTAGAGGCAAACCCAGATGCTGGTGATATCTACGAACAGAAAGATGTTATCAAGTATGCTTTAGATGCCACGCTTAAAGATGATCCAGGGTCAGTTCATTTTTATAATAATAAGGCTGTTAATTTAATTGCTGGAATTATCAAAAAAGCATCTGGAAAATCTGTCGATCAGTACTTAAAGAAAAAACTTTTTGATCCATTGAAAATTAAAAAATTTGAATGGAGAAAAGACAGTGTCGGCAATCCACTTTGCATGGCAGGCCTTAGAATGAATGCGGTGGATCTTATTAAAATAGGCCAATTCTTGCTTGATGAGGGTTTTTGGCAAGGACATCGTCTTCTAAGCCAAAAGTGGATCAAAGAATCAATGACAAAAAAAATTCCATATCCACACCAAGTACCAATAGGACCGCCAATAGGCTTTTCTGCACAAGGTGCAGCTGGACAAAAGCTGGTGATTTTATCGAAAAGTAAAATTGTCGGTGTTCGTCAAAGGATTAAAAGAAATGTTGCCGACGAGGGAAATGAAAAAATTAAGTTGGACGACTTTCCTAAACTTCTGATGGCGCTGTAGTCTGTTAACCACATACAGAATTCAGTGAAGATTCGGGTTTTAATGATTACATTATCGTTGCCACGGATTACCATTTCGCATACTTTGGGAATTCGACAACGGAGACTTTATGAAATCATTATTACTAATTGTGTCGCTATTTATCGCCAATCTGTCGGCTTCGGCTTTCGCAGCAACTTATAAATGCAGTTCGACAAGTATAAATCCAGATGTGATTCGTTACGAAGTGGAATTAAGTTTCGACCCTTTAGTTTTTCGGTTGGATGAATTTTTTAAAGAAGAAGATGGAAGTTGGTCTTTAACCTCAGAAATGCTTGCGGATGCTGAAGGAGTTTTAAAACCTGTGAAAATTCCATGGTCCGCTTGCCAAAGAAAACTTAATTTTGGTTCAACGGAGATTTCACATGAATGGTCTAAAGGAAGCTTGGCTTCTGGACATTTATTTTTGAATTTAAACTCAAACTCAGGTGAGTTTCTATCGGCCATCGAAACTGCTGGAAGCATGATTAGTCGCCGTGTTCAATTTTCAGATTGTGTAAAGAGCAATTCAAATTAGGTGCAGAATCCAAAGATTCCCTCAATAGTTTTGCAAAGACTTATTCTGCGCCCGTTTGAATTATCGGATGCAAAAGAAGTTCAACGACAAGCAGGCAGTGCAAAAGTTGCCGCAACAACGGCGACTGTGCCGCATCCCTATCTGGATGGCCTGGCCGAAGATTGGATTTCTAAACACAGCGAATGGTTTGAAAAAGGTTTATTAGTTACTTGGGCTATCGTATTAAAAGAAACGAATACGCTTGTAGGATGCACTAGTTTAGCGATTACTAAAAATCATAACCGGGCCGAGCTTGGTTACTGGGTCGGTGAAGAGTATTGGAATAGGGGATACTGCTGTGCAGGCAATTCGATATGGGTTTGATATATTAGCATTAAATAAAATTACTTCTCGTCATATGTCAGAAAATCCAAGTTCAGGCAAAGTTATGCAAAAAGTTGGGATGATTAAAGAGGGTTATCTGAAGCAAGATTTCTGTAAGAACGGTAAATTCGTGGACATGGTTGTCTATGGTTTTTTAAGGGAAGAGTTTCAGAGCTCGGGTTATAAACTGAGATCAGTCGCAGCGGAATAGATTGTTGACCTAAAGGCAATTTTTGGAAAGACTAAGATCATGAAAAAAGTAATCTTGTTTGTTATCTTCCAAATCATTTTAACGAATAACGCAATTGCCAACTGTAATCTTAATCTGGTTATAGCAACCGGCAAATATATTGAGGAACTTGAAAAAGCTAAAATTGTAAAATACCAAGATATTGGTGTTTGTGAAGTTTTGGATTACGAGATTGGAAAGTGTTCAAAAACTCAAAGCGCTGAATTAAAAAAGGCATTTAATGTCCAAGCGGTTCACAGAAACTATTGTCAGCCTTTTCTTCCTTCACCCGAGAGTGCGCCAGATAAAGAACTTTTTATGAAAGGCGCAGATCTTTATAGCTGGAAGGATTTTCAGGGATTTCAATGGTATGCTTTGTTGCCTGGAACTAATCGTCCCAAAACGACGAAAGAGCTAACCGACGTAAAAAATAGTGAGTGGCACTTACTTCAAAAGTTACAACAGCTTCCGCCACACATTGAAGTAAATTGGAATAATTTAGTAACGATTCAAGATAAGAAAAATTTAGATTTTTCTAACCCGCCATCAGCGGTGATTAAAGGTATCGAACAAATTGCCACCAAGGCCAATTTAAAACTCAAAATTTTAACTGAATAATAATCTTTTATTGTTCGTGCTGGAATAAATGTATCGTTTGCTAAAGTTTCATAATTCAGAATATGTCCACTTGAGTGCGCAGAGAATTCTAAATACCGCACACATAGATTTCAATCTTTCTGCGTTTTTCATTGCTTATGGGTGCAAATTTTTAAAATTCTCACTTCGGCTAAAAAATCAAGGGATGGTTAGTAGGTATAGGCGATACAGAAAAATGGTGTGCACCTGTTTGAACGACAACCTGATCTTGGTCTTCGTAAAGAACGTTTTCGAGCTTTTCAGCTTCAAGTAACAAAATTTCGTATCCTAAAATCATCAGGATTTTTGCCGCTGTATTTATGTTTGTGATACATGAATCAAAGTTGATCGAATCCTTCTTAAACCAAGATAATGAATGTCGGAATACCTCTAAGTCCATGTTAGGTGGTGTCGGCAATACCCTGTTTAATTGTTCGAATAAAGTTTCAACCTCGCGCTTCAAAACTGGGTTGAGTTCTTTGTTGTGAAGCATGGTTCCAAGCGTTACTAAAATGCCTTGATAGCAGTTTGTACGATGATTAATTTTTTTGATGACGTAACGACAATACATTTAACAACTGTAAATCGAACTGTTTTTAAAGCCAAGTAATGCCGTTAAGGAGAAATGATAACTATTCTACCCCGTGGCTGATTAGCTTAATTTCGATGCTATAGCTTCGAAACGCATTCCATTTGTCCGTGACTTCGCTTACGACCTCATTGCCATAAACTAAGTATTCCGAATTCGGTATTCTGAATTCCGTATACGAAATTCAGAATACCGAAGACAGCAGAATACAGATTGCAGGACTTCTAAAGGAAGGTAGTTAGACCAAAATGCATTGTGTTTGATTTAATAATGAATTTATTGAGTTTTGACTAAAATTACAAAATTTTGTAATTATTTAATTGGTAGCCACCGATAAGGGTGTTAGTTTGAGTAAAGGTAATAATAAAGATAGGGGTGTCATCGAGACTTTAAGCTTAAAAAAAACAATTTTTTTTAATTCTAATAAAATCACTGCAGCCATAATTGAAATAGATCACATCAACTACGGCCTGGATAAGAAAACCAAAAAGTTAAAAACAATAAGAAGAACAAGCTTTAGCCTAAATGACATAGAAAAATTCTTAGCTTTGTTGGATGGTGAATATGTATTTCCAAGAAGCCATAAGGGAAGAATTTCCCGATTTGAGCTTAGAGTAGATTGCCCATTGAAGGGTAGATTTTATAAAAAAGAGTTTATTATAATTTTTTATACTGATTACGATAGGCCGCATGAAATTCATGCAATAACTATTTATCCGGGATGGTAATTATGAAATATACGAATTCTGATCTTATCAAAAGAATCGAAAAAGCGACCAAAGATAAGAAAAAGCTAACTCATGTTACTGACAAATCACAACTATCAACGGAAGATAGAATTAAATTAAGCTTATGTAAGCATTTTGTACAATATGCAGTTGAAAATAAACTGCGGCTGAAAAATTTTTCCGAGATTTGCAAAATTCCAACGACTCGACTGTCAGAAATAATGAACTATAAAATCAATAAGTTTACCGTTGATAAGTTGTTGCAAAATCTTTCGATGTTAGCAGATAAAGATCAAAGAATACGTGAATACCTAAACTTGTTCGAACAAGTAGCGGAATTGCCTGCCATGAAGGTCGCAGACACTAAGAAGATTTCAAAAGGTGTGCGAGAAACGTCTCGGTCTTTAATGTCCGAAGCGCTATTATAGATAAGTGTTTTTTAGGTGAATTATATTTTTTGTCGAAGCACTTTATCCAAATTCACCGCAAGGCACACTTACTAATCTGACAACTGGAAAGCGATTCACTGTTGATTGCATTGAACATAACGGGGACCGGTAATAAATTCTAAATTTTTAGTCGCACTTTCCCAGCGCCCAACCAAATAATCCGACTTTACCAAGGGTATTGCCATTTTTAGCAAATAAATTCCACAACGCCATTCCTGCTTGATCATCAGCGTTCGCCTTTACTCCAATGTTTGCAAATCCAACAGTTTTAATATCACTAAGTTTTATATCAGGTCGTAAAAAAGTAATCATATATTTCTTCTTGGGTCGCAATGCTCGATTCGAAGAGCACAAAAGTAATATTGGTTACAGGATTAATTTAAATGAAGTATCACCGAACAACGTTAGTTTTACATACGGTGATAGCATGTTTTCTAGGTGCGAACATTATCGCCAGAATTTAAGCAGCGATTATCAAAGTCATCTTTGTTCTCAGATTTATCGTTTGGGGGATTTGAAATTCTTATTTTCCTCTATTCATGATATACCTCAAAAACTGCATATTGAGTGTCAGCTTTGGATAAAACCTACTGCCAATATTTTTACGCGCATGAGTTAGGTAGCTCGTAAATAATTTCAATACTTGAATTTTTTACATTTAGCATTTCGACAAAAGGGGTAAATTGACTCTTTGTCACTGTGAGAACGCTTTCATTAAAGCACAACATGGATCTGCTTTTGCATTTGATATTCAGTATATATACTCAATTACAAAGTTACTGGTATTATTAACGGAAGGAATTTTATGAAAGATCAATCATTAAGCGCGTCAACACAATCAATGACGGACCACAAAAGAAACTTACCTGATTCAAAGTTAATAGAAATTACCAGATCTTTTCAAGCTCCGGTTGAAGAAGTTTTTGCTGCTTGGTCTAAGCCTCAACTGGTGAAACAGTGGTGGGGCCCAAATCAATATTCAGCGCCAACGGTAAAAATTGATTTTCGCGTCGGTGGAAAATTTACGTTCGCAATGCAAGGACCTGACAAAAAAATAATGTGGAGTTCTGGAGACTACGAAGAAATCGTTGTGAATAAAAAAATTGTCAGCACAGATTATTTTTCAGATGAAAATGGTGTGATGGTTTCGCCGCAATCTGTAGGCATGCCAGGCGCCTGGAACGACAAGCTTTTTGTTACGGTGGAATTTGAAACTGTCAGCAAGAATGAAACCAAAATCATGCTTAGCCACGAGGGCATACCCCAAGAAATGTATGATGACTGTGTCAAAGGCTGGACCGAATCAATCGATAAGCTGCAGAAACTGCTTGAGAAAAATTAAATTCATAAACTCTGCCAAATTTTCCTAATGATCGTTTCGTGATTCCGATTTGTCTTTGTTATGGCCGGTAAGTCGTTCGATGGTCTCGATCAGTTCAATTTGGTTTAAAGGTTTTGTTAAATGCCCATCGCATCCAGCCGCACGTGTGCGTGCACGTTCTTCGACCATGGCATGGGCTGTAAGCGCGACGATTGGTTTTTTGAACCCGCTTTTAGAAGTGCGCGGGTCGCTTCGTAGCCGTCCATCTCAGGCATTTGGATGTCCATCAGAATGATATCATAGTTGCCATTCATTCCCATTCTGAAGGCTTCAACTCCGTTGACTGCGATATCTACAATTGCACCTTGTTTTGCAAGCACCAACTTTATAAGTGCTTGATTGTCCGGGGAATCTTCCGCCAGAAGAACGCAAAGGCCTGAAAGTGGTAGCACGTTTTTTTTCTGATTTTTTATATTTTGATCATTGGTTTTTAATTCGGTAGTAACTTGTTTTGGAATCGTCGTTAAAAATGTGAAACCAAAAGTACAACCAACTTGGTGTTCTTCGGCATCGGCAGCGTCGATAAAAATGTCTCCGCCAAGTGCGTTTGCTAGCCGTTTAGATAAGGCAAGACCCAAGCCCGTTCCGCCATATTTTCTAGTTGTGCTGTCGTCGGCTTGCATAAATGGCTGAAAGAGACGTTTTTTTTGCTCGTCGGTTAAACCGACACCGGTATCTTTCACTAAGATTCGTCACGGACGTGTCGTCGGACGCATGCAACTTTCGCGAATTATACCGGTTGAATCAAATAACGGGACAGGGGTCTCTTTTCCGACGTAGGGTTCGCCGGTCAGGTAGACACGGTCAAAAAGGGTCCAATTTCAGCTTCGGTGAAGGCTTCGCGAACCTTCTTCCCAATGACTTTCCGGCCCGCAAGCTTGTCATAAAGTGGGTTCGATAAAGTGAAGATATGTTCAGGGCCATCAAGGACACAGATTGCAATTGGAGCCTGCATGAAAAACTCATAAAGTTCATTACGATCACGCTCGCTTTTTTGTCGCTGATTTTTCACATTTTTAAGTTCAATCTCAGCGTAGCGTGCAGCGGCTTTTCGAATGCCCTGGTCCATAAATTCGTGGATCAAATTTCGGACCTTAGTACTTAAAGTAACTTCTGCTTCTAGAAATTCCACTAAAGTAGTTCTTAGTATTTGGTATTCATAAATAAGTTGATCAAGAGTGTAAGCACTTAAATCTGAACGCTCTTCCCCATGTTCACGAGCTAATTTAGAATTGAGTTCTGCATCAGTTTTATTTCAACAGATCAAAAGAAGAAATTTTAAATAGCAATCAAGAAGCTGTCCCGTATCAGATTGTTGTGTGTCGTACTTTTTAAAGATGATCCCGAGCCACTAGTTCAACAATTGCGTGCAGAATTGGATCAGGTTCTATTAGATACAAGAAGTTCATTTTTTCTTGCTATTTTATGTGCTTAAGACGATTTTATTAAGATGTTAAAACTTAACCTAGGCTGCGGCTACAACCAAATACAAACACATATCAACGTGGACAAATTTTCTGGGTGCAACCCTGATCAGGTTGTTGATTTAGAAAAAACGCCGTGGCCATGGGCCGATAACTCGGTTTCTGAAATTTGCATGACCCACGTGTTAGAACACCTAGGAAAAAATCCAGATGTGTTTCTAGCCATCGTTAAAGAGGTCTACCGTGTTTTAGCGCCCGATGGTATTTGGAATGTTATTGTGCCCCATCCACGACACGATGAATTTTTGGCAGATCCCACGCACGTGCGCGCGATTACGCACACCACGATGGAAATGTTTGATCTTAAAAAAAATCAAGAATGGATAAAAGCTAAATTTCAGACTTCGGTTTTAGCAGTGATGATTGGTGTTGATTTTGAGCTTATCAGCGAAAAAGTCAAGGCTGACGATGTTTGGCAAGGTCGCATTCAGCGCGGTGAAGTTAATGAAGCAGAACTAAATCAATTGGTCTGGCACAGTAATAATATTGCGCGTGAAATTTCGATGGTGCTTCGCGCGCGAAAGACTTAGCTTTGACTCTGAGCAGTAAGATCGATCCACATTCTATTTATCCCGCCATTTTTTCTAATGATTTTAAATATAAATAGTGGCCTAATTTGGTATGACAACATCGGGAATCAACATTTCAAAAACACTGATTGAAGTTCTAACCCAAGATGCTGAATTTGCATTTCTGATGGGTTCAGCGGAAACAGAAAGATTTCATGCTGAAAGTGACATCGATGTGGCTGTTTTTTGGAAAGGTTCTTGTTCTGACGATCAAAAAAAGATTCACGTACGAACGCTTGAAGAAAAAATCAACAGAGATATTGATTTAATTTCACTGAACAAAATAGATATTATTTTTGCCCGACAAGTTTTAGAAACCGGCCGATTACTTTTTTGTTCATCTGACGGCATATTATTAAATTGGAAAATGGAAAAGTTGTCTAACTATCCTGACTTTAAGACATCCCGCAAAATTATCGAAGACAATATACTCACTAGGAAAAAATATGTCTGAAATTGATATTGTATTATCAAAAATTAACATAATTAAAAATTGTCTGATGGCGATCGAAAAAGCGACGCTTAAAGAAAAAGATCCGGATTTTTTAATTTCCATCTACGAAATCAACTTACAGCGTGCGGTCCAAGCTTGTATCGATTTGGCCAATGTGATTATCGCAAAAGAAGGTTTGGGGTTGCCAAACAGTTATCGTCAGTCTTTTGAAATTTTACAAAAGCATCAGATCATTGATGGTGCTGTCTGCAGTAAAATGGCATCTATGGTCGGATTTAGGAATATTTCTGTTCATGACTACGGTGAAATTAAACCTGAAATTGTACGTTCAATTGTGAAAAACCATCTCATTGATTTTGAAAATTTTTATGAGATTGTTTTAATTCACGTAAAATCTTGGTAGCCGTTAAAAATATGAAACTATTCATGCTTATATCTATCTTTATCGTTTGTAATTTCGCCTTAGCTGAAAGTGAAGCTGATCTTGTGAAAAAAGGGTGTATCCCGCGTAGAAATGCCACTACTGGCGAAATTAGCGATTTTGATTGTGACGTCGCTCGAAACGCTAACAGAAACGTGAAAATACAAATGCATGGCACTCCCAAAAAGTTGAAATGAAAAATATTTCTTCTGATATGCAAACCAAATAAATATCTTTCGCAGGAAAATCTTGGGGAAGATGCAAAACTTCAGATGCTTTCCAGTGCTTATGCTTTCTTATATTTAAAGCTGCATCCACGTGTTCACTATCCAACGCTTTTTCATCAAAAAACAAATCATGCGGGGACGAAAAAAAGCTGGTTAGACGGTAAGAAATCTGGGACAGCGGTTAATTTTTTTGAAAAATCACTTAAAGCTGAAGGCAATAATAGTGATAAATAAAACCTAAAGTTCGAGTGCTGGCCTGGTGCCGGCAAACAAGACCCAAGAAAATTATCCGCCGATAATGTCCCTAAGCTCCACAAACGCGCTGACACCAGAAATTTTTCGTTATGCGCCTCACCCGTCTAAGTTTTAGTCAAAAACAAAAGTACCCGGTCTATTATTAGTCAATGATTTCATAAAGCTTGGCAAAGCTTCCCTTAGGTACATTCTTTGCTTTAGTGAGTCTTGAGAAAACTTAAAGGAGAATTCAGTGACAAAAAAATCTAGCATCTGGCCTTTGGCTGGCATTTTATGCGCGTATTTGATGACTTTAAATCTGGTTGCCTGTCATTCGGATTCAGTTGGTAGCGTAACAGATACCTCCGCTGCTTCGGCAGAAAAGGCCGTTATTGCGGAAGCTCTGATTACAGATAAGAAGGTGAGTATTGATGGAACTCCGAAGACTCCGACAGTTCATTTTGATGCCGTCACTGGCGTTCTTGAAATTAAAGGCCGTTCGATTCCCGAGAACTCAATAGAATTCTATAAACTTCTTACCGAGTGGATTGATAGTTACGCAAAAGCTCCAGCGAAAATAACCAAGTTTAATGTTTGGTTTTCGTCAATAGATCAGGCCTCAAGCGAAGCGCTTCTTGATATTTTTAAGAAGCTTGAAAGCATTAATAAAGGCGGTTCAATGGTCGTAATCAATTGGCATTACACGGAAGGCAATCGGGATATGCTTGAAGCTGGCGAAAAATACCAGTCTATCATAAATATTCATTTTAAAATGGTGCAAGTGTCCGAGCGCGCAAGGTGATATCTAGTTGATTTTTCTCACTGTTCGAAAGAACACTTCCTTTCTTGATCAAAATTTTTAGAAGCCCGAGGATATTGACCGAAGCTTATAAAACCGCAATTATTTGGCTTGGCACAGTAATAATATTGCGCGAGAGGTTTCGATGGTGTTGCGTGCGTGGAAGACTTAATCTTGATGTAGGTGCTGGGCAGCGTGTGATGATATGAAAATAAAACGTCGTTACATGTTAGGTTTCATAATTATCATTCATGTGCTAATAAGCATGGTCATTTTGAATTTGGATTTAGGGGCAACTGATTTAGGGATCTATTTAAGTTCAACGTTGAATAGCGTTATACCTTCTATTTTACCGACAGCCGCTATTACTCAGACGCCAGAATCAAGTGCCTTAGTTTTAGCCTTTTCATGGGTCATGAGTATTGTATCAGCTGTTGTCTGTTTTTTTTCACTCAGGCGATCGCTCCCACTGAATTCAATAGGGTGAGACATTTCAGATTCTACAGCCCCAGTCTAATTTACATGTTAATGAAAGATTTCAAACCATTCGTAATTTTTTATGGGTCTGGCATTTGCCTGCTTTTTTCTGGTGGAATTTTTATTTCAACTTTTTTAGCCGTGATTTTATATTTCAAAAGTTCGAAAGAAAGCAAAATTCAATGAAGTTTTATGTGTTTGGTTCTTGTCAGAAGTAAATGAGCTTAGTAAAAATAATTGTGCCAAAGTTTTTGCTTTTATTACTTCTATCGATTCTATTTATAACCAACCTGGCCCAGGCGGACCAAAAGCCGTGTATTATCAGCGGCTTTGATGACGTTTTAAGACAAGCTGAGAACACGGGTTTAATAAAGGCGGCATTAAAAATTCTTGAGGACGATAAAGGTTTTTCCGGAATGTCCGAGATGTATCAAGTGATGGCGGTACTTGCGAAACTGGCTGACGGAATGGTCCATTCAATCTTTTAAAATCGAAAAAATAAATGAAATTATAAAAGAAAAGAATGATCGTAAATTTATTGTTATTTTTGATAATTCTGACGCTAGCATAAATCTGGCAGAAGAAATTAATCTTCGGTTTCCAAAAAATGTCGTGGCAATCTATTTAAGGCAAGTTCAAAATAAAAAACTTCCACTAGGTGCCACCGGGTTCTATACAGCTTTTGATATTGCTCAGGCAGAGTATGAACAGGGTAGATTGAATATTAAAGATGTGACTCAAGTTGCGGAAGCAGTTTTAAATCAACAAGACATCAAATTCCTTATTCCGACTTACGCGACATGTCCCGCCAAAGAAGATCCCTGCGGATTTCGTTCAACGGTTATCAAAGATATTTGCGCGGCAGTCAATCGGCATGTAAACACGCTTTGCAAGCACTGAGCGTGAAACGATTCTATACCTTGGTCATGCATTTTTATTTCTCTTTTTCAGCTACCATAAAGACATGAAAACTTTGAATATTATATCCATAGTCTTATCATTCTTAATGTTCAGTTGCATATCTTCGAAAATGCGCTTGCCTCAATCAAACGAATCCTTTCATTTGAGTTATTTAAATTATGAAACGGATGTTCCTCTAGTCGGAACTGTTAAACTTCGAACAGGCATTTTTTTTGAATCTTCAAGCGTTGCCTTCAATGGATGCATTTTATATCTCGAAGGGTTGGCTGATTCTATTTTAAACCATCGTGCGCTTTTTTCAACGCTTTCAGAAAGTGGTTTTCGAGTTATCACATTCGATTATATGGGGCAGGGTGGATCGACCGGAACCATGAATCATACAAGACTTTATGATCCCATATATTCATCTCTTGAAATTGGATCTCAAGCACAAGCTGTTTGGAAAGAATTGGGCGCACTTAAGAGCCCCACGGGAAACACGTGCCAACAAAGTAGGAAAATGGTCATTGGTTGGTCGACTGGTGGTCTTGCTGCTTACCGACTAGCTTACAAGAGATGGGCTGATTCTGTCGTATTGATTGCTCCTGGTATTCATCCAAATAAACTTGTTGGTGAATCGGCGGCAAAGCCCAGCCTTATGATTACAGGCGCACCGGTCATTACAGAGCGAACTTTGACGCGAAATCAATTTGAGAACCAATCAAACCCACACCGTGATCCAATTAATCCGGTATCACCAATGAAAGTTCCCTTATTTGCAACAAATTTACTGCTAACTTCTAAGCTTTCGCACTTTTGGAAAATTTCGCCGAAAACTGCGGGCCTTGTGTTTCTTTCGGGTGTGGAAGACACCTATGTTGATCGAGATGCTACAAAAGTAACTCTGATGAAGAATGCTTCCCATTTTTCTATTGTTTCTTACGATGGGGCTTTGCATGAGATCGACAATGAGTTGCCTGAAGTCGCAGACGATATGATACAAAAGACTGTTAAATTTTTCGTTCGCTAGAGATCAAAATACTATTAGTGACCAGCTAAATTAAAGTCTTTGTAGCTGTAGTTTTTCACAAGATAGCGCGCAAAGCGAGAATCGATTAAATACTGTTCCCAATTAGGTCTTGAACATTTAACTGTAAAGCGTGAGATTATAATTATGAGTGAACTGTCTTATCCTTCTGAAAAAACTGGTGAAAAGTTTAATTTGCAATCGTATTTTGCGGCTCGCGTGCTTTGCAAAAAGGTCGTTACGACTATTACAGCCGCCGTCGAATTTGGAATGAATGAAGATGACGGACAGGCTTTGATAAAGGATGAATTTAGAAAAGCCGGAGTCACTAAGTTCTGGCATCCATCCAAATTTCGAATTGGTGCGGATACATTAAAAACCTTTAGAGATTTGCCAGACAAGAAAATTCGACTGTCTGCCGGGGATATGTTTTTCGTCGATGTGGGGCCAATCGTTGAAGAGCATGAGGCAGACTTTGGAGAAACGTTTATATTCGAGCAAAGTAAAAATTCTGTAGATGAAGCATTAAAACTTTTAAATGCCTCAAAAGAGATTTGGTTGGAAACTGCCGCGCTTTGGCGGACAAAATGTCTAACTGGAACCGAGCTTTACGAGAAAGCTACAGACATTTCCAAAAGTCGTGGATACGAACTGAATCCGCTAATGGCTGGCCACCGACTTGGAGATTTCCCTCATGCGCTTTTTTGTAAAGAAAGTTTGCGTTCTGTAGATTTCTTGCCTACGGCCAATCTTTGGGTTTTAGAAATACATATTCGCTGCCCCAGGATTCAACGAGGATCTTTTTACGAGGACATTTTGTTCGACGTGGACAGGAAGTAATCTTTCGCTGTGAATATGTGGCTTCGCGGCGAATGGAAAAATAAACTTGGTCGAAGAATGACCGTGGTAATTATAGTTCTGTAATTCCAACTGGACACTAAAAAGATTAAATTTTAAGCCAAAAATAAATGTATAGTTGACTTGACATAGGCATTTAAAAATGTAAAGTTGCCTATACATATGGGAAACTTAACTTTACAGCTTAAAATAAAAACAAGACTTACTCTTTTCCGTTCGGATAAGGGCATCACGCAACAGCAATTAGCAGATGACATTGGTGTGACCAGAGCCACCATCATTGCTATCGAGAAAGAAAATTATAATCCTTCGCTGGAGCTTTCATTTCGTTTAGCGCGTTATTTTAAAACAGATATTCAATCCCTATTTTTTGTCGAGGAGACTAAATAATGAAAAAATTTAATAAATATGTCCTTTTGTATTTAAAGTGGATTTCACCCATTGCATTGCTGGCTGCAGTTTTGTCTGCATTGAAGTATTCAAGCGATGGCTTATTTTACGATATAATAGGATGTACAACGTAGTGACATCGCTGTCGCCAGCGCATCGCGATTCATTTGTGCGATGGCTATCAGGCATAAGAGAAAACGATGAGCGTGAAAGCCAAATCACAGGACTTGTTAGCAAAAAAACATTTATCTTTATGACGGGTATAGTGCTGCTTTTATTATTCTTAAGTGTGATTCGTATAGATATTTATCATAACAAAGATCTAATTGCCCAAGGTAAAAATGGTGGGATGATTGAGCTTGGAATGGGAATAGGATTTATCGAATCCAGTGATACAAATAAAACGGATGAATCCAATCGTGACTATATAGTTAAATATCATGGCCTTCCGCTGACTTCGGATGGAACTTTGATTTTAGTATTGGTACTACAGCTTGGCGCATTTTATTTCTTTTCTAGAAAAACAGAACAGCTTGTGTAACCTGCCGCGAATGATCGTCTATACCCCCAAATTCATACCGTTTACTGAAAACAGCGGTGTGATTTTTTTTTAACTATTGTCTTTGATAAAAAGAAATATATTCTACCTCAGTGATATCTCATTTTACTAACTTACAATTTAAGCCTGTCCAATTAGACAAGGATAAAGACGCCTGCATTCGTTTTCGTGAAGACTCTTTCGTTGTTAGTTTTGGTAATGCTAACAAGTTCCATGAAGAAGACGGGCTTGGAGCTGAAAGATACATTGATTGGCTGAAAAGTAAAATATCAAAAGACCCGAACTCGGTCGTGCATTTATTTGAAAATGATAAAATAATTGGTCAAGTCGAAGTTGGGTTTTTTTCTAAAGACCCATCCATTGGATATGTGAATTTATATTATCTTATTCCAAGTAAACGGGGAGCTGGCCTAAGTTCAGTTTTAGACGAGTATACAACGAACTTTTGCGCAAAGCTTGGTTGTCATAAAATGCGGTTGAGCGTAAGCCCCACTAATATTCCTGCGCTGAAGTATTATCAAAAAATGGGTTGGATGGATCTTGGGCCAAGTCTTAAACATCCAGAAGTGCATATAATGGAAAAAGATTTATCTCAGGTTAAACAAAAAAATCTTCATGATCTGCCACCAAATTTGCCGCTGCCAGTAGATGATGGAAAAACAAATCATTTGGTTGGCATGCGAATTCCTGAAATAGTGCTTACGTCAACGGATGGGGTGCAGGTTGATCTTAAAAACGAATTTCAAGACCCAACAGTGCTTTTTATTTATCCGCGCGCAGGAAGCCCGCTTGAGCCCAATGCTGATCTTGAATCATGGGATTCTATTCCAGGAGCTAGGGGATGTACGCCACAGTCTTGTGGGTTTCGAGATTTAGCAAAAGATTTTAGAAAAATGGGATTCAAGATTTATGGCCTTAGTATTCAATCACCCGTTGTACAAAAAGAATTTGTTCAACGAAATCACATTCCATTTCCTATTCTTAGCGACTTACACTACAAGCTGACGGATCTGTTGAACTTGCCAACATTTGTATTTGCTGAAGTGCGACTTATAAAACGAATGGCCTTCGTGATTAAATCGGGAGTAATTCTAAAAGTTTTCTATCCGGTTTTTCCACCAGATAAAAATGCAGAAGTGGTTCTAAGTTGGTTGCAGATGAATAGTCCAAAGTAAGAGTTGCTGATCCCAATAAACATTAGGCTTTTAGTCTAGCTTTCTGCAATAAGTCTTTAGCCCATTTTAACTTTACAATAATTAGACGATAATTGGGAGGTATGGAGAAGCTAAAATGAAATTAACAAAAAAGTATTTTATAATAGGAATTCTTTTATTCGTCAGTTTTAAAACTTTAGCAGCTGACACTTTGTTCGATAAAAACAGCAAAGCAAGCATGAAGCAGGCTGGTTGTGTGTACGATCTTAAAAGTACGTATGTATCTTCTTTCAAAAGACCGGGTTATTGCAGTGGAATCGCATTGAAAATATGCTTTGCTAGCGTTAAGTGTCCCAACTTGGATAAGTCGGATGGGCTTAATTTCAAGTGTGTAGCCCCTAATGGAAAATGTCCCAAAGATCCGGCAGACTGCCGATTCGGAGAAAATGCGATCACGAATGATATGTATGGGCCTGAGATTATTGAGTCTGACAAAGACCAACCTAAATCTAAATCGCTGTTTAAAACACGTTTTCAGACAACCCCTGACAATGGTGGTGCTGGTGGTTTTAGTAACTGAAGTAATTGTTAATTCTATTCGTAGTACAATATCAATTTAGTGGGTTCAATAAATTATTTAACGGTTGATTCATCACGCAGAAGCTCATGGTTCCATCTTTTCCCTGTATCAAACCCACATAGTTATGGTAATTCAAAGTATGACTCACACTAGCCATAATGAAATTTTAAAAGATATTTACCGTTTAACGGTAGCTCCGAAAACGCATTTTGAATTCAATCAATTTTTGATACTAGATCAGAAAACGTGTCTTATGCATGCCGGAAAAGAAAAGCTGTTTCCAGAACTTAAGCAACTTATGCAAGAAAAATTAAACGGAAGACCTTTAGATTACATCGCCTTTTCACATGTTGAAGCGGATGAATCAGGAGCCCTGAACCTGTGGCTTCAAGAATATCCAGACGCGCAAGTTGTTTGTAACAAAGTGGCAAACATCAATCTTGAAGATTTTCTGATTCGTCCGGCACAGATTCTTAAAGATGGTGAATCTGTAACATTAGGAAAGCGCAGTTTACAACTAATAGAAACTCCGCACTTTCCGCACAATTGGGATGCGCACATGTGGTATGTGCCACAAGATGAATTGCTTTTTAGTTCTGATTTTTGCTGTCAGGGTGGTATATGCGAACCCGTTGTAGAAACCGATATATCTTCTGAAATTGTCGATTTTTATGTGAAGGGAAAGTTCATTCCGTACGGTAAAACCACGAATAAGGCGATGAAGAAAATAGAAAAACTAAGTCTGCGAGCGATTGTGCCGATGCATGGGTCAACAATTGTTGGCAGCGTTTGCAATGCTATTTTCAAAAATGTTCAGGCTGACTTGCTGATGCGTGGTCAGCACTAACTATATCGCATCTTAGAATAAGTTCGCGATCTTTTTAACCCGTTAGCTTTTAGTTTTTTTTCTTTTACTAATTTTTCCAAATCTCTTTCTAATGTTCGTCGAGGAACGTCGGGTAAATGTTCTAAAACATCTTGGATTCCGAACTCTCTATTGTGTTTACTTAGGGATAAGATCTTTTGTTGTCTTGCTTCGGGTTTTCTATCTAAACTTTTCTTAATCATTTTTTTGCTATCTTCTATGACATTTTCGGCAGCCACAGCGAAACATTCTGCAAGATATTCGATGATTGGATTCATTGATCCTAAGGCTCGACATTGTCTAATGGAGGAGTAATATCGGTTTCTAGTTGCCATGATGGCAGTTTCACTAGGAACATAGCGAACGATTTTTTCATCGGCTTTTAATAACAATAGGTGTTGCATAAGTCGCATAGTTCGACCATTTCCATCGGCAAAAGGATGAATTGCCACCGCTAAATAATGAAAGGCAAAAGATTTTACAAAAGGATCCGTTTCTTGATTCTCTTCAAGCCAGTGCCATAATTCATCGATAAGACTATTTAGAAAATGAGGCTCTGGATAGCTATCAATTTTTTTCCCAGTATTGGCATCTACAATATCAACAGAAATAGTACGAATATTACCCCATTGTTTTTTGTCTTTTAATGTATCTCGGGTAATTAATTTTTGAATGTCACAAAGATCCCTGGTTGTAATTCGCTTTTTATCCGTTGCAAGCTGTTCTATGTAATCTAAGGCATCACTATAATTACGGACTTCAATAATGTCTTTTTCATTCGAATTATTATCTCGCTGATTAAGTATTTTAGTTACCCCACTCTCTTCCAATTTATTACCCTCGATCTGGTTAGAGAACGTGATAGCTCTTATTTTTGATTGGCGAAGAAGTTTCACATCAAGAGGTGTACCCCAATAATCTTCAATATAAGGTTTTGTTTTTGCAATCCGAGTAAGTAATTTGATCAAGTTATTGGTGTATGTAAATGAAAAGGGAATTTTCTGCTGTAAAAGCGAGGGATATTTTTCCATGGATTTATTATCCGCCACTTTTCCGCCAAAATCAAGGTGGCGGATAATGTTTACGCCACTTTTCCGCCACTTTCATTGTGGCGGAAAAGGATTCTTAAATTGGGATGAAAGTCGGATATCGGACAGATCTTGAAGCATTACTTCAAGATAACGGGAATTGATCTTTGCCAGCGATTTGAAATGCTGCCTTGAAGACCTGATGCCATTCGGCCGCTGACACTTTGGCGGAGTAATATTTTTACGTAGATAGTACCTTGCGGCATTTTGTAGGCTAGCTCTGCCGTTTCGACAAGTAATATTTTATTTATGCTTTCTGAAACTGTTTTTGTTACGGTCTGGCTTGAAGTGCCGGTCGAATCTTCAAGCATTGCAGTGATGTGCATAGGTGCATCCGTAAAGACTGCTTTGTGCCATTCAACTTCAATTGCTTCCTTACGCAGAAACTCATTTTGTTTTAGCGGTTTAATCACTTGAACCGGTTCTGCGTTTCCCACTTCAGACTGGTAAACTTCATTTTGGCGTTTGAAAATAAATCGAATAGGTCGACTTGAATCTTTAGGAACTGTGGCCGTGTAGGTAACTTGGTTAAGAACGTTGATTGATTTTATCATTCTTTGTCCATTACATTCTGAATAATCATCCCCGGTAAGTTCAAGGTAAGTACCTGTGATCCCGCCCACTTTAAAATTAGCTTCACAACTGATTGATGTTTCATTGTCGTAAACATTTATCGTGGCAATAATTTCTTTTGTATCGACTGCTTCAGATTCAGCTTTGCTGCAGGCTTGAAATACACAAAGCACGGCCATTAGAAATAGTTTTTTCATAAATAGACTCCTGTAAAGATTTGTTAATTGGTTCTTATTTCGGACACATCATAAAAGTAAAACGACCATCTGCTGTGACGACCTTTGGGTTTAAATCACGAATGGCACTTAAGCTAGCATTGTATAATTCTGGTTCGTCGACGCGAGTTATATCCATGACGTGGTGGGGGCTTGAATTTCCTGCTCGAAAAATCCGCCAAGTGCTGCCACTCTTCACACAGAAGTCTTGGCCCCCGGTGTACATACTGAATGTGGCTGAGTCTAAACTTTTAAAAGAATACTCAGGGTATTGATCACATGGACGCATTGTGAAGACACAGGGCCCGGTCGAGCGATTAAAAACTATGTAATCTGCTGAACTTCTAACATCTTCAATGTCTGTATAACGTCTATCGATTGGCACTAGTGTATTGATATCACAAGTTTTTCCATAGCCGCCGAAAGCTATAGTACTAAGTAAAAATATAAAAACTGATAAAACAAGATTCTTCATATAATTAATCCTTTTGGTTAAAAAATTCATGAACAACGAACGTCTTTGCCTTTGTTAATAAGTCAGCTATATCACGTGCTTCGTCTTGAAATTGTGATTTATTTAAATACTCGATATACTTCACAGTTCCTTTTGGTTTTTGGTTATAAAGACTGATCAGGCCGATCGAATTATTTGTTCCTGGGGAAAAAAAAGTTTCTAGATCTGCTGAAGTCTGATTCTTAAAATCGAAGGATCGAATAAGTGATTTTTGCTGACTGTCTTCAGGTAAACAGAATAATTTTAACAGCACAGCTTTACTAAATGCAGCGCTAACAAGCTGAAGTCCCTCGTTTTTAAGAAGAACACCTTCATACTTTTGCATGATTCGCTCGATCTGCATTGTTCGAGCCATAATGTTTTTTTGTAATTCATTAATCTTATAGCAAACGTCTGCACGCTGAGCTTCTGTATCTAAAGGGCTAGAATCAACCTGGATATCACGAATGTCCCAGTCCAGATAATCTATTGAAGACGTCAACCTTTGATAGTCGTTCCAAAAATTTTTATCAAAATCGCCAGCTCGAGCATTAAAAGAATAGGACTGCAGTCTTTCTGCCTCAGGTTCAGTCGTCTTTACTAAGTGAGAAATCTCGTGAAGAACAAGAGATAAGACTTGATCGAACAGTCGGTCTGCCAGAACTGATTTCGACAGCCGAGTCATGTCAAAGCAAATTGTATTTTGTGATTCGTCGATGACAGCTGCATCTTTTGGCTGACCCTCTTTATCATAACAAAAGGCCTCGGGACTTTTCACAAAAATAAATTGTGCTTTCATTATTCTTTCATAAATGGGGTAGTTTGAAATTAAAGATTTAAGATCGTCAGGCACCTTGTGATATTGAGGAAAATCGGGATCATCCAAGAACATTTTCATATAAGTAAATCGATCAAGCGGGTTTGTTCCAAAACCACTCGTTTGAATAGACCGTAGGATTTTATACAAAGGCTCTTTTGATTTACTAATTAATATCATGATTTGCTTTGGCGACGCTTTCTTTTCTTCTATGCTATTTCCGCCGCCGCCGTGAATAACCCCTCCACCTTTGGATGTAGCACGGGCTTTCATGTCTAGAATCTTTTTGATTTTTTCTTTTTCACTGAGTTGATTTTTAACTGTCTCAATTTGATGCGGCTGTGGTTTCACCTTTTGAGCTTGCAACACCGGACTCAAATTTGTTTTAGGTTGTGCAAAGCTTTGACAAGCGAAGATTGTCAGAAGCACTAAGAGTATTTTGTAACCAGCCATATTCACCTCATATCTGGAAGGGGCAATTTCAAGGCCCAATATAAATGAATGGACGGCTTTTATCCTTAGTAAATTTATAAAAATTAAAATAAGTATTTACATAAATGTAAATACTATATAAGCTGTTGAAATGTCTAATTTAAAATCAATTTTCAGCTTCGATACTTTAGAAAACTATTTAATTTTTTTATTCAAACAGCCGTCGATGTATGGGAAGAAAGCTAAATTAAGCGAAAAGCTTCGCATTCACCCAACTCATTTAAGTCAGATTTTTTCGGGAGGCCGGCAGTTTACAGAAGACCAATCTTTTTTATTAAGCCAGTTTTTAGAGTTATCCGACCTTGAAAGCGACTACTTACAGCTTTTAGGAAAGCTTTCGCGCGCCCAAGTGAATGAGTTCAAAGTTGAAGTAAAAAAACAACTTCAAGAAGTTAAGAATAAATCGAAGGAGCTTTCTAATCGAATTGCAACAGACGACAAAATTTCAGATTTGGATCACGCCCAATTTTATTCGTCATGGTTGTATGTTGCTTTCACGATGTACTGCTCTTTAGGGAAAGGAAAAACTCTTGAAGAGATCGTTGAGCACTTTCGAATTTCTCGGAAAGAAGTTTTAGATAAAATTACATTTTTAATGAATGCACAATTATTGAAATTGGAAAAGGGGTACTACCAACCAGGTATTCGTAGGACGCATTTAGATAGAGTGTCGCCGTATTTAAGTAAGCATCATACAAACTGGCGCTTACTTTCATTAGCCCACTTTGATAGACTCACAAGCTCTGAATTGATGTATACAGCTCCATTTACAATTAGCGAAAAAGATTTTCATATACTACGTGAAAAAATGGTTTCTCTGCTGCAAGAGCTTTCTAATACAGTCAGTGAAACAAACCCAGAAAAAATGGCCTGTGTTAATTTAGATTTTTTTTTCGTAGATCCTAGGTAGGATTGATCTTATTAACAAAAATATCACTGCTTTTTACAAACCACGTGATCTTTACAGAAAAAACCACCACCTGAAGTGTCTGAACACGATTGCTGGGCACGGTACTGCGCTTCGACAAGCGTTTTCCCTTTGCCTAAAAATGTTTTTGCTTCGTGAGTATTTTTGACGATGCAACTCCAGACGTTGCTGTTTGAAGTTGCTAATTCGCACAAAGCAGTTTCAGAGGTGCAGAAAAAACTGTCTGGGCCTGCTTCACAGGATTGATGAGCTTTAGCGTCGGTTTCTATTTTTGTTTCACCAAAAGCCAAAAAGAAAAGGTGATTGTGCTTGTTAGTTAACGAGCATGCCCATGTGTCCAGCGGACTTGGTGGCGAGTTCGCACCGATTAAGGTAAGAATGCGTCGATTCATTTCATCTGGTTGAAGATCTGAAAAAAGAACTCCTACGATTTCCCGGGCGCGGATTGAATTGTCATCTTTGTAATCGAGGCGAAGCCAGCGGTAAACGGCTTCATGCAGCAGCAGCGCGCCTTTATCAAGTTCGCTAACCCGGGGTGATGTCCATAGGTCATTACGAATTAGAACTTGATCCTGGGCTGTAAAATTAGCGAATTGCAAATAATCCCATTTGCCTTCAGTGCACGTGTTCGGCAAAGGCACTATACGAAAAAGGGCATCATCAATTTTCTGTAAAATGGCGTTCACGAAACGCGTTTTTTTGAAAACTTCAGCTAAATGAAAATTAATTTTTTCAGTTAATAGACTATTTTTTTCACGCAGTACTTTAGCTTTTTGTTTTGCTATGTCTTGGGCCATTAAATTTGGCACTTGTGGAATGATCAAACCAAATTCATTTTTAGCTTCGAACAAATCGACTAATTGTGAACGAACAAGTTCTCCTTGATTGGTTGTGCAGGCCCAAAGACCGCCGCCATTACCAATTTTGTCTCCGGCCTGGGCATGAATGTTTGAAATTAATAAAATTGTGATGATCATTGCTGTTTTCATTACAGATCCTTACTTTTGGTTGGTTGCGTTTAAGATTTTAGTCAGTGGAAAAAATGAAATGGATAAGCGATAGACTTCGTCACCCAAGTCTTTGCCTTGCGGTTCGATCTGTTCAGAGAACTGATCTTCGAATAGCCGAATTAATTCTTTAGCGCGCTTCATATTTTTTTTATTCATGACGATGGTCATCGAGCGGTGGTCGCGGTCTAAAACACCCAGTTCAAAAATAGATTTTTCAATTAAACGGGTATCTTCAACGTGTGCTTTACGAATTGAAAGATCAAATAGGTCATCACCCGTTTCAAGACGGGGGTGGTGGCGGGTTATTTTTCCGCCTTCACGTTTAAGGTATCCTAAACGAAATAATCTTTCCCAAGCTTCGAAAACAATTTTTTCGGTAATTCCAAGGCGTTCAGAAATCCAGCGGTTGTTGGGTTTAAATCCTTTTGTCTTTACTAAATTTAAAATAGCAAAATGCCACCAGTCAGAGACCAAATGAAATTGATCAGTCGTTAATTTATAGTAGTCTTGCTTTTGCGGCCGTAGCGCCTGCGGAAGCGTTGATTCAAAAAAATCCAGCTGCTCGGTCGGTGAAAGCTGCAGCACAGTGGCAATTTTCTTTTTTACGTTTGGACTGATCGTCCGTTTGCCTTTCATCATTTCAGAAAGAGCGCCAGAGCTGATTCCAATTTTCTGCGCAAAAGCCCGTTGTGACCACAATGGATTTTTTAATTGGCTTTCTTTAAATTTTTTGATCAGCAGGTTTGTCGCTTTATCGGTGGTATTCATATCTTATTTGTAATTGTGACTTAGAATTGAGTCAATTTTTTTAGAATCAAGGTGCTCCAGTTGTGGAGCGCTTTGTTCCAAAATCGCGCTTTCTGTGGTTGTTCGAATTCAAGCAGGTTGATAATTTGATTCAAAACCCAAAACAACTAGTCAGAGTAAAAGGACACAAAATGAAAAAAACAGCACTGATTTTAATCATCTCTTTAATAGGTTCGTTATCCCAGGCCGCAGGTTTTGCCATCGAAGGTAATTGGGGAACTCACCAGTACGTCAATGGATTTGATTTTGATATTACGTTTTCGGTTCAGAATCAAAGGCTTGTGCTAACAAACGAATGCAGCTTTGAGGGACGCCTGGCGGTGGCTCAGGTTTAAGTGGCTGTGTCCTACACGGATTCAACCTTAACAATACTTCAGTCAGGTTCAAACAGCTCATCTGCGGGTGGATTAAATTGCAATGTCGATGTTCGTGGCGGTGATCGAATGAGTTATCAAGTTCAAGGATCAAATTTGATTTTAACAAGTCCTGGGCAACCTGAGTCGATGGTTCTTTACAGAAAATAAAAAAGAAAGGTAGAAAAATATATGAAAACAAAATTACGAAATAGAATAGTTCTTGCAGCTTTTTCTTTGTCGGTGGGATGTGGTTCGTCTTCAAACGATTTGAAAGAGGGAAATAATACTGGCCAAGCTGGACCAGCCACAAACCCGGTTGCGTGGGAATCAGTTCCGTCACAGTACAATCCACGTATTGAAGAAAGTTTTTTTAAAGTCGACCGCGCGGAAAAGTTACAAATGGACCTTTTTGGATTTTCTGATGATGTTCATGTCAAATATTCAAATCAACTGGCAGCTGATGAAGGACAACTTCGAATTTTTACAGTCTATAAGAACAGCGCTTCGTTTGGTAATTTGAGCGTTTCAAGAAACGAGAAAGTAGTTTCGCTGAACCGCTACGGACGGTACGAATGTTCAATTCGAATTCAAAACGGAAAAATTGTGGAATTAGATGGCGGATGTTTTGTTCGCGTTGAAGTCGTTCTGCCAGCAAATGCAGAAATAGAAGTGTACAATTTAAAAAAGATATTAACCAAGCGCTATATCGCTATTGATACCATAACGTTTTTGAAGAATATAAAAAATGCAAGTTGGGATGACGACAAACTTTTTGTCGTAAAAGATTATCTGGATTCTTATATCGCCGTTAATAAAACTCCAGTTTTAAATTCGAACGATTTGCAGGTTGTTCTTGAAAGTTTCCTGCGCAGTGAGAATAAATTTTCTGTGTTGCAGAAACTAAATGGGTTTATTACAGACCGGCATCTACTTCGAGAAGTCATCGATCAGGTTTTTTCAAGATTTGATCGTGATCAGGCCTACCGAATTTGTGGAATCTAAAATCAAACAAACAGATTCGCTTGACCAGTTAAAACGTAGTGGAGCTCTGATGATCTAGAGCTTTACTATTTTTTTCCAAGTTATTTTAGTTTGTTTGGACTTATCTGATCCTATGGAATTAAGAACTAAGTCTTCACCGTCCATGAATAAAATTTTTCTAATAATCGAAGTGTTTTCCATTTCACTGACCACGCAGGATTTTACTTGAATGATAAGCTCATCATCGACGATGTCGAATGTTCCTGTATAAGCCATGACCCATTCATTAGATCCATTTACAACAGCTAGGCTTTTTTGACGTGTGAATGTGAACATTTCAGAATTGGCTTTTTCGCTGGTTCTTTGTCCGTCTTTGAAGGATTCGATGGATTTAAGTTCGTAAATTCCATAGAGCATTTCCTGATCCATGGCTTTCACTAATTCCCTTTTCGCGGACCCCAATGCGGACCAACAGCAGAGTTGTTTTCATTACGAGATTTGTTCGGCTGGAATTTACCAAATGACTGTGATGGTATTCCAGCCTTTTGGGCTTCCATTTTACGATTGGTCAATTCAACTAATAATAAATTTGGTTTTTGTGCCGTTTTTTTCATGAGCGTAGGGTTAGCATAGATATTTGGCTTGGGAACTAAATTTTAGCGAAGTTGGCTATTTTATTAGTGCTGAACCTACTATTTTGTAGAACATTCGTGATATTATCTAGTTGAAGCATCCAGCTGTAAAGAGATTGTATGAAACTGTACTTAAGAATAATCGCAATTTTCTATTTTTTTGGCGCCATCATTCATGTGATGGATGTATTCAGCCTTAGACTGATTTTTTCTGAGTTATCGAACATTTGGAAGTATTGGATCATTTTTTTACTTATTGCAGACACTTTTGCTGCGGTAGCTTTGTGGAAACAAAAAACCGTAGGGGAATATGTGTTTCTTTTCGTAGCAGGTATTCAGCTTGTTGTTTATAGTTTTTTTACCAATCACTTTGGTAACCAAAGACTGCTTATTATTTTTCATTTATTGACAGTAAGTATCTATTTTTTCCTAAAAATGAAGTTTTCTGAAAAGCAAAAGTGAAATCTATGTTAACATTTAAGCCATGCAAATTGAAAAACTGAACGAACCAGATCTAAAAAGTACTCATTGCAATTCGATATTGCGTAGCCTTCCACTTTGGTTTGGAATTGAATCCGCCATTGTTGATTACGTAAAAGATGTTAGCACAATGGACACGTGGGTCGCATATCAGAATGACGAAGTCATAGGTTTCATAAGCATCAATAAACATTTTCCTGAATCTGCAGAAATTCATGTGGTGGGAATTCTGCAAAGTTTTCACCGAAAGGGTATCGGTCACCAGTTGGTTGATGCCGCTGAAAATTCACTTCGAAATGAAGGCTTTAGATTTTTAACGGTAAAAACTTTAAGTGAGTCTCGAGCAAACGATGAGTACAATAAAACCAGACAGTTTTATTTGAAAATGGGGTTTACGCCGCTAGAGGAATTTAAGACCTTATGGGGCGAACATAATCCATGTTTGTTTTTGGTGAAGTCGTTGTAAGACCCACAGCCGCCGAAACTTCTGGAACGTGGAACGTGGACAGTGGCAACTGTGTCAATTTCCCACCGACTGAATGGAAACGCCAATAATTGTTTCCGCAGATTTCAGCAAAAAATGAGAGCCTGTCTACCCCTTAGACACCCTTCGGTCTTAGAAAGTCTGTTGTTTCATTTAATACGGAACGAATATTGAAATACTTTACCTTATGCGTTCAGTGATACTTTTACTTACCCTAATTTTCACATCGGTTTTTGCCCAGGCAGAAAGCTGCTACCTGAAATTAACCGAGGGTCAAAATTACCCAATTACAGATTTTCAGTATCAACGAAAATCGTGCAAAATCAGTTCGGATCAACGATCTGTTGAACAACTACGAGTGTTTCGCTCGCAAAACAAAGAATATGCCTGGGTCGTCGATAAGTATTCGTTAGCGTCTTATGTGGTGCCAATATCGTGCGTGGTTTCGTGTGAGCAAGCGGCGGCAAGCAGCTTAAGATATGATTTATTACTGAAGGGTTCCACAGAACAGCCTTTTAAATTAGAAAATGATGGTTTAACAAAAGATATTAAAACGAATAATAATTATTTAACCGTTGATCTTTGTCCGTCTAGTAAACCGTATGACCGCGATTTTTTTCAGTACTTAAGTAAATTCACGGAAAGTAAAAAAGAAGTTTTCCCGATCGCCATTGCCATTTCAGGTGGGTGGATGCAGAAACATAAAAACGAATTTCAAGAGATTTTAATTTTAAACAAAGCAAAGAAAATACAAGTGACTTGGGTTAATCACACACGCAACCACCCGTACACCACAGGTGTTGCTAGTGAGCATAACTTTTTACTACGACACGATGTGGATCCCCTGGCAGAAATTATAGATCAAGAAAAATTGATGTTAGAAAATGGTTTGATGCCTTCCATTTTTTTACGTTACCCGGGTTTAGTTTCAGATGAAAAGCTGATTGAGTTAACCAAGTCCTTGGGGTTAATTCCGTTAGGCAGTCAGTCGTGGATCAGTAAAACAAAAAGCTTTTTACCAGGTGACATTTTATTATTGCATGGTAATGGTAACGAGCGAAAAGGCATCGAAGCTTTTTATCAAATTGTCAGAGATGTGAAAATTTTTGGGCATGCTTGGCGTGCGCTAACGCAGTGGGGTCAGTCTAATGATTAAATTTTTTATTATTTTTTTCGCTTTTGGTAATCTTTTAAAGGCTCAATCCCTTCAACCTGGCCTGTGGAAAGTAAAATCTGAGATCAAGCTGAACGGAATCACGCTGCCATCAGAAAGTGATGAGGACTGCATAACTTCAGCAGAAGCAAAAGATGCAAAAACCACAGTTGCTAAAGAATTAAAAAGAAACGACTGCCAAATTAAAAGCTGGATAGTTAAAGGAAAAAATTTAACAGCGAATATTGCTTGTGATGGATCTGAAATCCAAGCAGAGGGAACTTTAAAGGGTCAGTTCACTAAAAAAAGCTATATTTTATCGGGTGAGGCAGAAGGCACTTACCAGAAATTAATTCCTTCAATTGCGAAAATTCGTTTAGAAGGAACTTGGATCAAGGCGTGTAAGTAGCTTGTAAGTAATATTTCCATAGAACCTATCCGTATGTGGAATGACTTTTAAGGCCTCTGGTAAATCGGCTTCAATTATTTTGGGATACACGTACTTAAAAGGGGAAGGCGAACTTTCTTGCTACGATATCTTGACGGGTGTGACTCAAAAAATTCCTATCTCAGTAAAACTTCGTGGACCTGCTTTGGGTCTTGGTGTTGGCGTCACTAAATCTTTACGTGTTGCTAAAGATACTGTTGTTGTTAATTTAAGTGTTCAGGGCATTAAAGGTATTGGGGCTCAGATTGGGCCGAACCCGTTGAAACTTCAACTGATGCAAATCAGACCACTTACAACACACGTGTGATTACTTTAAAAATAGGTCGCAGTAATAATTAATTGTTAATTAATTTTTAAATTCTAAGCCACTAGTTACCATTTTTGCCTGACCATATTTAATCGCTGCCGGCGCAGGTTTTCGTAACAAGGCGGTTGCTGGCCTTCGGCGTGGTAGTGAGAACGTAAACGTGCTGCCGTGGCCTTGGTGGCTTTCGGCGGTAACGATCCCGTTATGTGCTTCAACGATCGATTTTACTGCTGCTAAACCGATGCCCGGCCCTTGATCTGCGGTTTTAGTCGCTTGCCAGTAGTGGTCAAAGATTCTTGCCATATGCTTTTCTGGAATTCCTGACCCTTCATCCTTCACAGACACATAGATAAACTGCTGGTCGCTTCGAACTTTAACGATGACCTTGCTGAGTCGTGGGCTAAATTTGATCGCATTCACAACCAAGTGAGATAATACGCGGATGACTCTTTCGCGGTCGATAAAAGCTAATACCGGAGGATTCACCGGGTTGAATTCTAAACGAATATCTTTTTGTTTGGCCAAAGGTGAAACCATTAAGTGAACATCGTCTAAAATTCCTTCAAGACCTATTTGCTCAACTCTGAGGGTGAGATTGTCTGTTTCAGCTTTGGTTTCATCCAAGATATCTTTAATGCGATCAGCAATCAGTGTGACCGTTGTATCGATGACAGTGATACCTTGATTGAACGTATTTACGTCAGGAGCTGTTTTCAAAGCTTCAGTTGCATCTTTGATGGCAGCTAAGGGCTCTGACAGGTCTTGTGTTACAGCTGAAAGAATTCCGTCACGAGTCAAGGCTGATTTTTTTGCGGCCTCATAAAGGCGCGAGCGTTCTGAAAGATGAAGCGATCGCTGACGAATGAGTCGGAGCACTACAAGTAGCATTCCTAAAAATAAACCAGAAATCAAAACTGTGAACCACGCCATCGCTGAAGGAATTCTAGCTTCTGTGTCGGCCGCTGCTGTTTGTGCCAAACTTTGCGCTTTTTCTAATTCTAAATTATAGACAGTGCTAATTTCATCTAAAGCTTTATTAATGCTTGCACGAAGAGGTGCTGTTTTCGCGCGGTAAAACTGACCCACAATTTTTGATTCTGTTTGTTTGGCTCTAAATGCCATAGCCTGATCGAAAAAATCTTGATGCTGAAGCCTTATAGTGTCTATGCGTTTAATGATTTCTTCAATTCGCGGTAACGCGTATGTTTTTTGAAAGCGAGACAAAGATTCTGACAAGACAAGTTTTTCTTTTTTTAGATTATCAAAAAGATTCGATGAGCCCATTAAGAAAAAAGTAAGACTGTCAGAAATTTCTTGATCAGAAAGATTTCGCAGATATTGGGCATCAATCAGCGCTTGTGCATTTGTATTTGCAGCCGCATTTTTTGTGATGATGGTTTTTCTTAAATCCATTGAGAACAACCAAGCGCTGATCATCAGAGCTGCAAAAAAAGTCGAAAAGATAAACAATATATTTCGTTCAGCGTTTAATTTAGATATTTGTGTATTTTTATTCATGTGTTTAAATTAACAATTAACGCGCGGCGCGAGCAACACTAACTTTGTGAGATTAAATCTGTGGCTTCTCAGCTTATTTTTTTTTAACACTTTAAAAAAATCTGTCGATTCTGAAGCTTTATTTGCTGAACTGGTTCGGTTATTGCTGAACTCGTATTAAATGGATATTTCAGTAAAAAGTTTTCTGTTAGAATTAAAAGACGAAATTAAAAAAGATGATATTTTTAACGGAGCAGCTGCGCTGACTTTTTATCTTTTATTGTCAGTTTTCCCAGCCGTTATTTTTTTATTGAGTGTGCTGCCATATTTACCTGTTCAGAACTTAGATCAACTGCTGCTCAATTCAATCGGCCAGGTTTTGCCAGCAGAGGCCGCAAAAATGTTTTCAGGAATTATCAATGAGGTCACATCCTTCGCCGATAAAAAGTTAGTCTCTTTTGGCGTGCTAGCAACGATCTGGGCTGCATCCAGTGGAATGTTTGAAATTATGAAGCAAATGAATAAAAGCTTTGGCATTAAAGAAGCTAGACCTTTTTGGTTGGGTCGAAGTATTTCAATATTGATGACTTTGGTGTTTGGCTTATTGGTTATTGGTGCATTTTTACTGATTTTGTTTGGAGAGTTTATTAATAGCTTCGCGTTACGGCTGTTCAGCGATCATTTTCTGGTTGCGATTTTTTTTAGTCTGCTTCGGTGGTCTATTGTTGTCTTATTTATGTTACTGGGTTTTGCGGTTATTTATTATTTTGGTCCTCATAAAAAGCAAAAGTTTAAAATAGTAACCGTTGGTGGCACGGTCAGTGTTTGCTTGTTGATATTGCCTTCTTTGGGTTTTCGTTTTTACGTTGAGAATTTTTCTAATTACTCGGCCACTTACGGAAGTATAGGCGCTGTTATTATTTTGATGTTGTGGTTGTATTTAGCGGGTGCAGTGATCATTTTTGGCTCTGAAATCAATGCCCTTCTTCAGCGCCATCTGTCGGAGTAAACGTTTTGATTGTTAAGTTTTAACAAAATAAGTTAGTATTCAGTTTAGATATGCAGCCACAATCACCATCACAATCACCACCACTACCGCGTATTGCCTTTTCCGGAAGAGTTCACTTAATTGCTGGCGATACGGCCTTACAGGCCGCAGCTACGGCTTTGAACCAGGTCAAAGAATTTGGCTTCGATACTGAAACCAGACCCAGTTTTAAAAAAGGTGATGTCTATAAAGTGGCTTTGTTGCAGCTTGCGACCGAAAGTGATGCCTATTTGATACGGCTTCATCACATCACAAATTTTCAGATTCTTGCAGTTATATTCGAGAATGAAAACGTAATAAAAGCTGGTGTTGCAATTAGGGATGACATCAAGCTGCTGCAGAAACTTTTTAGTTTCAATCCAAAAAACTTTATCGAACTTCAGACAGTCGCAAAATCAAAAGGGCTTAAAAACTTTGGTCTAAAAGGAATGACTGAAGAAGTTCTGCAGGCCACTGTTTCCAAGGGCCCCAAGATGACAAATTGGGAAATTCCTCAGCTATCAGAGCAGCAAATCATGTATGCGGCAACGGACGCCTGGATAGGCCTTAGGCTTTATCAAAGCTTGAAGAATGTTTAGTTTTTTGACTAACTTTTGACAGAGACGGCTCGTTTAAGAAATTTATACCCTGAGAAAATTGATATTCATTAATTTTAAATTTTAAAAATGAAGTTTTTGATAAAGTGGTATACTTTACTGAATATGAACAGAAAAGGGAATCCGAAGTGTTAACCCCTAAAGCGAGCACTTCAAAGCTTACTTTTTGGAACGCGACAAACCAAACCTGGCGTGATTCGAATGCTAACATTGTTGGTATTCTGAACTGCGCTGCAGACGCCAGACGCGCTGATGCAGCAGAAAATCTGACTGAACTTAAGAATCTAGAATTACTAACTGAGAAAAAATTACGGGAGTTTTTTGTTATTGCCCTAGCGCATGATCTTAGAAGTCCGTTAGCAACAGCCAGAATGAGCGCAGAAATGCTTGAAATGAACTGCAATAATTCTAAGGAAGTGCTTCGGTATGCTGAAATGATATCTAGAAATATTGCACGTGCTGATCGCATGATTCTTGATTTATTAGATGCGAATCAAATTAGAGCTGGTGAAAAATTACCCCTTAAAATTGAACAGTGCGAGCTTCGACAACTGGTTCAAGAAATTTTATTAGAACTAAACATGGTGTATGGAGATCGTTTTCAACTGATTGCTGATCATTCGATTGTTGGCCATTGGAGTAAAAGTGAACTCAGAAGAGTGATCGAAAATCTATGTTCGAATGCAATTAAGTACGGATGCAAAGAGGCGCCAGTAAAAGTTTATTTAAAAACAAGTGATAATAACTGCATCATCGAGGTTCAAAATCAAGGGTCGTTAATTTCAGAAAAAGACCAATCCCAATTATTTGATCACCATCGTCGAACGATGTCTGCTAAAGCTTGCGGAGAAAAAGGCTGGGGATTAGGTCTGGCCTTAGTTAAAGGAATCACTGAAGCGCATGGAGGTCTTGTGACTGTTCAAAGTACCGATGCAACTGGGACTGTCTTTCGTATTGAGATCCCTTTAGATTCTAGACAAGAAATCAACTCATTCTAAAGTTTTTTGATCCGTTTAAATAATCTTGAATGATTTGAATTTTTTCATATTGGTATTCCTTCAATAAATGACGAATTTTTTCAGAATCAATTTCTAATAAATTTTTTTTATGCCACTTTATGAAACTGACACAATCTTGAATGTCCGAATCTGTGCCGCGATTTAATTTCAGTTTTAGGTAAAGCTCTAGTGATGGCCTGAAGATCGTCCCTTTTAGTCCTTTTTTGAACGGCACTATTGCGGATTTCCAGTTTGGAATTTGGCGTAGAAAAAAATCAGCCGATGGATTTATAGCTTCAATGGGAAGCCCTGCCTTGATTGCTAAATCCATCAATTCAAGTCGCATTTCGTTGGTTAATTCTCCAACGGGGCACATATCGATATCCGCTGTGGCTCTGCCGTCTGCATTTAGCACGGCTAGCAGGGCACCACCAATGATGACCCAATCGCCCTGAAGATTTTCGGTGATCAGTTCAAGAAACTTATCGTACTGCAATTTATGAATCATGCAATTTTCGCCAGTGCGTTGATGGCGATACGTCTAAGTTTAATAATTTTACCAGAAGAGTTTTCGATATCATGATTTAACTTTTCGATGTCTGATTTTGGAATCGACACCAAATATTTTGGATAATGATCTCGGTAAGCTTGAAACACAGCCAGTGCTGCATCTTTCGCACGATGTTCTTTAGATTCAAAATAAATACGGACAATCTCAATCAAAAATTTTTCATTTGAGTTGCAGTTCTTGAAATGAAATTGATCACCGAGATTGTTGTCAGAATCTATCAAAGGAAATACGGATCTAAAGTTCATTTGTTTAAATTACCGCAAATTGGGTGGAAAATCTTTAAGCTACTGTCTAATGGCTAGGTTTAGGTCCAGAGGGGATTTGTTTTAAAGCACTTAAAATTGGAACTGGTGGCTTACCCATAAGAATGCGGATTTGGTCGCTGAATCTGGTGCGACCGCCGTAAAAACGTTCTATCAGGCCATCAGACAACGTGTAAAAGCGCTGTAGAATGATATATCTTTTTTCTGCAGTGGCGGCACCGAACATCATGCGATTTAAAAAACAATAAAAACCAAAACTTGATCTGATTTTCTTATTTTCAATGTCTAATCTTTTCTTCCATAATTCTATATCCGCTTGATCACTTTCAATCACGCATTGTATTTGGCGTATAATCGAAGGGAACGTGTACCCAGTAACAGGATGGGCTAAGTTCGCGGCGGCTCCCAAGGCCAATGGTAAACTGTGCTGGGGCTTTGGCGTGTACAAATCCAGCGGCAATGACCCAGATTCCTGGCGAAGTACATTTTCGACATCCCACTTATTTTTTTCTGCGTATTCCAAGATACCTTTTTTAATAAATTCGGTATCAAGCTTTGAATTGTTTGAGTAATAGGTGTCTTCGATCATCAATTCGGTTTCGCTAAATGGCAGAATATAAAAAAATCGATAACCATCTGTTTGTGGTTCACGCACATCTTTTAAAATGGGTTTTGTTAAACCATGCGGTTTTTTTAATTTAAGATCTAAGCCTACGAACTTTTGAAACCCAAAGTTTTTTGGGTTTTCAAGTGCATTCCAACCGGCAGTTATAAAGTAATCACCAAAGTTTGGATCTGACTTTTGAACCTCAGTTTGAAACGAAATATTTTTTGAAAAATTCGTTTTGATTTTTTCAACTAAATCTTGAGAGCGAATGGAGTGATAGCCCGTTGTAAAAGATCTGCTGTAGCGTGGAAAATGAACATCATAACCAGCCCAGCTTTTCGATACTAGCGGGGCAAGCCAAGCCCAGCAGCTTGGTGGCACGTCGCCTGCGTGAAAGCTCCAAGTCTGATGATCACTCAGTGAACTAGACCTTTCGCAAAGCGTTACTTCGAGTTCGGGCCATTTGTGTTTGAGTGCAGCCATCAGCAGGCAGCCTGAAAGGCCACCGCCAACAATCTTGATTGGGTTCATAGTGTTGCAATCTACTTGCAAAACCGAGCGAATTCCATAAAATTTTTACTGTGAATCATTTTGAAAAGTTCGAATCTTACATTCCGGTCGATCTGACTAATCCGTATTACTTTTTAGCCGCCGTTGCCGTGATATTAGCTTTTATCATTTTTCGCTATTTTTTAATGGCAGGGGCTTTTTGGTTTGTTTTTTACAGCTGGAGACCCGAATCCGTTCGCGGTCGTCAAATATACAAAGAATTGCCAGATATAAATTTGCAAAAGTTTGAAATCAAATGGTCGCTGATGACTTCATTTATTTTTGCCATCAGTGGTGTTGTTCTTGGTTTAATTTGGCAACTGGGTTGGACCCAGATTTATTTACCAATGGACCAATATGGCTGGGTTTATTTTATTGGCAGCCTTTTTATCATGAGCCTGGTGCACGAGGTTTATTTTTATTGGACGCATCGGGCGCTTCATCATCCAAAGCTTTTTAAAAAATATCATTCGATTCATCACAGATCGCTAACGCCTTCACCGTGGGCCTCGTTTTCGTTTCATCCCGTAGAAGGGCTGATTCAGGCATTGGCAATTCCGTTGATGGTACTGTTCATTCCGGTGCACCCGGTGGCTTTATTGATTTACCTAACGCTGATGTCGTTGTCTGCTGTATCGAACCATTTGGGTTATGAGTTGTTACCCAGTGGAAGTGAAAAAGGAATTGGAAATTGGCTAGTTAGCGGAGTACACCATACAATGCACCATAAATACTACAAATTTAACTACGGCTTATTCTACACCTTTTGTGATCAGCTTTTTAAAACAGAGCATCCTTCGTTTCAAAAAGAGTATTGCTCAGTTTTTGAAAAAAAGGTTGCGCGCGTTGACTGAAGTTTTAAAAATTAAGCAACTCATGAAAAGTTTTGGTCAAAAGGTGGTATTAAACCAGCTGAGTTTTTCTTTAAATCAAAAAGAAATTGTGGCTTTTTTGGGACCAAACGGTGCCGGCAAAAGCACGACCATAAAGTCGATCATGGGGTTAAGTCAGCCTGATTCTGGTTCTGTTTCTGTGATGGGTTTAACTCCGCAAGATTTGAAAGTAAAAAATAAAATTGGCTACACATCACAAGAACTAGCTTTTCCACCACTATTGAAAGTGCGAGAGATTCTTCAGTTTGTACGATCCCACTTTGAAGATTCTATTTCCGTGGATGAGATCATGGACAGATTTGATTTAGCTGGTTTAGAAAAGAATTTTGCAGGCGGTCTAAGCGGCGGCCAAAAACGGAGATTAGGCCTTGCCTGCGCACTTATTGGAAGGCCCGAGCTGTTGATTTTGGATGAACCCACAACGGGTTTAGATATATTCGCAAGAAAAAACTTATGGCAAGAAATTGAGAAATTTAAAGCTGGCGGCGGGTCCGTGCTGTTATCGACGCATGATTTAAACGAAGTCGAAATGATCGCTGACCGCGTGCTGCTGATTGAAGACGGAAATATTTTTATTGATGGCACTGTGTCTGAGATCAAGAAAAAAATCGAATACCAAAAGATCACCTTTTTGTATCAAGAAAAAAAATGGACCGAGATGACGCAGAATTCAGATGCCTTTATAAAAAAATTAGCTGTTGAAAAACCCGAGTTTACAAATTTAGAAATTCATCCAATCACTTTGGAAGAAGCATTTATGAAAGTAAGATCTAAGTCATGAGATCTAACCAGTGAAATACCTAAAACTGCTTTTGATTCACACGCAGTGCACGTGCTTAGAACTTTTTCGTCAGCCCATGTATTTGGTGTCGACGGTTTTATTTCCGTCGATGTTTTTTTGGTTCTTCGGAATTCCAAACGCTAAAGAACCCGGTGCGATTGCAATTCTGACGGCTTCGTTTTCAGCGTTTGCGGTTTTATCAGTAGTGTTGTTTCAATTTGCCGTTGGCATATCGCAAGAAAGAGATTCTTCGTGGTATTATTACGTGAGATCTTTACCATACCCAAAAGGTTTGCAATTGATTTCCAGATTGCTGGCAGGGCTTTTATTTTCCGCACTGGGTATTGGCGGCGTCATTGCAACAGCGCTGATTTTTTCTGATTTAAAAATGGCTGATATTGCATGGCTTGGTTTTTTATTAAAAATATATTTGGGTGCAATTCCATTTGCTGTGATGGGAATTTGTTTAGGATTAGGCGTAAACAGTCGAACCGTACTGCCAATGGCAAATTTAATTTACTTACCGCTATCGTTTGCCGGGGGGCTGTGGATGCCGCCAAATATTTTACCAAAGGTTGTGCAGGATATCTCGGTTTATTTACCAACTAGAATGTATGGCGAAATACTTTGGGCTGATGTTTTGAAGACGTCCGTAGAGGTTAAGAATATTTATGGCTTGGTTGGTTACGGTGCGGTGTTTTTCGTTCTAGCACTGGTGCTTTTTCAGCGTGTACAAGAGAAGAATTTTAAGTAAAGCTTGGTGCACTCCGACCTCTAAAGAATCATACTAAAAAATAAATCCCCTTTCGGTACGGTACTTCTGATTGTATACAATCAGAAGTCAACCAACGAGCCACAGGATTTGCTTTTGTAAAAAGATCTGAATCGAGGCGGTATGGGACGCCTGTCGTGTTTCCTAGAATATTCTTAGGAACGCGTTGTTTGCTACGGTTTCTGCTACTCCGATGTAACCTTCGTCGAACCATTTCCACCATGATACGACCATGATCAGGTGACCTACGAAGATGAAAAAGTGACTCCACATTTCTACGCGGTCTGAGTTTTTTGTAACGTATCTATGCCAGTGCATGCCTTCATCGACGACCGAGTAAAATATGCTGAGACCTATCATGACCAATGCCGGAATTCTTAAAAAAACGGGGTAGTGGTACGCCACACACAGAAGTAGCGTGCTGGTGATGCCTGCGAAGATTGTGATGTGGTGAACTAGGGCTTCGCCCTTTTGAATATATTCTTTGTAGATGGTGCGGTGACCGATGGTATCGAATGAAATGGCAGTTGAGAAAATGAAGACTCCAAGTGGGATGTTCCACACGTAGGCAGGATAAGTCACGCCGGTCATGGCACCTGCTACTAGAAAGCCGGTGACTGCTAAAAATAAACCGTACATAAGACCAACCCATACCGTGAACACGGTCCAATCAGTTTTTGTGAATTCGCTGATGCGGCCGGCGTAGATGGCTGTGTCTTTTAAAAAGCTGTTTGCGGTACTCATTTTTCGCTCCAAAGTTCTAAGTGGGTTGCGGATTTCCAGGGTTGAATAAGACGTTGTAAAATTAATGGCAGAAGGCGTGCGCTTGCAAGAACTAACAAATATATTTTTCTTGGAGTTGAAACATAAATTCTTTGTTTCCATGAAAAATTTTTCAAGATCTGATCTCCGATGTCGCGGTAAACGTATGTTGCGATACACACGGCCCAAGCTGAGCGGATGGAAAGGTATTTTAAACCTTCAAAACCACTTTTGTAATAGCCTTGGGCTACTTCTATTAAATGTTTAACGACAGAATGAAACTTGGCTTGATTTTGGTCATCTAAAAAATTTGTGTTTGTTAAACCACAATCTGCTAACCACGACGTTGGTAAATAGACTCTTTGATTTGAAAAGTCATCCGTGATGTCTCTAGCGATATTTGTTAACTGCATTGCGCGGCCAAGATCAACGGCATTGTTCAAGGCCTGCTGAGAGCTGGTTTTCATGATGTGACACATCATCAGGCCCACAGTTCCTGCAACGCAGTAACAGTAATCTAGAAGCTGTTCTTTGGTTTCGATCTTAACGCCAACAGAATCTGATTTAAAGCCCCGCAGTAAATCTAACGGATACTGCTGTGGTATGGAATAGGTTTTGATCACTTCAGTGAATGCGGGCCATGGGTGTTCTAAGGGACCGCGGTTTTCATAGCACGCAGTGGTGTTCTGAATTAGCAATTCGACTTGAACTTGTGCTGATTTTAAATCTTTTGCAGTGTCGATAACATCGTCACAGTATCTGCACCAAGAATACAGCTTCCAGGCTGCTTCTTTTTCACTTTGTGAAAAAAAGAAGCTGGCTAATGCAAAGCTTTTAGAGCCTTTTTTGATATCTTGTTTTGTCTGCGAGACTAAATCCATTTTACTGTAAATCTTCAATGACAAGGCCTGCTGTGGCTTTTGCTGAATTGATAACGCCGGGAAGTCCTGCACCTGGATGAGTGCCTGCGCCCACAAAGTAAAGCCCTTGCATTTTATCGTCGCGGTTATGAACTCGGAAATAAGCGCTTTGAGTTAATTTTGGTTCTAAAGAGAAAGCGGCACCCACATGCGAATTTAATTCGGTCTTAAAATCTTCTGGAGTGAAAATCCGTTCCACAACCAATGACTCACGAAGACCAGGCATGTACTTTTCTTCCATGTATTTGTAAATGCTGTCGGCATATTTACGACCTTCGATTTTCCAATCGATTGGCAATTTACCTAAATGCGCAACCGGTGCTAGCACGTAAAAGCTTTCGCAACCAGCTGGTGCCAGTTGTGGATCTGTCATGCTTGGTGCATGCAAATACAACGAAAAATCTTTTGGTAAAATGCCGTTGGTAAAAATGTCTTCTAGTAATTCTTTGTAACGTGGACCGAATAAAACGTTGTGATGAGAAAGTTTTGGAAATTTTTTATTAGTGCCAAAGTAAATTAAAAAAAGTGACATCGAGAAATCATTTTTTTCTAAACGTGCTGCTTCTTTTTCGGCAATAGTGACACCTTTTAATAAATCTTTGTACGTGTGAACGATATCGCCGTTACTGACAACGGCATCACATGCCCAAGTTGTACCATTTTTTAGTTTAACTCCGTACACACTGTTTTGATCATTGGTCTGAATTTGTTCAATTTCACTGTTGCAGACAATTTGACCGCCCAGTTCTTCGAAGTATTTAACCAAGGCTTTAACTAATGCCCCAGTTCCGCCACGAGGAAAAAACACGCCCCAGTTTCTTTCTAAGTAATGAATCAAAGTGTAAATCGATGACGTGTTGAACGGATTTCCACCCACCAGCAAAGAATGAAAACTAAAAGCCTGGCGCAGATGTTTGTCTTTAATGAATTTACAAACAGTGGCGTACACGCTGCGGTGAGCGCCAAGGCGAATTAGTTGCGGGGATACTTTCACCATGCTCCAAATATTCAAAAAAGGAGCTGCTGCTAATTTGGTGTAACCTTGATGAAAGACTTCTTTCGAATAGGCTAAAAATTTTTGATAACCTTTAATGTCACCCGGAGATTTTTTTCCGATTTGTTCATAAAGATCATCGACGTTGTTGGAATAATCAAACTGATAGCCGTCGTCCCAGAACAGGCGGTAGAACGGACTGACTGGAATCATTTCAATGTAATCTTTCATTTTTTTGCCGGTCAGATTAAATAATTCTTCAATGCATTCAGGTGCCGTAATGACCGTGGGGCCAGCATCAAAAGTAAAACCTTTGTCACGGTACACGTAGGCTCTGCCGCCGGGCATGTCGCGCTTTTCAAAAATTTTAACTTCATAGCCCTTTGCTTGTAGCCGAATTGCTAAACTAAGGCCGCCAAAACCACTTCCGATAACTGCTACTTTTTTTTTAATAGGCATGGGTTAACTTCTTTGTCAGTTTCGTTGCAATTTCAAAAGCTGGATCTGACTTGGATAGACAGAAGTCTTTTTGCAACGTGTTTAAGTTTTCTTCTAAATCGGCGCATGCTAATTCAAAAGATCGTTTTTTTAATAAAGATGTATTTAAAAAATTTGCTAAAGCCGTGATGTCTGGTAAATCACGAACGGCCTCGGTGAATTGTGACCATTCTTGATCTGTGGCTTGCTGAGCAAATGTTGACCAAATCCAAGATGGCCTTCGTAGCATTAAGTCTTCAAGCTGTTTTTTAGACGTTGAATCCGTGGTGAAATTACCAATGTCATCGAATTTCTGTAAGCAACTGCCAAAGGCTTCGCCGAAACGGTGCAGGTCATCCCATTTTTTAAAATTGGGATTTAATAAAGCTCCTAAGTGAATGGATAATTTCATCAGTGCGCCGCTTTTAAGGCGTAAACTGGTTTCGACCAATTTTGGAATCTTTGTCCTACAAACTTCATCGATAGCGATAGCAACATCTAAGGCCTGACCTAAGTGGGCGTCTCTGAGAGTTAGAGCCACTTGGTTCATGGCGGCATTTTTATATTCGGTCGAAACTTGCAGATTTGAAATTAAATGCAAAGCCTGAAAGTATAAAAAATTACCTAAGTTCAGAGCTAAAGGAACTCCGTACATTTTATGCAATGTGGGACCGCCTCGGCGTTCAATACTGTCGTCTTGAATGTCGTCGACGATTAACGAACCTAAATGCAAAGTTTCAACGATTTCGCTGATCTTTGAGATAACATCATCAGGGATTTCAATTTTGGAACCCGACAAGTGCCAACCCAAGCGAACGAATTCTGCGCGAATGGCTTTACTAGGCCTCTGCTTTACTTCTTGCCACGGATGAAAAAGTGCTTTGTCCCAAAATTCTTTTAAAGTCGCAGCAGTGGCTGTCGGCGAGGAGTCGTTTTTTAAAATCAGATTAAAATCTAGCATCAAAAGCAGTGTAGAGACTGGTCGTTAGAAATCAAGGTTCTTGCAAGAAATAATTCAACGGGTTAACAGTACAAGTGGGAACGAAAAGTTGACAGTTAGACGAAAACTCGTTTATCTAAAAAGTCATCTTTTTCTAATTCATAAAAAAATAAGAATCGAGCTTCAAAATAGAGAACGACTCAGCAGAAAAAGCTTTAAAAAAAGATTGGATTGGCCTATTGGTGCTGGCCCTTCCATGCATGCTGTATTCGATGGATCTGACGGTTTTAAATTTGGCAGTGCCGCAACTGAGTTTGGCTTTGAAACCGACGGCTTCGCAATTGCTTTGGATCGTTGATATTTATGGTTTTTTTATTGCGGGATCTTTGATCACTATGGGCACTCTGGGCGATCTTATCGGTCGCAGAAAAATGCTGCTAATAGGAGGAGCTTTTTTTGCTATGGCGTCTGCCTTGGCAGCATTTTCAAATTCTGCAGAGATGTTGATTGCCACTCGAGCGCTGCAGGGGGTGGCCGGTGCAACACTTGCGCCTTCGACATTGTCATTAATTCGTGTGCTTTTTAAAAACCCGAAACAGCGTGTTGTGGCAGTCGGGTTATGGGGGACCAGTTTTTCTGTGGGTGGACTTATCGGGCCCGTGATTGGTGGAATATTCATTGAGAATTTTTGGTGGGGTTCGGTATTTTTGATAAATATTCCGGTGATGATTTTATTATTAATCATTGGGCCCTACTTGCTGCCAGAATACAAAAATCCGCAAGCTGGAAAAATAGATTTAATCAGCGTTGGGTTGTCATTAATTGCTATTTTGTTCATTATTTTCGGTTTGAAAAAAATTGCAGAGGTTGGATTTTTGCTGATTCCAAATCTTTTTATTTTGACTGGCACTGTTTTAGTATTTTTATTTATTAAGCGACAAGGGAAGTTGAAATACCCATTGATAGATTTAAATTTATTTAAAAATTTTACTTTCAATGCTTTAATATTAACGAACTGTTTCACCATGTTTGCCATATTTGGAACTTTTATTTTTACGTCGCAGTATATGCAATCTGTCATGGGATTGTCTCCGCTGCGCGCTGGATTTTGGTCAATGGCATTTTCAGTAGGGTTTGTTTTCAGTTCTTTACTTTCGCCGCTGCTTGCAACTCTGGTGAGGCCTGCATTTGTTATGGCTTCTGGATTAATCTTGGGAGCTACCGGATTCTTGTTGGTGTCGACGGTGAGCGGGCCTGATGATTTGGTTTATTTAGTTCTGGGCAGCCTGATATTTTCTTTCGGCAGTTCTCCGGTACTGTTATTTACTACGAATATGTTAATCAATAGTGCACCTGCAGAGAAAGCGGGATCAGCAGCGGCTATTTCTGAAACCGGCAATGAATTGGGCGGAGCCTTGGGCATTGCCATTTTAGGAAGTGTTGGAACTTTTATTTACCGCCAAAATTTCACCAAAGTTTTGAATCCTAACTTACCGACTGAGTTAAAGGCATCGATGTTAAGCACACTGGAAAATGCCTTGGATGCGGCCAGGAATTCATCTTTAGAAATCAGTCAGCAGTTGATCACTCAGGCTGAGACTGCTTTCACTGCCGCTTTTCAATCGGTGATGTTGGTTGCGGCATTCATTTTATTTTTACTTTCGATTTTGGTGCTGACAAAGCTGCGTCATGTTCGCTTGGAATCAGAGCACGGCGAATAATTTTTTTTCTACGCTGTTTTAGTGATTTGATGCGATTGATACAGCGCCGTCAGAATTTTAAATATTTCTTTTCTTTGCGGATGATTTTTCAAAGCAATGCTGATTTGAAAAGATTTACCAGAATTCAGTAATTTTACAAAAGCTAGGTTCTTTTGGGACTTATGCATTTCAATAAGTTCACCATGATTAGCAACGCAAAGTTTGCCACTTTTAAGTTGTGCCCAGGGTAGTGGATTTTTGTCATCACCGCGAATCAGATCGTGTGAGCTTAGTTTTAATTTAAGATCAGGTATAAGCGCACTTTTGAATCCATTTTTTGATTGCACACGTAACCAGTGTTTCATAAACGCATCGCTGAGTTCATTTGCTGTAATGCTTTTCAACTGGTTTACAGATTTAGAAAGTAGATCAGGAAGTTTTTCAACTTGGCCAAAACTGTTTTTTTTCTTTTGTGCAATATATTTTCTATTTTTAATGGAATCAATTTTTTCTAATAATACTGATTCGGTCGTCTGTAAAAGTATTTCTGAAAAAGGCTGGTCGACCCATAGGCCAAGGCTCCAGGTGGCGCTGAAAGACCCGTCAGATTCGGCAATGTGCCAAGCGCTGGACGGCCAATAAACCAAATCGCCGGGCTTTGCTGTGATTAGCGAAGAACTTTTTAGATGGTGCTGGTAATCAAAAGCCATTTCTAAATCTGGATTTTTTTTAACATAGCTTGGTTTCCAAATTCTAAATTTCTTGGTACCAACGACTGGAATACTCAGAACTCCGCAGCCATCGACGTGCACGCCAAACGGAGTTTTTTTATAATTACCTAAATAAAGGCCGATCTCTGCAGGTCTATTTGGAATACCGACATAGTTATAAAGTTCATTAACAAATTCACCCAATGTCTTCCATTGTGGGCCGCTGACTTGAATCAATTCATCACAAACCAAACAGTAATCTGGAAATAAACGACTCATACGTTTATTATAACCAACTAAGGATTTATCCGATTTTTCAGGCAAAGCTTGCAGGACTTCGTTTTGATATTGGGATTCGCCGTCGATAAAAAATTTTAAACCAACATTGCTTTTAGTTTTTCGGCAGTGATCACTGTATTTGACCAACCACTGAAAAATAATATCTGCATTGATTTGCAGAATTGGCAGCTGTGTTTGCTTCAAATGAGCGAATTTTATTTCCCAGTTTGTTTTTATAAACGTTGACCAGAAGAGTTGATTGGCATTTTTATTTTTCACTGATGTCTCGAATCAAGGTTGAGTGTAAATAACGTTGCTTGAGCCTGAACCAGCATTTCCAACAAGATCTGTAACGGATGTTGCATTAGTAAATACTTGCACAGTCTGTGTTGAAATGCACATACCACCTGATAATGAAATTTTGACCACATTGCCTGTGACACTGCTAATGGCGACAGTTGGTAACATCAAACAAGAACCTGAGATTGTAAAATCTGCGGCCGATACGCTGCCAGCCAAAATATTTTCACTGTAAGTTATATCGATGCTGGCTGGTGGGACTCCGGCTGCGGGATTAAAATTACTAACTGTTGGACCTGTATTATCTAACGTGTATGTGACCATGCTGGTGGCTATGCCAGCGTTGCCTGCAGTATCGGAAATTCCAGCCTGATTGACAGTGAGTATTGTTTTCTGCGTGTCCGCGCAGACAGCGCCTGAAAATGTGACCGTTGCAGAGGCTCCGGAAACAGAACTGACTGCCGCTGTCGGTAAGGTCGTGCAAGTTCCGGAAACAGAAAGATCTGAATTTGTTAACGAGCTGGAATTGATCATTTCATCAAAATTTAATGTTAATGAAAATGGGATTGTGAGAACATTGCTTGTTGCTGGATTAAATGAGGCGATACTTGGCCCCGTTGAATCAAAAGTGTAAGTGACGGACTGAGAATTTGATCCCGCATTACCCAGCGAGTCGTTGAAACCTGACCCCATCACGCTTAAAGTTAAAGTATTATTTTCAGCACAAGTGGAAGCACTAAGTCCGAAAGTAACAGCTGCACCAACAACACTGGTTAAGCTTGCTGTTGGTAAGATGCTGCAAGTTCCACTGATACCTAAATCACCAATTGCAACAGATGCAGCTTGAATATTTTCATCAAACAAAATTGTAACTGAAGATGGCATAGCAGATCTTTTTTCTGACAAAGGGCTTATCGATGACGGTGTCGGTCCGGTTGAATCAATGGTGTAAGTTGCAGTCGCACTTCCTGAGCCCGTATTATTTGCGGAATCAGTAACAGCGGTTCCGTTTAAAGTGACTACTGCAGTTTGGCCATGGGCGCAAGTCGAAGCAGATAAAGAAAAAGTCGCAGTCATACCGACTGCGCTGACGGAACTTACCATCGGTAAAACCGAGCACGATCCGGTAATTGTTAAATCAGAATTAGAGACAGAGGATAAATTTAAATTTTCATTGAAATTAATCGTTATGGAGGCTGGAATTGCATTCACAGATCCGGACGATGGAGAAACAGATAGAGGTATGGGACCTGAAGAATCAAAAGTCAAAGTTGAGCTAACAGAACCCGTTCCGATGTTTCCGACGGCATCACTTATAGAAGCACCACTTAGACTTAAAGTAATAACTTGACCCTCTGAGCAAGTGGCTGCAGAGATCGAAAAATTAATCGTTGAACCCGTAACACTTAATAAACTGGCTGTCGGTAAACTTGAACACGTGCCTGTGATTGTTAAATCATTTGGCTGCACACTGGCAGGAAAAATATTTTCACTAAAGGTAATACTGACTGATGTTGGAATACTAGAAACAGAACTTGTTGTTGGTGAAATTGTTAAGGCAGCAGGACTGAGTGTATCGAAAGTATAAGTTGCGCTGGATGAAGACGATCCAAGATTTCCGATGATGTCGCTGACTGCAGAGTGATTCGCAGAAAGAATTACGGTTTGAGTGTTCGTGCAGGCGGCACCAGATAAACTTAAATTAGCGGTTGTGGATGTAACGCTAGATACCGTGACCGTTGGCAACACAGAGCAAGAGCCAGTCACCGAAAAGTCAGCACCGGTCACGGTTGCTGGATCGATGGGTTCGTTGTAAGTGACAGAGACAACCGTTGGTGAACTATTCACAGTCGACGTCGCTGGGTTTATTGTTGCAGAAGTTGGTCCAATATTATCGAACGTGTACGTGGCGCTGACGGTTCCTGATCCAGGATTTCCAGCGGCATCTTGAATAAGAGCTAAATTTAAAGAAACGACTACTGTTTGTCCGACGGCAGAGCATAATCCACCAGCAAGACTTGTTGCGATGGTTGCTCCAACGGCGCTGGTTACACTGAGGACGGGCAATGTCAAGCAACTGCCTGACACTGTAAAATCAGTGTTACTTACAGAACTACTTGAAAGTGTTTTAGTAAAATTCAAATTCACGGTTGTGGGAATAGCACCGACGGTGCTGCTAGCGGGATTGAATACTGCAGAAGTTATGGCGTTATTATCAACATTAAAAAGTGAACTTGTTGCTGTTGCTGAATTCCCAACGTCATCTAAGGCTGAACCGTAGGCGATCGTGAAGCCGACAGTGCCGTTGCCACTACAGTTACTCAGACTCATTTGCGGATTCAAAGTGGTTCCGTTAGTAATAATGATTCCACTGCAATTAGCTGTTCCTGTTTTGTTTAATGTAATTTTATCTGCAGTTAAATTAACAGAAGTAGATCCAGAATAGGTCATCGTGAAATTAACGGCAGCCGATCCTAAACCCACCAGCGAGGCTGACGGAGCAGAGATCACAATCGACGGAGGCGTGATATCTAAATTGTAAACTAAACTGGAAGCTGAACAGGACGTCTTATCGCCTTGTACAGCTTGAACGGAAAAGTCATAACTGCCTTCAGCTAAGACAAATGAAGCAACAGCGAAATTTCCTGAAGAATCGCTGCGCCCACGGCCAACAAAAGAGCCGTTGCAACCTGGCAATGAAAAAAGCGAAATCTCGAGATCAGAATCTGCAGTTCCTGAGACGATCGGAGTTCTAAAATTTGACGGCGAGGGATGGGATATGGATAAAATCTGTGGAGCACTTGGGTCTTTTAGCTTATCGCAAGCTGATGTTAAAAACTGAATTGCAAATAGCAAAGTGATGAAAACACACGGGCGTCTTCGGAAGGCGGCTAGCTGTTTTTCAGAAAACGTCCAATAGACCAACATGCTATAATCCTATACGACAATTCTAAACAATTAATGAAGGTTCGAGTAAACTATTTTAGTTTTTTATTGTTTAATCCCAGAGTGATACGTTGCTGCAGTGGATAAGCCCAAAAAGCAGTGCGTGACCACGATGGGTATCCACTATTAAGATTTCAGAATGATAAAAACAAAAGGTTATGCTGCCGCTTCTAAAGATGCAGAATTAAAACCATTTACATTTGAACGTAGAGAGCCAAAAGCGGATGACGTGGTGATTGCAATTTCTCATTGTGGAATTTGTCACTCTGATATTCACACGGTGCGCTCGGAATGGGGTCCTACGATGTACCCGTGTGTTCCAGGTCATGAAATCGTCGGTCATGTTATTCAAGTGGGAAAAAAAGTTAAAAAATTTAAAGTGGGCGACACTGCTGGCGTCGGTTGTTTCGTTGATTCCTGTGGAAAATGTGTGAACTGTAAAGCCAACGAAGAGCAATTCTGTTTGAAGCAAACAGTTTTTACTTACAACAGCCTTGAGGCGGATGGCAAACCATCGCTGGGTGGTTATTCATCGCACATAACTGTGAAGGATAAATATGTTCTAAAAATTCAAAAATCGATGCCGCTAGATCGTACGGCTCCGCTATTGTGTGCAGGCATCACGACGTATTCTCCGCTGAAGCGTTACAAAGTAAAAAAAGGCTCTAAGGTTGGTGTTGTAGGGCTTGGTGGTTTAGGACATATGGCTGTGAAAATTGCAAAAGCCATGGGTGCAGAAGTCACCGTGTTTAGTACATCGATAAATAAAAAAGAGGATGCAAAAAGGTTGGGTGCAAAAAACTTTTTACTTTCTACAATTGCAGAATCATTTTCAGAAAAAATGGGTTATTTTGATTTGATAATCAACACGGTGTCTGCCGATCATGATTTAAATCCGTATTTAAGTGCTTTAAAAAATGATGCAACAATGGTGCTTTTGGGAGTGCCGCCAACGCCAAGTAAAGTGGCCGCATTTTCTTTAATCGGCGGGCGAAAACGACTTACTGGTTCGTTGATCGGTGGCATCAAAGAAACTCAAGAGATGTTAAACTTTTGTGCTAAGAAAAAAGTTTTCTCGGATATTGAAATGATCACGGCGGATCAGATTAATGATGCTTACGAAAAAACAATTAAAGGACAAGTGAAGTATCGTTTTGTGATCGATGCAAAAACGTTTTAGTTTTTTTGCTAAACTTTAAAAAACTGACCCACTATAATGTGCGTAGATCAACTCACTCCGACCTCTAAAGATTTGATATTTTTAGATATTATGCTTTTCGGACGGTACTTCTGATTGTGTACAATCAGAAGTCAACCAACGAGCTACATAATTTATTGAATAGACTCAACTTATCGAGGCGGTAGGAACTCTTAAGCACATTTCAGTGGGTCAGTTTCTATTTCTTTGGGCGGAAGGGATTGTTTCGCAGATAAAAGTGCGCACGTGTTTGCTGATGCTCATAAACACCATAATTCCTGAAAAATCGATGAACAGCAAGTTGCACGTGAGTAAAAACAGTTGTAGATATCTAGTCTATTTCTGAAGGAGTCTTCTCAGTGAGTACCGAGCAACGCATGATCGAAATTGAAACCAAAATTGCATTTCAAGATAAACTATTGGATGAATTAAATGGCGTCGTTTACCAGCAGCAACTTAAAGTGGATGAGCTTGAAAAGAAAATCTTAGATTTGCAAAAAAAGATTTCTGATGACATCAACGGCGCACATATTCCACCGCCGCACTATTGACAGACCAAAGTCTTACTTAAGCAATCAAAAAATTTTATCGCAGACAAAAGTAAGTACAATAGGTCCATTATGAGACATTTATTGAAGTGCTCGAATTATGGTTAAGAATTTAACACCAATAAGTTAAGTTCGTGTAAACAAAATCCGATAAATGAGTATGCTTCAGTACGTATTACCTCTTTTAATAGCATATCTGATAACACTTGGTTTTACTGTGACTGCTCATGCCGTTCCTACAAGTCTTTCATTTCAAACAAAAATATACAAACCAGATGGTATGCCGTTAGAAGCAGCCAGTGTTAGTTTTCGATTTACAACTGTAGATCCCACGGGAACTTGTATTTTGTACGTTGAGGATTTTTCTGGTTTTAGTATGTCAGGATCAAGCGGTCTTGCCATGTTTAAGTTAGGTGCTGGAACAAAAGTTTATCCAACAGCTGCATTTACTTTTACAAATATTTTCAATAATTTAACTCCGTCTTACACATGTCAGGGTGGCGGATCGTATTTGCCAAGTATGGGTGGAACAGACAGCCGAAAAATTATTGCGCAGTTTTTTGATGGGTCTGTCGCTGGATGGCAAACACTGCCTGCCGTTGATGTGAATTCAGTGCCTTATTCAAATTTTGCCGGAGATAGTACTAAGCTTGCTGGTTTTCCAGCAGGTGATTTTTTGCGTAATGCTACTTTGCCAGTTTGTACTGGCAGTGACGTTTTGACTGCAACAAATTCTGGTTCAGGCACCAGTCTTAGTTGCGTTCCGGGAACAGCGGTTTCTGTCGATGCGACGACAACCTCTAAAGGTGTTGTGCAAGTTGGTACTGGCCTGAATGTAGCAGCAGGAGTTATTAGTGTTGCAGATATAGACGCTGCAAAAATAACAACAGGAATTATTGCTCCAGCTAGACTGGGATCTGGAACACCAAGCGCTTCAACTTATCTTCGTGGTGATGGCACTTGGTCGGTTGTTCCCGCTGGAACTGTTTCAAATGTAACTTCGACAAATAGTTATTTGAGTGTAGCAACTGGTTCAACAACGCCAGCTTTAACTGTAAACGTAGGCGTAGCAGCAGGAACAGTAGCAGCAGGAAATGATGCGCGTTTTTCTGACGGGCGCGCGCCAATCGGTGCAGCTGGCGGAGATTTAGCGGGAACTTATCCAAATCCGACTTTAGGCACATCTGGCGTAGCTGCAAATAGTTATGGATCAGCGACGGGTGTTGCTACATTTACTGTGGATGCGAAAGGTCGTTTGACGACAGCGGCAACAACTCCAATTGCAATTGCACAATCTCAAGTTACAAATTTGACTTCAGATCTTTCAAATAAGCAGCCTTTAAACACACAATTAACAAATATTTCTGGTTATTTGCCAACGGCAGATAATTTTATCGCAGGTGATGGAACTAATTTTGTTTTGAAAACTCCGGTGCAGGCACGTACAAGTTTAGGTCTTGGCGGAGCCGCAGTTCTTAATGTTGGTACCACTTTAGGAACCGTGGCTGCAGGAAATGATTCCCGCTTTACTGATGGACGCGCGCCGATTGGTGCAGCTGGCGGAGATTTAGTTGGAACGTATCCGAACCCAACTTTGGGCACATCGGGTGTTGTTGCTAACAGTTATGGTTCAGCATCAGGTGTTGCGACGTTCGCAGTGGATAGTAAAGGTCGTTTAACAACGGCAGCAACAACTTCGATTGCAATTGCGCAGTCACAAGTTGCAAATTTAACAACAGATTTAGCAGCCAAGATTACGAACGCTGGTTCTGGTTCTGGAAACGTTATTCTGACTTTACAATCAGGCAACACAGTAGGGCTGCCAGCAGCGGGCACTGATGGCCGCATTTATTTCGATACGCAAGCACAAATTATTTACCGCGATAATGGAATCACTTGGACACCGATTGCAAGCAATGCTGGTACCGGCGGTGATATCACAGATGTTGTTGCAGGAACTGGTTTATCTGGTGGCGCAGCGACGGGTTCTGCAACTTTAAACTTAGCAAATACAACCGTAGCAGCGAATAGTTACGGTTCAGCGAGTGGAGTTCCCTCGTTCACCGTCGATGCACAAGGCCGCTTAACTGCAGCAGCGACAACGCCAATTGCGATCGCGCAATCACAAGTTACAAATTTAGTAACTGATCTTTCGAACAAGCAGCCGCTAAATACTCAGCTGACAAATATTTCTGGTTACACTCCGACTGCAGATAATTTTCTTGTTGGTAATGGTACAAATTTTGTTTTAAAAACCCCGGCGCAAGCGCGTGCAAGTATTGGTTTAGATACTGCAGGCGGAGATTTAACGGGAACTTATCCAAATCCGACTTTAGCTAATATAGTAACAACCGGAACAAGTACAAAAATCACTTACGATGCAAAAGGCCGTGTTACGGCAGGTACATCGCTTGCCGATACCGATATTCCAAATTTAGATGCTTCAAAAATTACTTCCGGAGTTTTGCCGGTTGCAAATGGTGGTACTGGTTCAGCAACAGTCGCAAATAATTTAGTTTTCGCAGGGCCTCCAGCAGGTGGACCGTTAGCACCAAGTTTTAGAGCATTAACTGCTAGTGATATTCCAAGTTTAAGTGCGACATATTTACCGCTTGCTGGTGGCACCTTAACAGGTGCCGTGATCAGTTCAGCAGGAACTGCAGCAGCGCCAAGTGTTGGTGTAGGTCAAGCGACATCAGGATTATATCGTGGTGGCGTGAATATTTTAGGATTTAGCACTGCAGGGACTGAGCGCATGGTGATCGATGCC
>JAYTPC010000050.1:0-22823 GCA_043747425.1 Bdellovibrionales bacterium
TAAAAAAAGAATTTAAAGCAGGAGTATTATCCCATGATGAAGAGTTCTGAAATACGCAATGAATTTATAAATTACTTTAAAAAGAATGGCCACAATCACATTGGCAGTTCTAGTTTAATTCCAGAAAATGATCCTACCTTGCTGTTTGCAAATGCGGGAATGAACCAGTTCAAAAATGCTTTCTTAGGATTAGAAAACCGCGGGTATACCCGTGCAGTGACTTCACAAAAATGTGTTCGTGCCGGCGGAAAGCACAATGACTTGGATAATGTCGGCTTCACGGCCAGGCATCATACATTTTTTGAAATGCTTGGTAATTTTTCTTTCGGTGATTATTTTAAAAAAGAAGCGATTCACTTTGCTTGGGATTTTCTAACAAATGAATTAAAAATTCCAAAAGAAAAACTTTATGTCACTTGTTATACAACTGACGACGAAGCCGCTGACATTTGGCACAAGCAAGAAGGTGTTACTAAGGATCGTATTTTTCGATTTGAAAAAGATAATTTTTGGCGCATGGGTGATGTTGGTCCGTGTGGACCGTGTACAGAAATATTTTATGATCACGGTCCAAAAGCTGGTAAAGAGTCAGATCCTTTTAAAGGAATTGCTGCTGGTGAAGATCGTTTTGTTGAAATTTGGAATCTTGTTTTCATGCAATTCTATGAAGAAGCTCCTGGTAAGCAGACGCTTTTGCCGAAACCTTCGGTAGACACTGGGGCTGGCTTTGAACGCTTGGTCGCAGCTCTTCAAGGAAAATTTGCGAACTACGATACCGATTTATTTTCACCGATGATTGATCAAGCATCACGTTTGACTGGATTAAGTTACGTGACAGATCCTGAAGTGTTACGAACCGATGCTAAAATTCGTGAAAATGTCGCAGCCATGCGCGTGCTAGCAGACCACTGCCGTTCGACTTCTTTTTTATTAGCTGACGGAGCACTGCCATCGAACGAAGGGCGCGGCTATGTTTTACGCCGCATTATCAGACGTGCTGTGCGCTATGGGCGAAAACTTTCAACACAGCATTCACTGCTGCCGCTTATGAGCGAAACATTAATTCATCACATGCAAGATGCTTATCCTGAATTAAAAATACGTAAAGATTTTATTTTATCTACTTTAAAAGAAGAAGAATCTCGATTTTTACAAACCCTAGATAACGGCAGTGCTATCCTGCAAGATGAAATTACGAAAGTAAAAAAACAGAATAAAAAAATAATTTCTGGCGAAACAGCATTTAAACTATATGACACTTATGGTTTTCCGTTGGATCTAACAGCGCTGATTGCAGCCGAACAAAGCTTGAATGTTGATGAAACTGAGTTTGAAAAAGTCATGCTGGCTTCAAAAGAAAAGGCCAAATCAACTTGGAAAGGCAAAGGCTTACAAACAGATGAAAAACATTTGTTAGAATTTACACAAAAACACAAAGCTGAAATAACTAAATTTGTTGGTTATGAAAACTTAGAAATCAGTTCTAAAGTTGTTGGGCTTTCTGATGGCACCAATGAAGTTAACGTTTTAAAAACAGGGCAAAGTGGATTTTGTATCCTGGCTGAAACACCATTTTATGCAGAAGGTGGTGGTCAAGTTGCTGATCTTGGTTCCTTGCAGTCAGCGACAGTAAAAGCTGTTGTCACTAATTGCTCAAAGCTAAATGATTTATTCATTCATTACATCGAAGTTGAATCCGGAGACTTTAAGTTATCAGATACGGTGACAGCTAAAGTTGAAAGATCCCAGCGACGTCAGGTGGCTGCAAATCATTCGGCGACTCACTTGATGCACTCGGCACTTCGAAAAGTTCTGGGAACTCATGTTTCTCAGGCTGGCTCTTTGGTTGATGCTTCGAAAACCCGTTTTGATTTTACTCATACGAAGCCAATGACCAGTGACGAAATCAAGAAAATTGAATCTTTGGTCAATGCAGAAATTGCTCAGGCAAATTCTGTTACGGCGACACTGATGCCGCATCAAAAAGCCATTGAATCTGGTGCTATGGCCCTGTTCGGAGAAAAATATGGAGAAACCGTGCGCGTGTTGAAAATGTCTGATTTTTCAACCGAACTATGCGGCGGCACTCATGTACACAATACCTCAGAAATTCGCGTTTTCAAAGTGATGTCAGAATCAGGGGTCAGCGCTGGGGTTCGACGTATCGAAGCTGTTGCAGGCGATGCTGCCATTCAGTTTTTATTTAGAAATAATGAAGAGCTTTTATCAGCAAGACAAAGCACGGGCGTTGCTGCAGACAAACCACTAACGACGTGGATTGAAGAGAAAAAAGAAGAGCTTAAAGATTTACAGAAACAAGTCAAAAAAGTGCAGTCCAATCAAATCAATGTGGATGAACTTGTAGCTAAAGGTTTGTCGTTCACAACCGGTAGCGGAACAGCCAAATTAGTCATGGCAGATGTTTCTTTAGATGATCGTGATGTACTGTCACAAATAGCTGATCAAATAAAAAACAAGATTCAGAACGGTGTTGTCCTTGTCATCGGCCAGGGCGAGACTTCTTTTCCTGTTATAGTTTCTGTCAGCAAAGATTTAACGAAGCAATTTCAAGCCGGCGGATTATTAAAAGATTTCGCTGAAGTTTTGGGTGGCAAAGGTGGCGGAAGGCCAGACTTTGCACAGGGCGCAGTGCCGACTCGTGAAAAACTAAAAGAAGCCTTTGCAGTTGTGCAAAAAAAAGTTTTGAATTAAAGCAAATTTGATCTTACAGCTAGTTACATTTCAAGTTTTGTAGCTGGCTGTCTAAATGCTTGGTATAGCCCTTTAGAAGGTCGGGTTCTGAGCCACATAAATCAACGGAATTTGAACCACAACTATCGGTTGCTGCTCCTAAACTGTAAGAATCCGCTTCTGTTTGTAAACTGGCGTACTCCGGCAAAATGACTGCAGCACAAAGTTGATCAGCGTCTTGGTCCGACTTTTCACAAATAGAAGCCGAAACTAAAATCGACTGCAGTTCATTTTTTAATTCATCATTTAGGCAAAAAGTATCTGATGCTGCATTCAGTTCAGAGCTAGCTATAAATTCTTTTTTCAAATTTGATCCATCGAAAGCGAAATCATAGCGGCGGTCTGAAATCACAGAAAATGAAGTGCCATTCTTTACGATTGTTTCTTGAAATTTGGATACAAGCTGAAGTCCTTTAATTTGATGCTCCGACAAAGTTATTTTACCACCAGAGACTATTTGACCGTTTACCGCAATGGTACTGATTTCGTCCATGTGTGGTGGGTTTTGACAGTTTTGAAATGAAAATAGAATTACAAAACCGGCTATAAAAGTTATCCATAAAGGTTTCATGCGGCCTTTCTTTCAATTCCAGAATTAGTATTCTGGCTGACCAATTTATTTCCGCACTCGCTGCAGAATTTCGCGTTTAAAATCATGACAGCATTACATTCGCCACACTCGACTCCATCGATTATTTTTTTCTTTTTAGGTCCTTCATCAATATCTGCCATATCGATAAATCCCTTTTCATTCCATTTATCAATTTCTCGGATGATTTTCCAGATATCTTGCTGGGTTCTAAATTCTTTTATTTCAAACTGCAGATGTACTTTTCCATCAGCAACTGGTTTTCTCTTGCAAAATAGACCCTTGGCCTCTAACGCAGTAAAATGCCCTGCACCTAGGTTTATACCGTATTCTTTAAAAAATTCTGTCACTTCACCAAAATCTTTTGTGGCAATACCAAACTTATCAGGCACGATTCCGTCGTAAGCGGACGTTAGTATTCGTAATACGTTGTAATTGGTTTCATCAAATTTTAGAAGCTCTGATTTTCCACCCTTGAAATAATAATACTGATAGAATTCAAAAAAAGATTCCAAAGCAGTTAAATCTTTCAGGAAGATCCCTTGAATTTCATCTTTAGCGTTCGGATCATCCGGATTCTTTCCATAGATATATTCAGCTAATTTCACTTTTACTAACAGCTGGGTCGCCTGTTCTAATCTTTTTAACGATTCTCCAAAAATTCTTTGAGAATATTGTCGCATCGTTTGCCAATCTATTTTGGACGAGGCGCCTTCTTTTAAACCTTTGTGGTTTAAAACGTGGAAAATAGTCCCAAAAGCTTTTGGAACTGCATCATCCGAGCATGCAGATGGATCTTTTTCAAAACGAGAAGATTTGATTTCATTCAACGACGATTTTAATTTTTCGCACAGGCCTTTGATAAACGCCTTGTTCACTTGATGTAAACTGTCGTACTGCTGCTTGAAGCTTTCTAGTGGCACTTCCATGACTTTTGTTTCGTTCATGACAAGGCCAGAGTAATTATAAACGGAGGCTCCTAATATAATTAAATCTGCAAATACGTAACCAGCACCTGCAGTCATCACTTCAACATATTTTTTATTTTTGTGTAGACCAAGACTTACTTGTCCGGATTGAACGATCCAAACAGACTGAATTTTTTCACCCTCTTTAAAAAGATACTCGCCTTTTTTTAAAATTCGAATTCCAGACATACGTTCCCCTCAATGTGGTGATCAATGTCTTTTCGTCTTTTAAAGGGTTAGTCTAAAGTCGTTGTAGGGTATTTATGGCATTATTCAAAATAAAAAGTGGAAACAAGTGAAAGTTGTATTAGATTGATACAATTTTCAGGTCAGAGCGTTACCATTACGAGTGCAATTAAATTTTCATCCGACATAATGATATCAGATATAAAGGGTAAATCTATTTTTGAACAGGTTAGTTTGATTCTGCCATCAGCCACAGATACTTTGAAAGAATCAATACTAAAACTTCCACCTAGGGCTTTGAACGCTGCTTCTTTCAAAGTCCAAAAAAACAATGGGGCATCATTTGCACTTAGTTTGTAAAGATCAGTAATGCTTTTAAAATACGAACACTCGCGTTCATCGATAAATGCCCCTTTCAAAAAGCTAAAATCCCTCCCACTGTTTAAAATTTCGAGATCAATTCCTAGCTTCTTTGAATAATTTAAAGATATCGCAGCAGCAACACAGTTTTCTTTGTGCGAAATTGAAATAGAAAATTCTGAAGGCATCGTATCGATCATTAAAATTGGAGCACCCTCTTTTGAGTAGTCCACCCAGTGGGTTTGATCAAATTTTAACAGAGCTTAAGCGTTGGCTCTTTGTTGACGGAAAGATTCGTTAGTTGCGTTATTAATGTGCTGGATTTCCTTGGGATGAAGAACTGTCCGCATTTCTGATAGCGAAGTTAATTTTTCAAGCAGCATTAATTCGTAATGGATACTTTTGAATAATTTAACAGAGTTGCGCCCGACCTTCATTTTTTTACTGAAGACTTTAGGGTAAATTCAATTTTGAACGAAGTTAAATAATCAACAACATAAGCCAAAACAATTCCCAGAAATAAAAGGACGGTCAAGCATGCCAAAAAGTTGTGCTTGAAATTATATCTTAACATAAACTCATTTATTTGATTACAAACACCAGTGCCAAAAAGTGTTAGGAAAAAGTATTGATAGAAAATAGATTGCGAAATTATTTTAAAAAATTTTATTTTTTGGATCCAGAAATAAAATATGTTGATTAAATAAATCATAAAGACGAACAGGCTGCCAAATAGCAGGACATTTGAATTAAAAGGATCCATCATGAACTCATTGCCAAATTCAGTGATCGAATAATAAATCGAGCTGCGCTGTAATGTAGTAAATGAGTAAAGCAGATAAACCATAAGCATTATTGACATCGTACAAAGAAGAACGTTGAACAATCTATTATTTTTTATATTTAAGATGAAGTCTGTAATTATGAAACCTAACAGAACAACGGGCAGCCAATAAATAAGCCCAAAAGCGTGTTGTGATTGCCTGCTGTCACCGATAATTATTCCATAAGGTAAAGATTTAAGAACATTGATTTGATCAGCAACAAAGGGAACATTAGGCCAAAGCCACCAAACTGCAGCAATGCAAAAAAAACCATACAAAATATATTTGAATCCAGGTTTTAGAGGAATTTTTTGCTTTAAACTTTTCCATGCCACGATGCTTAAGAAAATAATTAAAGATTTAGCCAGAGCGGTATCAACCACATCGGACACAATGTAAGTCTTCGCTAAAAATTTGGTTAACACTGGGCTTAAAAATGAAAAAAAAGAAAGTTTTAAAAGAACCAGCAGAAAGAAAAGCAGATAATTAAAATAAATATGAATTTTACTCGTCAGATAGACGATGAAAATTGAAAGTGCAATTGTGTGAGGCGCTTCCCATCTAAAAAACTGATAGGTTCCAAATGCCAACATTGATTTGATTGAACATACCCACATGACCACGACTAAAAATGGAACAACAGTGTAGCTGGGTAGTAGAGCATGGTTGTGCAAAGCGTTATCAATACCTACGCGAAAGCGTGCGCCAGCGAGTAAAATAAAAAAAACGGAAAAACACAAAAAAACAGAAAAAATAGGATCGTAAATTTTTACGGTTTGAAAATCGGTCCAAGTTGATACATGGGCATAGTAAAAACAGAAGAATGAAAACGTATATAAAATATTTAGGTCAGTAATCAGACTGTTAACGGTTATCTGGTTAAATTCAGTTGTATCTTTAGCGCTCTTCATAATAGCATTTTATCATGAAGAGAAAACTTTTTGCATGCCTAATTATCTTATTCAGCGTCATTTCGGAAGCTGCTGAAGTTATTTTACCAGATCCGAAACCGCCAGAGCTAAGTGCTGCAGATCAAAAGTTAAGTGATTCCAGTCTTGCGGGACGGCGTGAAGCAGCCAAAATTTTTTTCAAGATGTACACCGAGGCTTACAATTCAGAATTCAAAGAAAAAAACGGTTTGTCAATGAGCCCAGTTCCCCCAGAAACGTTGGCAATGGTATTTAAAAAAATTGATACCAACTCTGAAGCAGAGTTAAAAGTGTCACCTATACCAAGCTTGATCCCACTTAAAAAGCATTTTGATACTCTTGCTCGACAAGCATTCAATCAAGCAAATGCAGATGCAAAAAGCCAAATTAAATTATTAGGTGCCTCAGTTAACGATATTATCGTTACTAAAAATAAGTTATCGATCTTAGACGCTAACAATTCTGAATTAAAAAATCGAATTCTTAGACTAGAGTCAGAAATTGAAAATTTGATGAAAGAAAATATTACTGCAAAAAATGCTGTGCAAACAGCTACCGATCAGCTTGCAAAGGTAATGGCAGAAAAAGAAACGCCTGCAACAGTTGTTGCTCCTACTGTTGTTAATGCAGAGCCAAAATCAACCAGTAACATTAAAATTATCAGTGCAGTATTAGCTGCTTTGGGCTTAGGTTTTTTGTTTTTTAGATCAAAAGCAAATTAAAGGTGCTGTTGAAATGAAACTAGAGTGTCCGATCCTTAAATTTAGATTGAATCGAAGCGGTATAGGAATTGTACAGGTTTTAATATTCACTTCGGTAGCTGCAGCCATCAGCGTAGGCATTATGGCATTAGTGGATAACAACAAAAAAAGCTTAAATAACCAGTTGTTAAAAGTGAGTGCAAAATTATTAACCGATAGCTTTTACGGCCTTGTGAACGATGATAAGGCTTGGAGAAATACAACCGCGGCAAATACCAGCATGACCTGTATCTTAAACGGCACTGATTGCTCGCCGTATGCTTCAGGTTTTACGCAATTTGTACCTAGGAATACCAATAACACATTGTTTTTGGGCGGGTATAATCCAGTTGCAAATCTGAACCAAGGTTTTTCACCCGAAGGCGATCTGTGCAACACATACAGCACCACAACACCATCGAATCGGTGCCCACTTAGATATACATTTTGGTGGCGGCCAATATGTCCGGCTAGTCCCCCGTGCACACGTAAAAATATTCGCGTCGAAGTTCGCGCTGTGCATACAGCAGAGACCAGCACCTTAAGATTAAATACTGCGATTAACCCACAGAGCCTTTATAGTTCTAATTTTATTAGGGGTATTCCCGATCCAGCTAAAGCAGCAGTTAATTGCACCAATATTTATCGGGTCTGGGACCCCGTTTTATTTTTATGTCAGCCACAAGCAGGGATGAATGCAACAGTAAATGTTAGTTGTATTTCAAGCAGTTACGATGCCTTTCAAAGGCCAAACGGCACTTGCGTATGCCCTTTAAAATGCTCGACTCGTCAGAGCGAAAGTTATACTTCGGTAAATTTTCCAAACCCTTACACTTTAACAGTGACTTGTATTTGCGCCGTTTCTTCAATTAATTGAAATTGCTTTTAATTAAGGACATTGGCATTGGGTGACCGTGGAATAACTTGCGGGGCTTACCGGATTAGCTGGGGTTGGGGTATTACCAACTACAGTTGGACAACTTGGTGGACAAGCACAGGTGCCTGACGCAGTCGAAACTCCTCCTGTACATAAAGTTGTCGTGTAACCTGCAGCAATTACTCGAGTGCAATTGCAAGCAGAGCTGCCAGTCATCGGATCGCACGTCGGGGCACTACCACCACTTGAAGTGCCGCATCCAGTTACTGGAGGAACCACTACCGGCGTACAAACCACAGGTGAAGTTGTGTATGCGGAACTGGTGCAGGAAACATTGACAATAGTACCTGAAGCAAGTGGTGGCGGAGTGCAAGTCTGTGTGGCGGTATTCCACACTCCCCCGATAATGATACAAGAGGACTCTGTATAGGTAGAACTGTTGCTTCCGATAATGATATTATCGTTGCCATAGCGTTCAGGATTTAAAGTGGTCAATTTACTGGTAGAACTAAAATTAAAAACAAGGCGAATTCGTACCGGCGGATCTATACACATTCCAGTAGCAGGACAAAGTGGCTGCCAGGTAAAAGTATACCGCATAGGACACGCGTCATTCGGCGTCGTCGTGCTATAAGTTGCGCAAACAATGCCGTTTTTGTTAAACCCTTGGTCGGGATTAGTTTGTGGATTGTAATTTGTCCTGAAAAGATTGTTGTTAACCATTTTTGGAGTGAGCGGATAAGTACTAGTTAATGCTGCACAGTCAGTTGAATTTCTAAGGCAGGCAAACTGTGCAGTAGCATTGGGGTTTGTTGCAGTATCTGCAATAGTTGCAGTCCAAGCTCGTTTATCATTCAGCAATGCCGTCAACTCACTTTTTAAATTTAACGCTGAATTTCCCATTATTACGTAGTCGTTCGAGCTCATCATATTCAATATCATCGAAGTTGTGCCGATGCCGACAATACTTAAAAGTCCAAGAGCAACCAAGACCTCGATAAGCGAGAAACCGTTTTTTTTATTTACTGTCATATGAACTTCACTTAATCTTATGGTAGGCGAAACGGGCTATAAATCAACCAAAATTAGTGTAATTAAACGTTTCAATACGAGTCATTTAAGTAATATCAGTTACACTTGGCTGTATTAGCCATTCTTCCAATTTTTTTTAAAAGATCCGTGATCCATTCCGGTTGAAATACGAAGAAATGTAAAAATATCAAGGAAGTTGATAATTTGGTTAACTGAGTTAAGCTGCCGATCCCTAGATTCATTAAAAGAATAGCCAGCCAAACGTATTTTCTGGTTCTTTTAAAAAAGTAACCGGGAAGAAATACAATCTCAGAAAATAAAAAAATATAAGTTAAAACCGTAAATACCTGACTAGGCAACAAAAGTATCCAGTCATTCAAAAAAAGATCCCGTGCACGCGGCGATGTCAGCATTTTCTCGATAGCCCCACCAGACCGCCAGTATGAGCTTGAAAGCTTCGTAATTCCTGAAGATGAATAGCTGATTGCCAAGAAGTAACCGATGGCCTGATGTAAAAATTTTGGCATGTACCAAACTTTTACTGCCTCATCAGGCGTCAGCGCCATAGCAATAAAAAGAATTCCCAAATTACTCAATGTAAACGAGCTCAAAAGTGGATTTTCATTTAACACGCAGGCAACACAAGCCCATAAAATAATCGACATTCGACTGCGCTCGTAACCTATCGCAAATAAAAGCGAGCACACAGATGCAAATACTAAAAGAAATATCCACAGTTCTGTAGACATTGAGTAAAGTGATCGCCTGAACACATAGGCTATGACTCCTTGGCTGCCGAATAGCTCGCTGGCATAGGGTACTAAAGAAAGAAAGTAGTAAATTGAAAATAGACCCAGAGCAATTCTAAAGTATTTAAAATACCTTAACGAGTAATTCGGCATTGGCACTGTCCATAAATTGGAAACTGCATAAAATAATTTATTCATTTGTGCTACACTTTACTGTTAATATATTTCTGAACTCGCGATCCTGTGTGCTGGTCGATACAATTTTGACCGTCGTAAACTTTTGATCCGTGACTGAGTCATTATCGAACAATTCCGAAGGGCGGTTGCAATTGTAATATTTCAGTACTCGTTGTGCAGCAAACGAACTCTCAGTAGTCGCCCATCCTGCTGAATGCGCGATGATGTCTTTTCGCTCGACACTCCCGCCAATCGCCTTATTCCAATTTTTATTGGTAATGAATGTTTCTTTTACTAATTTTTCTTCGCCGTTTACCTCGTTAAAAAACTGAATACTGTAATCCAAAAAAAATCTAGGGTGATCATATACAAAATAACAAGGCGAAACTGTTAACCGCAGCACAAACTTGGTTATCGCATCTAGGTTTACCGGACTGATTTTGATGACTACGTACCACAGCGCCAAGACAAGCAAAAGGGTCGTAAAAACCACTTTAAGAAAATTCGAAAAAATAAGGCGCTTGCCTGGAACTTTCACTTTGCCCTTTCCGAAAAGCTATATGTACAATAAGCTTATTAAAACGTTCAAACTTAACCATTTCAATTTAATAATGAATGCCTTTGCAAGTTTATCTAAAAAAGTTACTTTTTATTCAGAAATGCAGATTTTATTTTGCCAGCGCGGAATGGCTTTGTATCTATTTTTTCATTACTATTGCATTCTACAGGCTTCATTTATCGCTTTTAACCCTAGTGAAATACTCAATTTAAATATTATTTTAGCGCTTACCTGTTTGATTTTTCTTAATCTTTTCACACAGTTTTTTGCTTTCCTCTGCTGGATATTTTGCTCATTCTTTTTATTTAGTAATACTTACCTTTATGGAATAAATCATGACTATGTAGGGTGGTTGCTATTAGCGATTAGCGCTGTCCGTGTTTCAAAAAATAAACCTTTTATGCCGTCAGTGCTTTATAACGGAGCGTGGATTGTTTTAGGTCTGGGATATTTTGCTTCTGGTTACAATAAACTTTTTTTGACTGACTATTGGCATAATGGCAATGCTTTGAAGTTACTTTATGCCTCTTCGCCAGTTTTTATCAATCTTCAAGGACTCGAAAATAATTATTACGTTGAAATTCTTTTAAAATTTCTGACTTGGACATTTATGTATGTTGAGATCTTGTTTCTTCCTGCGCTTCTCAATAAATACACCCGTTTTGCTGTTTACTTTATAATGCTTTTTGGACATGTTGGAATAGCAACGACGACAAATATGATGGAGGTTTCAATTTCCATCATATTATTTCATGTGTTTGTTTTTGACAGCAGATGGCTCGCAAAATCCTACTGGTCAAATCCCGTCAAGAAACTGGATCTTAAAGATGGGTAAAACTTTTGAAAAAATATCTCAAAAATTTTTTGAGATATTTGCGTTAATTCTGGTTATAGCCGGAATGCAAAGTCCGATCCTCTATTTTATGAACGGTGCGCAGAGTGGTGCGTATTCAAGTTTAGTGAATTCCAAACGACCACTGCAGACTATGATGGTATCTCCGATTCCTGTTGTTTTTGATTCAAACTTATATTTTAGTAATATTTATTTTAAAATTACTTTTACGGATTCGACATCACAGTACATTCTGATTGATAAAAAATTTGTTTCAGAAATTCCCTTCAGCAACCATTTAACATTACATATTTCTAGGTATTCAATATCGACAACGGATTTAAAAGTACACAGTGTGTATAAAAAATTTTTTTGCAATTTAGGCAGCTACGCCTCGGTAGTTCCAAAAAATAAAGTGATCTTATCTTTCACAAATGCAACATATGTTCCACATTTTGGAGATTTGGACATTTCGAAGAATCTAAATCCTTTGACGTACACAATACGCTGTATTTAAGTTTTATCCGTTTTGGTTGTTGCTTCAAAAACAAAGTTTTTGAAGCATATTAGGCCGATCAAATTGATCAACGTAACAAACACCGGCATTAGGATTGGAAGCACAGTTTGAGGCGTACTTAGATAATTTGAAATTCCACCCAGCGCATCACTTCCACCTACCAATAGGACTCCGAATAGATGGGCGTACCAAAAACCTGGTTTTTGCTTTAGTAGAAAAATACATATGTTAATAAGTGAGCACATCCCAGTTAAAAATAAATTAAATGGCCCAACTTTTGCGAAAAAATATAAACTTTCCGAATTCAAAAGAGTGGGCATGATAAAGAAGATACGAATTGCATTTGCCATTGGTATCAGGGCACCCAAATACAAAAGAAAAAGTCCGCAACGGCTAAGCGCTAAGTTGTAAGATGTCATTTTTCTTAAGAGTTTGTTGGTTTTTTAGATAAGCAATTAATGTAAATGTCATACACACCACACACAGACTAATTAATTGTGCAAAACGAACTTGCTGGTATCTGAAAAATGTATCAATCAGTGCCACGAAAAATGCAAATACAATTTGTTCTTTTGGCTTGATTGGCGATGTCTGTGGATCGGTAATCATAAAAAAACTGTACAGATGCAAGCCCGGACCCAAGATTGGCAACAACATAATAGCAAACGGTACTGGCAAAAACATTGATTTGAGATATGCGAAAATAATGAAAAAACACATGAAGCTGACCGCGACAATCCATCGTTTTGCGTACACCGTCAAAGCAGTACCAAGAACAAAAAATAAAATACTAAAAAACAATTGACCATCCCACCGCATAGAATGAAATGTGCAGATGTCTTGAAATGCAAAACAAACAACCAACAAAGAAAAGCTAGTGGGATTAAAAATGTGTCGATCTTTGTACGTGAACAAATGTTTGACCAGTATAGTGACGAAAGCTACCAAGAAATACATCCAAAGATAAGCCGAATCGAACAAGAAAAACAATCCCAGCCCACTGACTGCTCCACCCAGAGTAAATCGCAATTCTTTAAACCGAATATAATAAAAGACTGTGTCTAAAATATAACATGTCAGGACCGTTGCCAGCAGCTGATTTAAATTTCTTCCGAAAGCTTCCGTAAATAATGCATACAAAGAGTACCCAGACAAAATTAAAAATCCAAAGATAATTGGGGAATTCCATTTGGGCCAAGTGATAGAATTGTATATTTCAGATGAAAACATTTATTGGACCTCGCTTATTTTGTGATATGCATTGATTTTCAGATTCGTTACTTTTTGTGAAATTCCACTAGGCCAAAAAATTTCCATATCGACTGCATCCCTTGACATTTGTCCCAAGCCAAAATGCAAACGCGAATCGCTTTGCGAAACATATCCGTTATATGGCGCCACTTCTGCCGTTAAAAATTTCTTTGGAATTTCATCATTTGTATAAACCCGTACTTTTGCGCCAACGGCGTCACGATTGCTTTTTGAACCAATTAACTTTATACCAATCCAACTGTGTGTATTGTTTTGTACTGACTGATAGACATAAGCTTTGTTTTTTTGATTGGTTATCACTAAACCCATGTTGCCATTACTATTAATATCTAAACTTGCAACACCGCGACCATTTAATTTTTTAGAATCAATACCAAAAAACTCCCCTGCATCATAAAATTTTTCATTTTTATCGTTAATAAAAAAACAATCACGCTCTTCACCGGAAAGCTGGGTCCCCGTCATATTTGGCCATTTGTTTGAATTAGGGGTCAATGACCTAGGTGCCGTCGTTACCACACCAAAAAGATACCAATAGTCTTTAGCAGCCTTTGTGCTCTTTGTAGCAGCTTCATTTGAAAAAAAACCATTTGCAACATACAAATCTGAAAATCCATCATTGTTCATGTCAACAAATTTTGCTCCCCAAGCCCATCCACAATCTTGAATTCCCAGTTTTGGCGCTCGATCAACAAAAGTTGATCCGTTAAATTGCCACAAGTTGTTACCGTAGGGCGCGTAACCTTTGTGAAAAACATGGGATACAAAAACATTTGGCACAAGGTCATCCCCAAGAAATACGTGCTCTGCAGACATACCACTTTTGGCTAAGGAAGGCGCAATCATACCTTTTGAATATTCGAATTCATCGTTATTTATTTTTATATAGTTTCGGTCAGAATTGAAATCTGTTGCAAACCAAATATCTTGTGAATTCACACCTCTGAAATCGCCCACACCGATAGCATTAGTAAATAAATTTTCTTTTTGACGTTCCAGTATCCGGGTTGACTCAAAATGGCACTGTCCCCGATTTTTAAATACAAAAGTGGCTCCACCATTGTTGGCCGATACAAATCCCATCGGCAAATACCCGTAGCTTTTTCCAAAGCTATCCCCGGTGGTGCCTGAATAAATAATATCCAAAAGGCCATCGGCGTTATAGTCAAAAATATTTGCAGACACGGACGGCACACACGAATTACCAGGAGGATTAAAACTTATCATTTCGAATTTCGAAGTGGTTTTATTTTTTTTATACAGACGCGGACAAGTCTCTGTTAAAATTAGAACCTCTTGATCGCCGTCATTATCACAATCAAAAAACAATGACCTTAGGGTTGCTGCATTTTCATTAACATTTGCTAAGTTGTACGATTGCGCTTCATCTTTAAAAGTTCCATCTTTCTGATTAACAAAAAGTTTGTTGTCCATTTTAAACTTTGTTGTTGTCAGATAAACATCTGGGTAATCATCATTATTTATATCCACTACCGAAACAGATGAACCCTGGGAAGTCACCCAAGGTTCTATATTTTTGTACAGCGGTAGTGCTGATTCTTGCTGGTGTGTAAAATCAATGCCCGATAGGACAGTGACATCAATCAATTCAAAGTTGGGTTTTTGATTTTTTTTTAGCGAGGTACGAGCCCAGGAACTTTCTGAAAAAAAACCGCGGTAAGCGGCAAGTCCACAGAATATAAAAATGAGTAGACGTAAAATATTTTTATACTTATTATACAAATGTGGCACTGCTTAGATCCTTAGGATTATTTTCTTACTCTCTATCAATTTTGGCTTATCTAATACTAGTTGTAAACCTGTTTAAGCGTTTTTACTTTGAAATCTTAAGTCGATACGAATATCAATTATTGATCCTATTTACTAGTCCTGAGGTTAAAATTCCAGATTTGGAAGCGCTAAGTCCGAAGTATGCGTTCTCTGACCTAATTTACCATTATAGTTTAGTTAATATCCTTAGTGCCAATCTGATTTTAATCTTAATTTTTGTCTTTATGTTAAAAGCAAAACTGAATTTGCAAATCTATGCATTGAGTTTTATGTTCCTGGTTTTTTCGATTTTTCCAAGTTATTATTTTTCCAGAAACTTAGCTGACCATTTCTATATTAATCAGCTATCCAGCTACGCTTTAATTTTTTCCATTATTTCACATTTATTTTTAGGTATTTATATTTTTAAAACCTTATACCGTTCTGACACATTGGCGACTTGATTCAAGTTTGCAAATTTTATATCTGTCAGAAACATCACAACTTCACCTGAATCGTTAGTAATATATGCGTCAGCCATAACATAATCTTTTTCCACCCGCAGGTTCTCTTGCTGACTGTACATTTTTTCAGTTAAATCCACATCATCATAAACTTTTACGCTAGCAATTGATTTAGGTATTGAATATTGATCTGTAACCCACTGGCCTACAAGGCCTACAGCTTGATTACAAATCTCAATCATGGCAAACAAGCGATCATAAAGTGGCATTTCAGTGCATCGCGGAAGCCGTGATAAATTAAATTCAATCAAAAGATGCTTCGTCAACGGATCAACGTAAAAAAGATCAGTGTATTCAAATGACCTAATCGTTTCAATGACTGTACCACGCAGACCAGCTGAATCTAGTTTGTGACTGTATTTTGGAATTACTTTACGAACTGTTGCCAAATTAGCCTGAGTTTTTAAAACTTTACCTTCAGAGTGCACAAACGAGGTCTTTAATTTCATTGCTATTTCAACTGGTGTTCGTTGAAATTCGATTCCAACTTGTGAAGCCGTTTCGTCAACAAAAATAAAGTTGTGACCAGTAAATCCAACGGCCTCTGGAACTTTTCCCCATATGACGTAACCCAGCTGCATAAATAATGCGATCATGTTTGATGCCGCCACAATCGGGCGACCAGACAAGCAGTGATCCCTAAGGTAGGGTAAGTTTAACAGTGTTAACCCTGTTAAATTTAAATGAGTTCCCACAAACGGTGTTTGAATACTTGAGAAAAACTGTCTGAAGGATTTCTTATCTACACCACCCGCAAAATAACGGATACTTGAGTTTTCATCCAAAATAACAATGTTTGAATTTGCCGATGAAAGGGCTGACCAAAAAAAATCAACGCCTTGAGCAGATTTTAAATAAGTAACTCCAGTGAAATTTATGAATGCCTGAATCGGTGATTCGTCAGTAATAACTCCTACGTTGTCCCATGGTGGCCAGCCAACTGACTGAAATCTTCTGCCTGAAATACTTTTATCCACAATTTCGCTGACAACATCAACATATGAATTTGCTAAGGCATAAACAGCTTGACCCGCATTCCAGTAATATCCGGTCGACGAAGAAAATGAAATTATATTTTGAATGTTATATTTTTTATAAACATAAACTAAATTCTCAACTGTTTTAGCTTTCGTTTCAAACTGAGCAAATCGATCGGCCTCAACACTCTCTGACAACATTTGATTTAAAATTATCCCCACTGCATTGATCAACAGCGATATATCACCATGTTTACTAACTATACTTTCTATATAGCTCATAAACATTTTGTGATCTCGAGTGTCGCAAGATGTGTAGAAAGCAGAAATGTTCTTTTCCTTAAGCAGCAACAGCTTCTGTTGTACAAAAGGATCAAATTCAGACCGCCGTCCAACCAAAAATATTTTTACATTCAGACCTGGATCTATTGAATTAACGATTTCCCAACCAATGCCAGAGTGCCCGCCAAGGATCACAACATTTGTATCTCGGACTAACTTGATAGCAGTTTGCTGTTTTTCAGATTCAGAAACTAGCACTTCAGTTTGTCTTTGACCGTTCAAATAGCGAATGTAAATAGCACTACTATCAAGATGATTCAGCATTATTTCTTGCTGACAATTTTCGTTAGGTGTATCTAGCAAATCGATAATTTGACAACCTACACCTAATATTTCCAAACTCCATGATTTTATAAAAGCTCTTAGTAATTTACTCATTCGATAATCAGTGCTTCTAGAATCTGATTTAAATATAAACTGAAAAAATATGTCTTTTTGTAAAACAAGATCCGATATTTTCAGTTCCGCAAGAAAGTTTACAAAATCCTTAACCCAAACATCTACTCGTGACGCGTGCTTAAGTAATGTGTCCATATTCAAAGTGAAATCTGGCTGAATGTGAATCTGAATCAATTTTCTTTGATTACCGGGAGTCTTTATAAACTGAACGATACTTTCCCGTTGAATTGCGGCCTTAACGGAGTCTTTGTAATTCAATTCAAGAAAAGCCTGTTCGAAGTCAAGCTGCTGCACAAAACTTGAAAGTTTCGAATAGATCCACTTTGGCTGCATAAATTTATACTCGTTACTGAATTCTAAAGTCTGTTCAGTCTCATCAACCAGAGACGATTTGTACTGATGTTCGAAATACTGCAAGATATCATCCACAGTCGACAAATCAGATATGCGAATACTTTGGTTTTTTGATGAATTTTTAATTCCAGATTCATCCAGAACCTTAAAGATGATTTCTGCTTTTCGAATCGAATCAATGCCCAAATCTTCTTGCATGCGATCTTTGACGCTAAATTTGTCAATTTCATAACCGGTGACAAAATTCAGTGCCTTATTAAATAATGGTAAAAATTTGCCACTTGATTTGACGGTGTCATCAACTTTAGTTTTTAAAGTTGATGGCAACATGTCCTGAGTCATTCGGTTCTTAAGTATACGATCGTTCGAGTCCATGTCTTTTATAAAATCAGTCAGAACTCTTCCAGGTCCAATTTCAATATAGTTAAAAAACTTCTTTTTCTTCAAAATTTGAATTTGCTCCAAAAAATTTACAGAATAATACATCTGATCTTTTATTAGACTTTTGAAATCGACTTGCAGATAATTGTTTTTCGTAATCGTTTTACGATCTACAGATGACAAAACGGGTGTCAGCGGTTCATTGAATTTATATTTCGACTGATCAATGAATTTTCTGAATTCCTCAAGCGCTGGACCCATTAGTTCACAGTGATACGGAAATTTAATATTTAACCTTATACAGGGGACCGAAACCGCTTTGAACAGCCTTATAACTTGGGCTACATTCTGTGGCAAAGCTGAGATAACAATTTGATTTGGGCTATTGATATTCGATATGTAAAATAAATCGTTTGTCTTTTGTACTTTCAGAACCTCTTCGTAAGAGCATCTAACTGCTAACATTTCACCAAGACTGTCGAAAAATTCCTCTTTATCACGATGGGTAAGAATGTCCAAAGCATCCTCGAAGTTCAAAATGCCAGAACAGACCAGCGCCCCGTATTCACCGAAACTGTGCCCTGTTAAAATTTCAGGCTTAATATTCAGAGAGTTAAGCAAACCAAAAACCCCAACCTGTAACGTCAATAACGCAATATTTTTTTCTGAAACTGTTCTTGCGTTTTTTTCTTCAGCAGCATTATTCAAAATATAATCCGTGATAGGCTTATATCCTTTTAATATTAAAAATTTATCAGCTCTTTGAAACTGCATTTGTATTATAGGACTTTTGGAAAAAAGATCCTTCATCATACCTGGATATGAACTACCCTGCCCTGAAAATACAAAAACTTTCTTAGCATAGTCCAAGCCTTCGAATGGAATCAGCTTGTACTGGTAACTATCAACGTAATAGCCCTTTTGAGAAATTGTTTGAACTGAATTCATATTCACTTCCCTGGGTGATTAAAATCAATCATGGATTTTATCGGCAAATCTGCACGATACGAAAAATCTTTACTTGATATAAGCTGCACTTTTATTCCAGTTCGCTGATAAAGCCCTGTTTTTATATTAAACTTTTCTACTGAATGAATCAAAAATACGGCAGAGTTATGTGCTTTAACCAAGTTGCCTCCGACCAGTAAACCTGCAGACTCGGAAGCCAGATCAGCATCGATATGAAAATTAAGTCCTTGAAAGCCATTCAGTTTTGCTGTGCGCCCAGAAATTAAATTATTAAGGGTCGTTGGCCCAGTGTCTTCATTGAAAACAGGCAGCGTACTTTTATAAGTGGCAATGGATTTCTTTGCTTCCGCAGATACATATTCGTCACTCAGCAACAGCTCACTTGAAAGATTCAGCATCAAATCCATAGGCTTATCTAAAGATAAACCGCCGGTCGACAAACAATGTATTTCTTTTCTGTCTTCGTTCGAAATATGAATATGGTTTACCAGCAACAGCTCTTCAAGAGCCAAAAAAGCCAAAAGCACTGTTAAATCATAATTAGCTATAGTTTTAGGTGGAATACGGTACTTTGTCTTTGCAAGCAGCAAATTTAACTGTTCGAAAGAAGTTTCAATCTCAGCATTTAGATACACTTTTTGTTCATGATTAAGTTCAGTTTCTACTGGATTTTTTTGGATGTGAATTTCAGGATTGAACTGAGAAAGATGCAAATGAAAATTTGTGCCGCCAAAACCAAAGGAAGAAATGGTGAAATTAAGTTTTTTTTCTGGATCCAGTTCAATAATATCTTTATTGATAAAAAAATCAGTCTGAATATAGTGTGGATATTTATCAAAGCGCTTATTCGGCGGTATTTTTCTACTTTTTATGATTTTCAAACACTTAATAACTGACACCGAACCTGCAGCTGCAATCGTATGCCCAATATTTGCCTTCACGGAACCTACCGGAACGCCTTTGTTTGCTTCTCCATAAAACTTTTGTAAAGAACCTATTTCTACGCGGTCACCAATAATTGTTCCAGTTCCATGCGCTTCGATGTAATCAACTTTCGGTATAATCTCATTATTGTATTTGTTCGTTCGACTATAAGCTAAAACTTGTCCTTCGATGGTGGGCTCAGTAGGACTTCCCTTAAGTCCGTCACTAGAGCCCTGGCAATTTTCTATGACACCTAATATTTCCAGTTTTTTATCGATGGCAGTTTCTAATCTGCACAACATAAACATAGCTACGGCTTCGCCAGGATTCATGCCTTTTGAACGCATATCGAACGGGTTCATGCGTTCTTCATTCAGAACACCTAGCTTTGAAAACATAGATAATAAAAATGGCGATAAATTGACGTCAACACCACCCCACAAAACAAAGTCAGCTTGCTCTTGTCGTAAACGTTCCTGCGCCGTATTCAGAGCTGCGAACGACGACGCACAGGCAGCATCGATCAGAAGACTATGGCCGCCAATACTATATTTTCCAACGATGTTTTTCAGCAATGATGTCGCTAAGCCAAATTTTTCTTTTGGAACATTTACGTTAAAAATTTGCTTCAGAATATTTTTGTATTCGGCGCTATTTTTATCCATGCCTACGCGATCTAGAACATTCTCTTTTAATCTATCAATGCATTCATTATCAACAGAGGTGCAGCCAAGTATGACATCGGTTTTAGCAAAGTTTATTTTATTTTTAATTGGCTCAATCACCTGAAAAGCTGCTTCAAGAGCAAATAGTTCCGAACTGGTCTGCGTCGCTACGTCCAAATTGAATTTTTTTGCATACCCATGAAGCCATTCACGATTTAAAAATGCACCCATGAAGCTATAAGACCGATTAGCTGTGGCCTTATATTCGGGCGATTCCTTTTCAGCCATGAACAGTTTCAGTTTGTTATTAAACTTTTGAACAGGGGGCGGAGTCGTAAAATCATGAATGGACTGCACACCCTCGAGGAGGTTCTTAAAAAAATCATCTGGAGTTTTTGCTTCGGGGAAAACACCGCCATAAGAAACTATCGCGATTTTTTTCATGCTTTAAATAATTTCTTTCTAAGACCGATGAATAAAGTCGAGTTTCTAACAATTGCCAATGAAGTTATCACTTGAAAATCTTAACACTGGTTTTAAAACCAAGACAAAATAAATCTGATGGCCAAATTCTGTTTTCTCACACGAAAACACTCTTGAACTTAGAATAGAAAATGATTCTTGGAAACAGGGTTGCGTACATAATTTGGTTGATAATTTACCTGGACCTTCGTAACTTTAACCATCATGACTATACATAGCATTTATTTACTACTGTTTTTTGTTGGAATTTTGTTGAGCTTTCCAACTTTAGCTGAAATCAATTTACCAACACCAACAGTTGTTTCCATTGAAAATACAGCTTATGCAAATCCGAAAACCGTCGAGGAAAAAAGAAACGCTGGAAAATTTATTTTTGTGCAATATACGAAAGACTACAACGAGCAATTTAGAAAAGATAACCAGTTTAACAATGACATTATTGGTGCAGCAACATTAACGGACGTACTAAAAAAAATCGATGAACTCAATGAAACTGAACTGGACCAACCAATGGCCACTCATATCAAAAATGCGAAAGCCAATTACGATATGATCGCTCAGCATATATACGCACAAGAGCATCAGGCAATGAATCAAGGCGGCAGCGTCGACAATATCAAAGCCGAAAATTCGGCTGTTTCTTCCAGATTCAGAGGCCTTGAAATATTTTTTGCAGTTATAGTCGTTGTACTTGCATCGCTGCTTTACAAAAAAACGTTCAAGATTTTAGACAAAACCAACAAGTAATCAGTTAGCTTCTAAATGATTTTCATGCGATGAATCACTCTTATCTTCAGTCGCGTAAAATTTTGCTTTCAATTCAATTTGCACTTGGTCAATCGTAGCATTAAGCAAAACTTGAAACATTTGATCAGGATTTACTGAATACATCTGCGCTAAAGTTCGTAAAGTGTGAATGGGTGGTTGAGAAATGCCACGTTCCCAATTAGAAATAAATTGAGACGTACTGTACCCCAACTTTGTCGCAACATCCTTCTGAGAAAGTGATGCTAAGGTTCGTTTTTCCTTTAAAAATTTAGCTAATTTATTCAGTTCAGATTTCATAAGTGTCCTGTGTCCTTGTTTAGTAAATTCAACTTAATTTAAATTTAACACCTTTTTAACAAGTTAACACAATATTTTATAATCTATGTCAAATTCCAGACTAAAAAAAAGGGGAAGCTTTTGGCTTCCCCTTGGTTCTTGATATATTTGATTTGGTACCGGATTATCGCTTTGAGTACTGACCGCTGCGACGAGCTCCATGTTTTCCGTACTTTTTACGCTCGACCATACGCGGGTCACGTGTAACGAATCCAGCTTTTTTAAGTTCGCCTTTAAAATCAGGATTAAACAAAATTAAAGCGCGAGTAACTCCGTGACGGATAGCTCCGGCTTGTCCAGATTCCCCGCCGCCAGCAACAACAACACGTAAATCGAACTTGCCAGTTTGTAATAGCAATTCGATCGGTTGCATGATCACCATGCGTGATTGAAGACGTGTTAAATAGTCTTCAGCTTTTTTTCCGTTGATAGAAACATTACCTTTACCTGGTTTTAGATAAACGCGAGCTGAGCTTGTTTTTCTTCTTCCAGTTGCATAATAAAATTTTTCAGCAGTAGCCATTTTTCAATACCTTCTTTTAGTTTTTGATAACGTAAGCTTCGGGTTT
>JAYTPC010000051.1:0-26224 GCA_043747425.1 Bdellovibrionales bacterium
GAAAAAGTTAAGGATTTGTTCCCAAATATAAGCTGACAATAGGGGTTGGCGTTTCTACCAGGCACCGTAAAGGCCTGACTACTTGGAGAGTTATCATGAATGTAAAGACAACTGTTCTTCGGTCGCTTTTTGTTCTTAGTTTCTTAGTTTCAAATTTGGCATTGGGTTCAGGGTCTTTTCCTGATGGTCCCGAACTTAAAGAAACTCCAGGCACACTTTGCCTTCGCGGAGTGAAGCGTTACCCAGAGAACATCACATACTGTGAACGTGATGTATCAACAGATCTTAAAAAGCATATCATTCGCATGTACGACGAAGAATTTGGATACACGATTCAAAGACTTCCACGAGGACAATTTAAAATCGATCACTTTATCCCGCTCAGTATCGGTGGAAGTAACGACATCACTAACTTGTGGCCTCAACATCACTCAGTTTATGAAATCACTGATCCTATTGAGCATTTGTTAGCAGAAAAAATTTCTCAAGCAAAAATAAAGCAAGAAGAGGCTATTCGCCTAGTTCGAGAAGTTAAAATGAACCTATCAAAAGCCCCTGAAATTCAACGCTATCTTTTAAATTTATAAATTACAGCCTACAAAATTCTTTTAATTATATGAAAGCCGAATCGGGAACGAATCGGCTTTTTTGTTATTTCACCTGGTTTTAAAAGTAAAGCGGCCTCTTCGAAATCGGGATCTGCTTTGCCGAATTGGATAATTCCCAAGTCACCGCCAATTGGGCTTGATGAACAAACTGAAAACTTTTTGGCTAAATCAGAAAATGATTTTTCCGAATTTATTTTTTTTAAAAGATCTTCAGCTTCGAACTGATGTTTTACCAGGATGTGATGCACGTGGTAGGTTTTTAAATTTTTCATTTCAAACGTGGGACACTTTCTAAAGCAGCTTCGTATTCGTTAACAAAATTTTCCATAATTTTTGCGCACGGTAAAATTTCATCAATTAACCCGACGCTTTGTCCGGCACTCCAGACCGTTTTCCAACTTGGTCCCGTAGCGGCTTCTTCTAAAGATTTCGAACCCAAGAAATGAATTAGCGGAACAATATATTTTTTTGTTAAAGCTTGGTCTTTTAATATTCTAAAATACCATGGAAGATCCAAACCCATTTTCTGAATATATTCTGTATTGATGACTGAAGCTGCCGTTCCGCTTAAACGTCTCGTTAAAACAATATCTTCCGGAGAACTGCTTAGGACTGCGTTTTTATAGTGATTATCAATTGTGGCTTCAGTGCACGCGATAAACCTTGTGCCTACAGAAACTCCTGCAGCGCCCAGAGCCAACATGGATGCCATTGTTGCTCCGTTAGCAATCCCGCCTGCGGCGACCACTGGAATATTTATTTTTTTTTGTAACCAGCTGACTAAAACAATTGGAGAAATTGGTCCTGCATGGCCGCCGGCACCTGTGCCAACTGCAATCACGCCGTCAGCACCAAGATCTTGCACTTTTTTTGCGTGCTCTAGGTTGATGACATCACAAATGACTTTAGCTCCGTTTTTATGGGCGTCTTTGATGACCTCTTTTGGAGAACCTAATGAGGTGATAAAAAGTTCAACTCCGTGCTCTAATGCAATTTTTAAATCTGTGTCTGCGCGGACATTGCTTTTGTTCACTATAATATTTATACCGATTGGCTTTTTGGTGCGGGCTTTGATTTCTTTTAAAGCTTTTTCAAAATTTTCAGTTGGTCGGTAATTTAAAGTTGGAAACGTTCCGATACCGCCAGCTTCGCTGATGGCAACGACCATATCGACATTAGAAACCAGAAACATGGGTGCGCCAATAATTGGAAACTGAATGTTAAGCATCTTAGTAAATGGCGTTTCAATTTTTTTCATAGATTCAGTTTGCGCTTAATTTAAAGACTAGGCTAGAATTTTTCCATGAGTAAAATGCAAAACTTTAAAAATAATCTTTTTTTAACACTTTATGCCTGGACCAAGATTCCTTTAATTGGCTTCTGTTCACCGCGGGTCGTTGAGGCGTCTGATCAGCGAACAGTTTTAAAAATTAAATTGGGATTTCGCACCAGAAATCATTTAGGAGCTATGTATTTTGGTGCATTGGCTATTGGTTCTGAACTTTGTATTGCAATGTTAGCAGTAAAAAAAATTAAAGAATCGGGAGTGCATATTGATTTTTTATTTAAAGATTACAAAGCAGATTTTCTAAAACGTGCTGAAGGTGATGTACTTTTTATTTGTGAAGAAGCAAATGTCGTTGTTGATCAGATCAATGAGGCTAAAAATTCATCAGGGCGTATCAATCGCACCATGACGGCCTACGCCATTGTTCCGTCCGTTAGCGAAACCGAAAAGATTGCAACATTTGCACTGACATTATCTGTGAAACGACGTAATTTATCCAGCTCATAGCAGTCTAAACAGTTCAGGAGTTTTTATGTCGAAACGAGATATTTTTGGTGATGAAGTTAATGTCAAAGCAGCAACAGATTTCGCATCGTTGTTCGAGGGTTCTGCCAAAGTCGTTGGCGGTAAAGTAAAAAATGGTGACGGTTTTGTTTCCGAGATTTTATCCATTGGTAAAGAAGAAGCTTTTTTAACGACGCCAGTTTCTAGTGATGCCATTATTCTAAAATCTGAGTTGTTGGACGAAAATAAAGAATTGAAATACAAAGTTGGCGATCGCATTGACGTTGTTGTTGTGAATACGAAAAACGGAGAAATCCGTGTTGTAAAAAAAGGCTCGCGAAAAGCCAGCGCAGATATGGATTCTCTGGAAGATGCTTTTGATATGGAAATGCCTGTCGAGGGTCGTGTGACTGAAGTTTGCAACGGAGGATTTCGCGTTAACATTTCTGGAAAAATAGCATTTTGTCCGGTTAGCCAAATGGATTATAAAATAACGGATCATCAAAGTTACGTCGAGAAAAAATTCGACTTCATCATCACAAAATATGAACCCAAAGGTAGAAACATTGTTGTCTCTAGACGCCAGCTTTTAGATTTAAATAAAGCAGAAAAAGAAGGATCTTTCTTAGAATCTGCTAAACCCGGCGATATTATGCCAGGCAAAGTGACTCGCATAGAAAAATTTGGAGCTTTTGTTGACATCGGTGATGGCGTCGAAGGCTTAGTTCATATTTCTGAAATTGGTTGGTCACGTCTGCAGGACCCAAGTGAAGTTGTTTCTGTCGGGCAAACTGTATCCGTGATGGTATTAAAGGTCGATGATGTGGATGGCCGTTTGAAAATTTCTTTATCCATCAAGCAAGCAGGCGGCGAGGGTGATCCCTGGATGAAAGTTCCACAAAATTTTCCGTTGGGATCTATTCATAAAGGCACGATTGAGAAAAAAGAGATGTATGGTTTCTTTGTTAACATTGCACCTGGCATAACTGGGCTATTGCCAAAATCGAAGTACCGCGATTCTGTTGATTTTCAAAACCTTGAGCTAAAGAAAAAAGGCGAATCGATTTCTGTTCAGATTGATGAAATTTTATTTGAACAGAAACGAATTTCTTTAGGCCTTCCAACAGAAGCTGAAGATCTTTCTTGGAAAGTGCATAGCGGAAAAACTGGTTTCTCAAACAGCGGCCTTGGAAACTTGGCAGATATGTTAAAGAAAAAGTAAAAGTAAAAGTAAAAGTAAAAGTAAAAGAAAAATTAAACGCTGGTGTTCGCTTATATTTAGTTGTTAAAGCGAACACTCCAGTTAATCAAAACACCTTTATCGTTCGCTGCTAAATCTTTGACTAAAATTTGGTAAATTCCGATTTTTGTCTGATTACCAAGCTGGCTTGTGACTTCAAAGTTTCTAATTAAATTTCGCTGACTGCCACCAGCTCGTTCGTGCAACGTGATGACTTTACCGTCAGGCGCAGTCAGTTTAACCACAAGATCGCCGATGTAAGTGTGTCTGATATTAACTGCAATGATGACTTTACGACCATTCGGCACGGAATTTAGTGTTATGCTGTTCGAAATTCCCGTTTTGTTATTGTCGGGAATAGGCACATGAACTTTAGATAAGAAGATTTCGTTTTGCAACTCTGGCACTGGCTGTGCCCCTGGTGGTTGTGGATTCGCGTTGGCCCCTTCAGGTAAAAACGCACGCACGACAGAAATTTTTGTCACATCTTCTCCGCGACAAGCGTCGTCAGCACAAACTTTCAAAATGCGGCAGGTTCCCTGTCTTTCATAATCCATTTCACCACGAACAAGAACGCCTTCTACCAAACCAGTTTGTGCATTGATGACTGCAGAACCTGAATTTCCACCAAAAGTGTCTAAGTTCGCCTGAAAAAAATCAGTGCTGATTTTTCTAATAGAACCGCCAGTGGCTATTTTGGTTGGTAAGCCTGCTGGGTGACCGATAACAACTAGTTGGTCTTGAAGTCTGGCTTCGCCATCACGCCTTAACGAGAGAGGTTTGTGGCCGATTACGGTACGATCTAATTTAATGATTGCGAAATCAGCGCCCTCACCATTTCGTTCAGTTTTTAGAATTTCTTTACAGCGGTACACCTCTTTGCTTGAAATCATTTTGGGCGAAGTGCCGATGCTCTTCATTGCAAAGCCAAAGACAAAAGACGTGTTTTCACATTGCAACTGGGTTTGTATGCAATGGCCCGCCGTTAATATAATGTCTGGCGCGATTAAACTTCCGGAACAAAAAGCTAGAGTATCTTGTTCGCGATATTTTTCCGACGAACACAAATTCATCATAGATCCGTAATTGACGGTATGTAGGTTGAAGCTTTCATTTGCGGCAGCAGATAAATCAGCAGTTTGTACAAGAGCGACGGTGGAATCGGCCAAAGCTCGTAAGCGGTCATCTGAAATTTGGTAGAGATCCAGTCTGCCATCAGCGCCGTAGATAACGTTTGCCGCTAGCTTTCTACCGTTAGCCAGTGCCGAATTATTTTTTTCTTCGCCAGAACAGCTTGCTAGTAAAAGGATACCTAAAGACACGAAAAGCAGCTGTGTGATACGTGGTGATGAAATCCATTTCATAAAACCTCCGTTAGCCTGGACGTTAGGGGTTGGTTAAAAGGTTAAAGTGATCGACATTTTTCAAAATAAATCGAAAAATAGAATTCACTTTTAAAAGCATCTTTAAGGAGATTCATGAATTTTTTTACTAAAACCACGGCCTTTGGTCTAGCTTTGATTTTCAATTCTGTTTGTTTCGCTCAGTATTCTGGCCACGGCGTTGAATCTGTGGATTCTGAAACGCTAAAGAAATATGCACCACCAGCTTTACCCTCTGAAATGGCCAATAAACTAAAAAAAATATTTGATATTTCAGCCCCTGGAATGGGCATGCTTTCTCCGGATAAGAAAACTTTGTATTTCACCTGGAGAGTCACAGGCCAATCACATGTTTGGAAAATCGACGGTCCTAAAAGTTTTCCGGTGCAGTTAACCAGTGGTACCGACGCAGTTACTATGAGTGAGATTGCGCCGAACGGGAAATTTTTAATTATTTCCAAAGACGTAAACGGCGAAGAAAATCCTGGATTATTCAAGCTTGATTTGAAAAGTGGCCTTATCGAAGAGCTTTACCGAAAAAAGAAAGTTCAAGCCGGTTTTGATTTTATCACCGATGATTCGCAGTACATTTATTTTACGGCAAACGATAAAAAAGCGGATTCGTATTCTGTCTACAAGATGAAGCTTTCTGATAAATCCATTGAAACTATTTATGACGGCGAGGGGTACTGGGCAGTGGCTGATCAAAAAAATAATGGTCAAAGCCTGCTTCTGATGAAGCTAAACGGTGCCAGACAAAGTGAATTTTTTGATTTTAATCCAAAATCAAAAGAATTAACTCCGATCATAGGCCAAGGTGAGCGATCAGAATATGAAGTTAGTTATGCGAGTAAGCCTGGTCAGTATCTTGTACTCACGAACACGCTGAACGATTTTAAAAAGCTTTATGTGCTGGATATGAAAAACAACAAAAAAGATCTAAAGCCCATCACTGGCGATCTTAATCATGATGTTTCAGGTTTTACGATCGATCAAAATAGAACTCGTATCATCTATAATATCAACCGTGAAGGTTACACTGAATTAAAAGCCCTGAATGCAAAAAACTACCAAGCGATCAGCATTCCAAAATTTAAAGACGCTGACCATGTGTTTAGCGGTAAGACAACTCGTAATGGCCAGACCACGATGCTTGGAATTATTACTGCAAAAGCTCCAAGGGCTAGTTACTCATATGACTGGAGCACAAAAAAATTAACCCAGTGGGTGGTGCCTTCAGCACCTGAAGTTGATTTGTCAAAATTTGCTGTGTCGGAACTGATGCAATATGAAACAAAAGACCAAGTTAAAATTCCGATGTTTGTGCGCTTTCCAGAAAATTGTAAAATGACCGCGCAGAAAAAGACAATGGATTGTCCGGTTGTGGTGCATTTTCACGGCGGTCCCGAAGGGCAAAGCGAACCCGGTTTCAGCACGATGGCTCAGGCCTTTGTTAACGAAGGTTTCGTTTTCGTTGAACCCAATGTTCGCGGCAGTGACGGGTACGGTAAAAAGTGGATCGATATGGATAACGGAAGACTTCGAGAAAACGTGGTTACCGATATTGAAGATGCCTCTGTTTGGATAAAGAAAAATTGGAAAAAAACAAACGGCGAAGCGCCTTCGGTCGGTATTATGGGATGGAGCTACGGCGGCTATTCAACGCTTCTAGCTATGACCCGGTTTGCAGGAGCATACCAAGCTGGTGTTGCATTGGTGGGAATGAGTAACTTGGTTTCATTTTTAAATAACACGGCACCATACCGCAGAGCTTTGCGGATTTCTGAATATGGTGATCCAGAAAAAGATAAAGAGGCGCTTATGAAACTGTCGCCAATTTCCTATGTCGATAACGTCAAATCGCCACTGATGATTATTCAGGGGGCGAATGATCCACGGGTTCCAGTAGGTGAGGCCGTGCAGGTGCAAAAAGTTTTGGATAAAAAAAATATTCCAAGCCAGCTTATCGTTTTTGCTGATGAGGGACATGGCTCTAGCAAAAAAGAAAATCAAATTTTAGAAATCGGAAATATGATCGAGTTTTTTAAGAAGCATTTGGTGAAATAAGTTTTTGTTCAACTTCCGGAGCAGCGCTCGGGCACAAGTCTAGATTCTTTTTCATGAATAAACTGTGCTGCTTTATTTCGTCATCAGAGATCCGCAAGCTTTGTACGTTGCAGCTTTCTTCAAAGATTATTTTTTTAATTGCTGCGGCTTCAGTTAATGTCATTTCTAAATTCCACAGTGATTTTACTTTCAGCCAATTTTTAATGTAGGTGCAGCGGTATTTTTTGTTGGATGGAATGTAGCGCGCCGGCGAGTCATCTCTTTTTTTGGCGTTCTCGTTGTTGTCGATAGGTTTTAGATGATAATCCGAACCCAAGTAATTTGCGTACAGGCATCGTTTTTTGTACGGCCAAGCGTGCGCCCCCGATATGTAGGCGTTTTTAAGTGGAACCAGATGATCCACTTGAACTTCTAAAATGGCATCTGTCAGTACCGTTTTTGTGTAGGGGTCTAACCACTTACCACTTGAAACATTGCAACGATCGTCAGCTTTAAAAACGATCGGCGCAACAGAGTCGCGGATCAGAACTTTGGCGCGCGTGTTGTAGCAGCCTTTGTCATCGCGGTCGTTGATCCAGCGTCCGAAATGATGAATGCGGTTGTACGAAATGACTTCTTTTTCTTGCGGACGGTTAAGGTAAATCCAATTGATCAAAGACTTGTTTTTTAATTTTGAATTCAAGATGTTGATACGAACAAAATTTCTATCAATAATTTCTGGCTCTGTATTTGTGATCGTGGGCTGCGCTCCCGAAGCAACGTTTATCCAGATCATTAAAAAAATAAAAGTTATTGTTAGTTTCACGTATCCCCTCAGACTCGAATACCATACTGGGATCAATTTTAATTTCCAATGAAATGTGATCGGGCGCTTAAATTTTAAGTTCTCGTTTTTTAAGGTGTGAAATAAATCAGCATTTCTATAACTTTTGTGACAATTTATGGCCTTTTTAAATATTCAATAGGTTATAAAAAATCAAACGATTGATTAAATTTCCAATGACAACGGTGAAAGTTCTCTATAACTTAAACCATCGAGGTTGATTTTATAATGGCAGTTGCGCAACAAGATTCTAGAAATTGCATCCTTGCAGTAGCTGCAAAATTATTTGCAAAGCTAGGTCTTGATAAATGCAGCACACGGGAAATTGCAAAACTTTCGAATTCAAATATTTCTTTAATTTCTTATTATTTCGGCGGTAAAGAGGGTCTTTACCGTGAGGTCATGAGAAGCTGTGCTTTAGAGATCAGCGAGCACGTTCTTGGTCGCTCAGGCACGTTGAAAGACCAGCCAATGACTGAGAAACATTTTCGACAGGAAGTTGAAGCCGTCGTTGAATCGATCATATTTTTTAGAACGAAGTACCCCGAGGTTTCACAAATATTTGCGCGTGAAAAATTAACGAACCTGCAGCATTCAAAAGATATTCACCAAGAAATTTTTTATCCCTTGGTACAAAGTTTTATAGAAACGATAGAGCGCGCGCAGAAAGCTGGGTTTGTTCGAAAAGATATTAACCCGGCCTTGTTTTTTTCACTGATGTCGGAAGGTATCTGGGGATTCTTTGAAATGCAAAGTTGTCCTACACCTATGGCGAAGGAATTTTCTGAATTTGCAAAAAATCCAACCAAATTAAAAAATCAGATTGCGAAAATATTTATCGAAGGGGCCATGACATGAAGCCAGTTTTAAAGAAATATTTATTTTTAACAGTTTTGTTTTCCAGCAATGTGCATGCTCTTAACCTGAACGAGTACATGCTCATTGTGAAAAAGAACAATAAAATATTTCAAGGACTTAATTCTTCCTTAGAGGCCACTCGTGACAAACTGACCAGCGGAGATGCAGTTTTATCCCCAGTTTTATCAGCGGGCTATTCGCTGGCGACAGATAAGTCGCTGCCAAGCTCATTGGGTGATGACAGAAAAGTCACGCAGTACAACCTCGGGGTGGCTCAACGATTTTCGACAGGAACTGCAATTAATTTGTCAGCAAGAACCGATCAGTTTGAAAACAAAACGGCTGCGCCGCCAGCAGATCGTTTTGCTACAGGAGGGCTTGGTATCAGTCTATCGCAGTCTCTGTGGAAAGATTTTTTTGGTGCCGGCACGAGGCTTCGTCAAGACCGAGAACTGGCCGTTAATCAGTTCGAATCGGCACGCATTGATTTACAAATCAGAGCTGCAACTTTTGATGCTGAAAGCGTTTTTTGGGATTATGCCTTCGCACAAGATGATTTAAAGCTAAAAAAATCTAATTTAGAACGCGCTCAACGTTTAGAAAAATGGACATCGAACCGAGTTAGCAACGGTATCAGCGACCGTGCAGATTTAATGAATGTTAAAGCCCTGGCAGCGGTCAGAGAAGTGCAGTACCTCACTGCACAAGATGAAATAAGAACTCAAGAAACCAAATTGCGTGAATATATGGGATTAGATAGTTTGACGCCGACCCCAGAGGTCAATGAAGAAGCGGTGCTATTACGAGATGAAATAAAAGAGGCCGCAAAAAGTAAAAAAACCCTTATTAAAATAGACTCCTATTTAACGAGCCTTGAAGCAAAAGCAAAACAGTTCGTTGCTGCTGAAGTCAAAGACAGTCTTAGGCCCGATTTAGCCTTAACTGCGTCTTATGGTACCTCTGCTTACAACCGAGAATACAGCGAAGTTGCGCAAAATATTGCGGAAACAGACAGGCCCAAAACCTTTATCGGAGTTAATTTTTCTTGGGCATTTGATACCGATGCTAAATCTGCGGTGTTATCGGCTGCAAGAAAAGACGCCTTAGCTGCACAGTACATTTCTGAACGAAATTTAATTTTAGGAAAAAATGCCTGGGCTGATCTATTACGAAAATATGAAATCACAAAACAGAATCTGTTAACGCTGGAAAAAGTGGCTTTGTATCAGCGCGAACGCGCTAAAGCGGAACAAGATAAATTTAATAAGGGTCGAACCGTAACAGCCACTGTAGTCACTGCTGAGACAGATGCGGCAGAGGCTGAAGTTAATTTTCTGAAAGTAAAATCTGGCTTAAGAAAATTAGAATCTTCAATTGTTCTATTCATAGCTTTGTAAAAAAAGTTTAAGGAGATTTTGTGAATTTAGCAGCGCTGTCGATCAAACGTCCTATATTTATTATTTGCATTGTTTCTTTGATGCTTGTCCTTGGTTATGCTTCATTGAAAAAAATGCCAGTGGATCAGTTTCCAGATGTCACTTTTCCCGTCGTTTTTATCGAAGTGATTTATCCCGGGGCCTCTCCGGTTGATGTCGAGCGCCAAGTTTCAAAAGTTGTTGAAGATCAATTATCGTCGCTACCTGGACTTGAAGAGTTATCTTCTTTTAATTTCGATTCGGCGGGTTTGGTGGTGGTGAAATTTCGCCTTGGTACAGATATCAAAGAAGCAGAACAGCAAGTTCGAAACAGAGTTTCAAACATTCGTAATAAATTACCGGAAGATGCTTTAGATCCCGTGATTCGCAGGTTAGATCCGGCGGATCAGCCGATCGTAAGCCTTGCGATCAATTCCAAATTAAATGCCGGTGATCTATTCGATATTGTCGATGAGGTGGTTAAGCCTCAGTTCGAACGATTGCAAGATGTAGGATTAGTTCGTATCGTCGGTGGTCAGAAAAAAGAAATTCAAGTCTTAGTAGATAAGAAAAAGTTGCAAGACCGAGAAATATCGATGTTGCAGGTGGCAAAAAAAATTGCAGACACATCAAAAGATATTCCGTTAGGAAAAGTTGAAAATAAGGAAAGCGAAGTTCTACTTCGTGCGGTTGGAGAATTTAGTAATTTAGAAGATTTAAAAAATGTTGCTGTTAATTTTACTGGCTCTGATAGGCCTGTCAAATTATCAGAGATAGCCACAGTTTCGCGGGGACTGGTCACAGCTCAGCGCTTTTCATCTATTGATGGAAAAACTGCATTATTTTTAGATGTGTACAAGCAGTCAGGTGCGAACACGGTTGCTGTTTCGGACAGGATTAAAGAAAAAATTGCTAGCGTTAATGAAATTCTGAAAGTCAGAAAAATTGATGCAAGTGTTGCTCTGCTTCGTGACGGCTCTGTGCCCATTCGCTTAAATGTATTGGATGTGAAAGAAAGTATTATCATCGGAATATTACTTTGCATTATTGTGGTTTTCTTTTTCTTGGGTTCAGTGAAGTCGACATTTATCACCGGTTTAGCATTGCCAAATTCATTGCTAGGAGGATTCATTGTTATGTATGCGATGGGATATTCCATCAACATCATGACGCTTTTGGCTTTATCTTTAGCTGTAGGATTATTGATTGATGATGCCATAGTGGTTCGAGAAAATATTTTTCGTCATTTAGAAATGGGAAAAAATCCACGACAAGCAGCTTTAGATGGAACTAAAGAAGTCACTCTTGCTGTTGTTGCGACCACCTTGGTGGTGATAGCTGTATTTGGTCCTATCTCTTTTGTTCCTGGAATTGTGGGTCAGTTCTTTAAACAATTTGGCTTAACGGTTGTGTTCACGATGCTGATTTCTTTGTTTGATGCTTTCACGGTAGCGCCAATGCTTTCGGCCTATTTAGCTAAAGGTGACGACCATGTGAAAGGCAAAGGACTTGTTGGGCGAATGTTGACTGCTTTTGACCGGTTCCAAACCAAACTAGAAGACATCTACGAATCTTCGTTAAAGTGGACGGTGCAAAACAGAAAGACTGTTTTAGCGTCAGCGTTGGTGTTCTTTATTGTGACTCTGTACTTAGGGAAGTTTATTCCAAAAACATTTTTACCACCGAATGACATTGGTGAATTTGGTGTGACTATAGAATTACCGACAGGCACATCGTTAGAAGGGACTTTGGCCTTTTCTAAAACAGTTGAAAAAATTATTCAAGACACTCGTGAGGTCAGACTTGTTTCAATGACGGTAGGGTCCACGACGGGTGAAGCCAATAAATCCAGTTTTTACATAAGTTTAGTTTCTAAAAATAAAAGAAACCGAACCACAACAGAAATGAAAGCTGTAATGCGTGAATCGTTAAAATTTTTATCTGAAAAAGCAATTATTGCTGTCAGTGACATTGATATTTCTGGAGGCGGGCAAAAACCTTTAAATCTTTTTCTGGTGGGTGATGATTTAGTAACGCTGTCTCAGTTCACTTTAGCATTACAAGAGCGCATCAAGAAAATTCCTGGACTGGTTGACGTGGATACAAACTTTCGGGCTGGTAAACCAGAATACCAAGTGGTATTTGATCGGGCCAGGTCAGAGGCTTTGGGAATTTCAACGGCGCAGGCAGGTCTTGAACTTCGTTACCGTACCGAAGGCGTCACCGCAGCATTCTTTCGTGAAAATGGAATCGAATACGATATCCGCGTGAAATTTCCTAATGAAAATAAAGATCTTCGAAAAGAGTTTGATTCAACTTTTGTTCCAAACCAAAACATGAATATGGTCCCATTGAACAAAGTGGCTCGCCCCGAAGAGAAACTCGGATTTTCGCAGATCAATCGGCAGAACAAAGGACGGTTTATCGCCATCACGGCAAATCTTGGTCCGAACGGACAACTTGGTAATGCCTCGGCAGAGATCGCTCGTATTTTGGAAACAGAAATGAAACCACCGTTGGGTATCACTTACAAATTTGAAGGCCAAGCTAAAGACTTTCAAGATCTCATCGTTAATATGTCATTGGCGTTGGGTTTAGGAATTTTGTTTATCTATTTGGTATTAGCGTCACTGTACGAAAGTTTTATTACTCCGTTAACTATTTTGCTGGCTTTACCATTAGCCATTTCGGGTGCATTTTTGGGATTATTTCTTTTTAATAAAACGATCGATATTTTTTCGATCATCGGGTTTATTTTATTAATGGGTGTTGTTGCAAAAAATTCGATTTTATTGGTCGATTATACAAACCAGTTATTAAAAACGGGACTTGGAGTGAACGAATCCCTAATCAAAGCATGTCGCACACGACTGCGTCCGATACTGATGACGTCTTTAGCATTGATTGCTGGTACTTTGCCAATTGCTATTGGTTTGTCTGAACTGGGTACACAGCGCCAGTCCATGGGTGTTGCGATCATTGGTGGCGTGTTAAGTTCAACTTTTTTAACTCTGCTAGTAGTTCCAGCGGCCTTTGGTTACATCGATCAATTTAGGTTGTGGTTAAAGAAACTAATTACAAAAGTAAACGGGGAAGTTCACATTGACGAGGCTTCGAAGGCTCAGGCAACCAGCCACTAATAAATTCCACGCATATATCTGATAGACTGAATTTTTTTTTCGAAAGAACTCCAGTCGTCTTTTTTGTCGATGTTATCCCAAATAGATTCAATCTCATCAATCAGCAATGTTTCTGGTTTATCATTTGAAAAATAGGGGTGTGTATTTAAGGCTTCATTTGCACATTTCATTTTTGAAAAATGAGTTTTCAAAATTTCAAAATCAGTGCCTAAATAAAATTTAGAATAAATGGAAGCTTTGAGGCGGTTTAAGTTAAACCCGAAAAAATCAAAAAACATTTGTTCAAAAGGTATTTTTGTGGCAGCCATGAATTTAAAGAAGTCCGAGACCGTTTCAGCGACCAATTGGCTGTCATCACACCGCAGATTTAGCCTGTGTAAAAATTTGCTTTGAATGCTTAAGTTAAAATCATCACTAAAAGTATTTAAGACAGTTTCATAATCAAGATTTGGGAACGCTTCTTTTAGCGAAAGTCCAAGCTGGTGTAAATTCCACAAGATGCTGTGTGGTTGACGCCCAAAACAGTACAGTCCTTGCTGGTCAAAATAGGCGGCAATAAAATTTGGATCATAAGTCGGCAAAAAACGGTAAGGACCGTAATCGAAAAGTTCTCCTGAAATATTTATGTTATCCGTATTAAGTACCCCGTGAATAAAACCAGCCATCATGATTTCAGCAGCAAGCTTTGCCTGCCTACGGCTAACTAATTGCAAAAAAGTTTCTATATTTTCTAAATCACTTTTATTTTTTAAGTTTTCATTTTCTGTTTGAAAATAAAAATGCAAACAGTAACTGACTAGTTTTTTGATATTTTCAGTTTCTTTATAAAATGCCAAACGCTGAAATGTACCAATACGGATGTGCCCTAAACTAAAGCGGGTTAAAACTGCTGACCGAGTTGGGCTAGGTTCGTCACCACGAATAAGTTTTTCACCGGTCTCAAAGATGCAAAGAGTTTTAGACGTGTTTACACCAAGTGATTCCAACATTTCAGTGGCCAGTGCCTCGCGAACTGCACCTTTCAAAGTTAATCGGCCATCGCCACTTCGGGAGTAAACAGTTTGGCCGCTACCTTTTGTTCCAAGATCATACCACTGATTACTGTTTTTAATTTGCGCGTATAGAAAACCGCGACCGTCGCCAATCTGTGGATTGTACTGCTGAAATTGATGACCGTGATAGCGTAACGCCAACGGTGATGGGATATTGTTATTTAACACTTTAAAATGCCACAATGATCTTTTATCTAATTCAAAATTTGAAATAAATACGTTGGAATTCCAATAGCGAAGAATTTCTTTTGGAAATGCTGCAGGCACAGCCTCATCATAGAAGTCAGTGCCTAGTTGTAAAATTGGAATTGCATCGGTGTCCCAGTTGAAATTCATCTAGACCAATATACTGTATTGAAAACGTAATGAAAATAGATAGAATAGAAAAATAATAAATAGTAATGAAATAGTAACACTAAAAGGGAGCTTTCCATGGATCGTCGTTCATTTCTTCAGACAGCAGGATTAACAATCGGAGTTTTAAGTCTTTTCCCAGCAGCTGTTAATGCCGAAGAGCGCCGTCGTGGTGGAGCAGCACCAGCTGGTGGCGCAGCTTTGAAATTAGTAGATCCTAAGGATTCAGCTGCAAAAGCCGTTAATTATGTTCACTCTAATAAAGACATCAAAGATGCCACTTTAAAAGTAGATCGCGCTGGGGTTAAGTTCGAAGCGCAAAATTGTGCGAACTGCGCTTTTTACACAGCTGATAAGCAGACGACGGTTGATGGTAAGAAAGCGGCACCTTGTCAAATGCCTTTCGCAGCTGGAAAAGTAGTGGCAGCAACTGGCTGGTGCACGACCTGGGCAAAAAAATCGTAATTTAAGTTTTTGGAACATCCCGAAGCGCGCGCCGTAGAATTTTTCCGACATTTGTTTTTGGTAATTCTGTTCGGAACTCGACGTGCTTCGGTATTTTGTAATTGGTCAGCGATTGTTTTGAAAAATCGATGACCTCTTGCTCTGTCAAAGTTTCATCTTTTTTCACAATAACTACTTTGACGACTTCGCCTGAGTGCGCATCAGAAACTCCAATAGCTGCAACTTCAAGTACTTTTGGATGTCTTGAAATGACATCTTCAACTTCATTCGGATACACATTAAAACCGGAAACTAAAATCATATCTTTTTTTCGATCGACAATTTTTGCAAAACCATTTTCTGTCATTAAACCAATATCACCTGTTAAAAGCCAACCATCCCTTAATACTTTTGCAGTCTCTTCGGGCTGGTTATAATAACCTTTCATCACTTGCGGACCACGGATGCAGATTTCACCAATTTCACCGAAAGCGACTTCTTTATAATTGTCATCGACGAACTTAATTTCAGTGCTTGGTAACGGCAAACCAATTGTGCCAACCTGATCTGTTCCATCTACAGGGTTGCAGCAGGCCACCGGCGAAGTTTCGGTTAACCCGTAGCCTTCGATGACATTTGTGCCGGTTTTTGCAAACCAGTTTTCTTTGACTGATTTTTGTAATGCCATTGCACCAGCCACGCAAACTTTTACCTTAGAAAAATCAACTTCAGAAATTTTAGGATGATTAGCTAGCGCATTAAAAAGTGTGTTTACGCCCGTTAGAATTGTAAACTTGTATTTTTTCATATCTTTGATGAACGCAGAGAAATCACGTGGGTTTGAAATTAAAACATTCTGCGTTCCATATTTCATTAAAGCAAAACTGCAAACAGTCAGCGAAAAAATATGATACAGCGGAAGGGGTGTTATCGCAATCTCTTCGCCTTCAACCAACTTTGGCTTCATCCAGGCACAAATTTGTTGAACATTTGCGATGATGTTTCCATGAGTTAATATAGCTCCTTTTGATACTCCAGTTGTTCCGCCTGTGTATTGCAAGAATGCCGTGTCTGATAAATCAACCTTTGGCTGCACAAACGTTTTTCCTGCACCTTGAGATAAGGCATCGGCCCATGTGTCATGTTTCAATGAGTAGGCCGGCACCATTTTTTTTATTTTCCGGATGACAAAATTGATCAGATTCTTTTTTATGAACGGCAACTGATCACCAACTTGGGTGACGACAACATGCTCGATTTTGGTTTCATGTTTAATTTTTTCAAGTAAACTGGCAAACTGTGCCAAAATAACAATGGCTTTTGCGCCGGAATCATTAAACTGATGCTTCATTTCAGGCGCTGTGTATAGCGGATTCGTATTTACGACGATTAAGCCCGCGCGAAAAGCGCCAAATAAGACAACCGGGTATTGTAAAATATTAGGTAATTGGATGGCAATGCGATCACCTTTTTTTAAACCTAGCGAATTCTGCAGGTAAGAAGCAAAGTCAGCAGATAAAGAGTCAAGCTCGTGATAAGTCATATCGATGCCAAAATTGCTGAAGGCAACTTTATTATTGAATTTTTTGAAAGTTTCATCGGCAAGTTCCAGAATATTTTTATATTCTGTGAGGTCGATTTTTGAGGGAACTGATCTCGGGTATTTTTTTGTCCAAATATTTTCCATAATTTATGATGAACTATTTCTTGCTAAAGTGAAAGAGTATTTCACATAATAGGGACTGATGAAATTAACCCGACTGTTTATTCGTATTCTTATTCTAATCTTGACATCCTGCTTTCGAAGTCCTGATACGTCGAAAGAAACTGTAACTCAGTCGCCACAAAAACCGATTGAAGTAAAACAGTTAAACTTAAAAAATAAATCAGATGAACTCTTAACGAAAGCCCAAAGGGAGGGTATTTATTTTTCGGCTCAGCTTGAAAAAGAAGCTCTTAAATTGCTTTTAAAAAATCCAGCTTTCAATGAATTGACTTTGTTTTCCGTACTTAATTACGCAGTAGAAAGTTCTAACGGTGTGAAAAGAAGCCCACCTGGACGATTGGATTGCAGCCGCTTTCGGTTGCAGCCTTTAACTAACAATAAGCGACAAATCGAAGTCTATCAGACGTGTCAGAAGCCTGAAGTTTTGATTGCGCAAATAAACCTAGGATTAACGTCTAGCTCGATGACGGTAACATTTTTTTTAAAGCAGTGGGTTCGTGTTGTCGGACTTTCCGTTACGTTGACGGGTGCTAATACTGTTTGTGAATTTAAACTAGCAGAAAGCAAACTTGAAAGTTTGGATTGCAAAGATTGGGCTTACACGGTTAGCACGTCCACAGTTTCTAGTGAAGAATTACGGCTTAAAGAATTTTTATTTCGACGTCATCACCCAAATCAGTTTACTCTTAAAGGTGGAAGATTTGTGGACCTTGTCGAAAGAAAAAAATTTGATATTCAGATTCCGATGGAAGGTAAAATCAAGATTTTTGAAAAAGAAATGAAAGTGATCGACGAGTTTGCTGACCGATTAGAAACAGCACCCACAACACCTTTAAAGCGTATAGAAATCAAAGGAGCCTCGGTTGAAGAAAATGCCCAAGAAGAAAGTCCTAGTCAAAAAGAAGACGGCATCGAAAGTGTCCCTCCAGAACAAAAAGCAACCGGTGAAAGTCGGTAAAGTGGTTCAAGTTGGAAAATCGGTTTCAGACTTTTCTGTTCCAAGTTTCCCAAAAGGACAATTTAAATTATCAGATTTTTCGGGTAAAAAAATCGTGCTGTATTTTTATCCGAAAGACGATACTCCGGGATGCACTTTAGAAGGTCATGATTTTAATCGGTTGAAGGATCAATTCCTAAAGCTGAACACATTGATTTTTGGAGTCTCAAGAGATTCTATAAAATCTCATGAAAAATTCAGCAGCAAATGTGGTTTCAAATTTGACTTACTCAGCGACAGTGAAGAAGTGCTGTGCCAGCTTTTCGATGTGATCAAAGAAAAAAATATGTACGGCAAGAAAGTTTTTGGTATCGAACGAAGTACCTTTGTGATCGATGAAGATCAAAAACTGATCGCTGAATTCAGAAAAGTAAAAGCAGAAGGTCATGCTGAGCAAATTTTGGAATTTATAAAAGGTTTAAAACTAGGTTAACCTCAGGTCGAAGCTTTATAATAGGCATTTTTATGTTTATCAAATGCTTTTGTAGCTGTTTTCATAAAATCGTTAGTCTCTACAGGCGCTAGTTGAATAGTTTGCGGTTCAGAAATAAATTTAGAAACGGCTAGATTTAAAAGTTGTGAAAACTTAATACCATTGGCTTCTAAATATTTTCAACTTCAATTTCCAGTTGTTCTAAGCACTTCGACCAGTGCGCTAGTTTTAGAAAACAAAAATCATTCGAATTCGGTTTGATTAATCAACTCTAAGTCGAGATCAACATAGTTTTTGCATTAAACAGTTCCCTTGACCAGTGCCACAAACTGATTGATTAAACAAAAAACTTCATGTCAAATTTAATAGTGATCCACTTTATAGGTATTTTTATCATATTGACTGCCTCATTGGCTAACGCACAAACCAGAGGTGCTGGACGTGCCAATTCAACATCATCTTCTATTTCTGATCGACAATTTTTCGGCGTTGGTGTCGGTTATTCTTATCCGTTTGAATTAAAATTTAAGAGTGCTCGACTATCTGGAGTCGGAGGAGAATCAACCATCCTAACTGAATTTGAATCCGCACCTGTTTTGGAATTAGACTTCAGGGCGATGCCCAAGAGAAGTCTTTACGGCCTTCAGGCGGGTGTGGTCATTGATTTTGATCATAAGAATAAGTCTACATCTACATTAGTAAACGGAGTTCCCAATAGTAATTCTGGTTTTGAAGGATCTAAGCTTTCAGTTTACACGTTAGAAGGAAGTTTAGCGGGTAGATTCGAGCGCTTTTTTGTTACTGTCGGTATTAACTATTCCGTCGCAAATTTTTCAGCCTCACCAAATTTCATGGGTACGGTTTCAGTTAATGGTGGGAACAGTACTCAGCTAGGGTTCGGTTATTTTATTTCCGATCATTATGCTATCGAGTTTATGTTTTGGCGACGAAAGACATTTAAATTTTCAAGCACTTCAACCAGTGGCGTTGAAGATTCTTTTGGATTGGGTGATGCAGTCACTTCAACTATAGCACTTAAATACTTTCCCAAACTTTTGAATTAGATAATTCTTTTATTCGCTGAACCAGATCATCGACTTCGGCAGTCGTTGTGTCCCAAGTTGTCATAAGACGACATTCAAACGTTTTCTCATCCCAGACATAGAAAAAATGGTGTTCACGAAGCGGTTTGATCCAGGGTTGTGGCAGAATCACAAATACAGCGTTACTTTGTCTTGGCTGAGTTATTTTTATCTGCGGAATAAGTTTTAATTCTTGATAAAGTTTTTCAGCTAAGCTGCAAGCGTGATCTGCTATTTGACCATAAAGATTATCTGATAAATATCGACTAAACTGCGCCGCAATGAAACGTGTTTTAGAAGGCAGCTGAGCCGCTTGTTTTCGGATATACTTCATATCGTCTGCAAGTTTTGGATTTAATACCAAGATAGCTTCGCCCATCATCAGACCATTTTTTGTACCGCCAAAAGAAACAATATCGACACCAAGATTCGTGGTCATTTCTTCGAACGTCGTTTTTAAATATTGAACAGCATTGCTAAGCCTTGCTCCGTCGACGTGAACAAAAATATTTTGGCTGTGGGCCCAATCCGTGATGGCTTTTATTTCTGCCAAAGAATAACAAGTGCCAAGCTCTGTAGGTTGAGTAAGACTTACGACTTTTGGTTGGCTGAAATGCTGATCACCTTTGCGGATCAGCGAATTTTTCAAAGTCTCTAACGTTAGCTTTCCGTTTTCATGCGGCAGTGGAATTAATTTTCCTGCAAAAAATTCTGGAGCTCCACATTCATCCATATTTAAATGGCTGATGTTGGTACAAAGAACGGATTCATGCCTTTTTATCAAAGATTGCAGGGCTAGCACATTTGCTGCTGTGCCGTTGAAGACAAAGAAAATTCGGGTTTGATCACCAAATAGTTTTTTAAATTGTTGGTTTGCTAATTCGGTAAAACTGTCCGTTCCGTAACTGGCGGTATGATCCACGTTGCAAGCAACCAGGGCTTTCAGCAGTTCAGGATGAATTCCTGAATGATTGTCGCTTCCGAAACCTTTCATTTAAACATTTGTTTCATACAAAAAGTGATGAACTAAAAGGGCTGCCGTTTTCGATGTTTGAAAATCACGATCTAAAGGCGGTGACACTTCGTAGACGCCTAAACCGCGCACGTCAGTCAATTTATAAAGTGCGGTTAAAAATTCAAGGCATTCTTGTGTTTTTAATCCCGTGACCCAGGCCTGACTGCAGCCTCCAGCCTCAAAGGCTGAAAGGGCATCAATATCAAAGCTGATAAACAAAGGTGTTTGTGGTGTGATTTGTTTGAACACAGAATGATTTAATAAATCTTTTAAACCTTTAGTTTCAATTGTCTTTAAATCAAATAAATGCGCACCATGATCGGCTGCCCAGGACCAGTGCACTTTTGCATTGCACTGTGGTTGAAGACCAATTTCGATGAATTCAAATTGGCCTTTGTATTCACTTAAGACGCGGTAAAACGGAGTTCCACTGTTAAAGCCATGATGTGTTGGGCGAACATCCAAATGAGCATCAAAGTTAATAACAACAGGCTTTGGTTTTGATGCGCTTGTGGTCCCGTGTGTTTTCAAAAAGCCAGCAACATCAGAATAGCCGTAATCATGACCGCCACCCAGGGTGATCACGCGCATTTTCTTTTCATGAAAGTTTGCAGTTAAAGCTAAAGCTTCTTGGTGACGAGTCGGAAGATCAGAAACATTTGCTAAATCACCAAAGTCAAAAAGCCTGATTTTTTTATTTGATAAAACGGACGGCGTCATCTTGTACAAAAACTGCCGAATAAGCTTTGGTGCTTCAGCAGCGCCAAGTCGACCACCACTAAGTCTTATGCCGTCGTCATCGGGATACCCCATCAGCACAAAATCATCTGGTTTTAAATCCGTGTTACCCAGCTGAGCCGTCTTTACGACTTCGCCCAGTCTTGGGTCATCAGGATCATTTTTAGAAAAAAAATAATTTGGAGGAGTTGGAATCAAAATACTTTTCAGCGTCATACTCTGCTGATGTTACCGTTTTAAATTTATATGTCTAAGAATATTTCCAGTGTTGGAATCATATAAACTAAACTTTACAGATTTTTTGTTGATGACAATGACGTCACCTATGTAATTGGCTTGGTTGTCTGAAAGCAAAATAATCCAGTCCGGGTCTGAAGGGTTAATCGTGTAGGCGTAGACCCTTCCTTCCGTTGGTCTGACGGCGCACTCAGGGCTGGTGCGGAAATAGATCCATAATTCTGTGAACGAAGTAAAATTGTAGCAATAAGCGTCGTCACCCTGCCAAATGCCCAGCAAGTCTTTAAGGCCAACATAATTGACGGAATTAATGCGAATCGTATTTTTTGTAGAGCTGCGGGCGCCTTCAAAAGTGATATAGTCATCCAATTTTAATTTGCTGAGCATAATTTCAATGTTTGGATCATTAAAAATCAAATCGTACGACTTGTTGATTCTAGATTCTTTGATGCGGTAATGATTCGGACTGCTTTTCGTGATCACTCCAGAATAAAGCATAGAAAATGCCTTGGGTTGAAAAAGAAAAAGCATCATAAATAGGGACATGAAAACTTGCATCACGAGTCAAAAACCATGTAATAAGCACCGGGTCAAATCTAAATCCGCAGGCCGGAACAATTGATAATTTCTACAACTGAAAGATTTTGGGTCTATTTCTGCTCGGTTCAATTATTACGCGCAGCAGTAAGCATTTGAAATCTAAAGAAAATAAGATGGAATACCTTATATGTTTAATCTACGAAAAAACCAATTTGCAATCTACTTATACAGCATCTGTTTCTTGTTTGGGTTGAATGTGTTTTCAGCGTCAAATCCGCGCGAAAGAACGGCTTCGTTTTCGTTTAATTCCAGCCGAAACGGAGTGTTATTTGATGCTGGCTTGTACTACGGGCAAACAGAAGCCACAGCAGATCCCGCAGCTGGTAACGAGTGGAAGAATTTAACTTCAATTTACGACATCAAGCTTGGCTACATTACTGAATCTAGCATTTACCTTGGTGGCGCTTTTTCGACCAGGAATGATTCTAGTATCCTCACGACTTCGAATGGTGGAACTGCAGCAGTGGGTTTGGGTTATTTTTGGGGATCTGGGTTTCATCTGCGAAGTTTTTACCGAATCAACGAAACCATGGGCGACTATTCCCAAGGCACTGGATTTCAAGCCGATCTTGGATACATGACAAACATGTCGTCTAATTTTTATTTGGGTTTATTGCTTTCACACCGCCAGGTGACATTTACCAAGAACAGCACAATCACTAATTTTAAAACGTTGATAAAAAAAGACACCCAACCCATGGTGACGTTAGGCTTTTTGATCAATTGAAGCTAAACACCAGGATGCAAGCTCTGATAGTTTAGGATTAGCTAACTGCAATCGAACATCTTCTCTGAGTTCATGTATTTTTCTGTTCGCAATAACAATCAGTGCGTTTCTTTTTAAGCCGTTTCCACCAGCGCGCATCAGTGCCGTACCCGTGAAATCTTTAGCAATTTTTTTATTCGAAGAATTTAATAACGTCTTAAAAAATGGGATTAACTTTTCTTTCTCTGAATCTGTAAGATTTAGAATGGACGAAGTATCTGTTGCAGCATCAGATACGAGATCTAACTTGCGAAAAACTTTTTCATTCCATGGGCAGGTAGTTTGACAAAGATCACATCCAAAAAACCAATCACCCATTTTAGATCGAAGCTCGATAGGTGGAGCAGTTTTTGCTTCGATCGTTAAATAAGAGATGCACAAATCAGCTTTTAAAACATGCGGTTCGATCAAAGCTCCTGTTGGACAAATTTCGATGCACTTCTGACATTTGCCGCAAAAATCGGGTAGTGGTGCCAGTTGTTTTTGTGGAACTTTGATCGATGTGAAAATTTCTGCAATAAAAAAAAGACTTCCATGTTTTGGGTGAATCAAGCAGGTGTTTTTACCGAACCATCCCAGGCCATTTTCAAAGGCCCAGTTTCTTTCTAAGACCGGACCAGAATCGACAAAAGGCAAAAAATCTTCATCTGGATAAATGGATTTAAGCTCAGAAATTATTTTAAGCAATTTATCTCGAAGCCAGAAGTGATAGTCTTTGTTTTGCGCATACATGGCGACGCGAGCGGGTAAGGGAATAGATGTTTTTTCAACTGTGGGAAAGTAGGCCTGCGATACGGTTATAATCGATTGCAAGTTATTGTTTAAAATCTGCGGTGATTTTTTAATAGCTAAGTGATCTACCAAATAGCCCATATCAGCATGAAACTTTTTGGCCAGCCATTTTTCATAAAATTCAATTGTTACTGGCTTTGTTAAGGGGCCAATTTCTAATTGATTTAGCTGCAGTTGATCTTTTAGCCCCGGCAGTAGTTTACCCAGCGAATCAACAACTAAATCGTTGGAATGTTCCAATAAATCTTTCATAATTATTTATGCTTCATATTCAAGTCGCCACGGCATTAAAAAATCATCCACTTTATGCAGAATTTGTTCAAGTTAAGAATCGTCTTCTGACAAAAGGAAATAAATGCTGGATTGCAGGTGGTGCCGTCCGAGATTTTATTTTAGAAATAGAGCCCCAAGACTTTGATTTAGTAACCGATGCGACGACCGAAAAAATTCTTGAATTGTTTCCTGACGCAGTGCCAGTTGGGGTGCAGTTTGGTGTGGTTAAAATTCCGCTGGCTGATGGACTGTTTTTTGACTTAGCCACGTTTCGCCGGGAATCTGATTATACCGACGGACGCAGGCCCTCTTTTATTGATTTCGCGACGCCTGAGGAAGATGCTTTCAGACGTGATTTTACAATGAACGCCCTTTTTTGGGATGATCAAGAACAGCAAGTTATCGACTTTACAAGTGGTGCTCAAGATATCAAGAACAAAGTGATTCGATGTGTAGGAGACCCACTCGTTCGCTTTCAGGAAGACCACCTGCGAATTCTACGGTTGCTGCGTTTTAGTTTGCAGCTTCAGTTTACCATTGAATCTGACACATTAGCCGCGGCATTGCAGCTTGTAGGAAAAATAAAAAACACCAGTGGCGAACGTATTTGGTCGGAAATACAAAAAATGATGCCGCATATTGATTGGCCATTGATTTTAAAGAATACCCTGGCAGTAAGAATATTTGAACTTATTTTTCCGGTGAAGATTGCATCACTGAGCCCGATGCAAAAAATTTCTGAGTTTAATCAGATTCAGTTTTTTTATTTTCTGCTTGGCACCGCTTCGTTCAGCAAAGAACTGACTCACTGTTTAAAAAAAGAAATGCATCTTTCAAAAAATAATTTCAAGATTTTTGAAACTGTTCAGTTTTGCTGCTTGCATCAACTTTCAACGGCGGAATGGGTTTATGAATCAGAGAGAAACCCCTTAGTTTTAGACGTTTTAAAGTTCTTAAGCCAGATTCAAAAATTACCTGATTTGAGTTTCGCGGAAATTGAACAAAAATTTCATAGCAAACCCAACATATTGGTCGACGGACATGATCTAAAAGGAGTCGTGCCTGATCATCAGATCGGATCTATTTTAAAAAAAATCAGGCTGCGACAATTGGCACAGCCTGATTTAGATAAAAAACGCTTATTAGAAAATTTACTTTAGTAAAGAATCATTTCCACGTAGCACAATGTTTGCTCGATTCGAAAAGGAATAATCAGAAGTGTTTTTTCACCAATAATCGGAGGTAATGTATCGCTTTCACATGGGTGAGGCGTTGTCATATTCAGTTTGAAACCGATAGAATTTAGTTTTGTTTTCGTCAGTCCAAAAAAGATATTTGATATTTCCCCAACGCCGTCCAATATATCGGCCAAGGCCATCTCATCAACTTTAGCACCCAGCATTTTTTCAATAATTCCTTGAGCAACACTCTTATCAAAGTGAAACCGAACCTGACCCTTGTAAGGATCAGAATGAAGTTCTAGAAAAACGGCAATTTGACACGGTGTTTTCCATTCCTTAGCTACAAACGGTTTTTCAAAACTAGCCACTGTTTGCGCCATAGTTTGTAATGTTTCGGTGACTCCGTTAGCTAAACTTAAAATGACATCGCGGTCTAAGAAAGGGTGTTGAACAGCTTGTTTTGGTGCGGCACCCATAATTAAGCCACTTTCTTTTCAGTGGAAGGATGTGTTTTTACGTAAACACGTTCTATTTTTGCTTTCAAAGTTGCCGCATTAAAAGGTTTAACAACATACTCAGAAACTCCAGCTTTAGCAGCTTCGATAATCTGAGCTTGTTCGCTTTCTGCAGTTACCAACATGAATGGCAGAGATTTATAAGACGGGTTTTCTTTACATGCCCTTAGCAGTTCAATGCCTTGCATATTCGGCATATTCCAGTCTGAAATAACAAATTGAACGGGTTCACCATTTTGAAAAGAAGCACTAATGACTTCTAAGGCGTTTTTGCCATCAACGGCTTCGACCACATTTTTATAACCAATTTCGTCTAATACTTTCTTGATTATTTTTCTCATCGTAGAAAAGTCGTCGACGACTAAAAACTTAGTGTTTATATTGAACATGCTGGACTCCTGTAATGGACCTATCGGTTAAAATTAAGGAAACTTAGATATATTCCAGCAAAAATGCGGTCTAGTTTTTAAAAATAGCTCGGTCTTAAGTATTGCGTTTTCTTAAAAGTCCGGTCAGACTTACATACAGGTTGTTGTGCTTCATTTCGAAACACCTGTCTAGACAAAGGATAGTCTAGACACTGTTTCAAGGTGGCACAAAAAGAGACTAAAAACAATAAAGCAGGAGGAGCAAGGATGCTCAGAGACGTATTAATACAAAAAGGCTTGTCGAATCGTGAAGCTGAAGTTGCAGA
>JAYTPC010000052.1:0-12708 GCA_043747425.1 Bdellovibrionales bacterium
CTTGGGCCATCTTTAAAGCTTTCGCTTCTAATTTGTTTAATTCTGCCCGAGCCTGTTTTTTTAGAAGAATCATCTCTTCAGCGATATTTAAAGCAGCTAATACAGCCGCATTCTGAAAAGATGAATTTTTTGTTGCGGATAAAGCTTCAGTCACTTTTTTGTTCACAAACCCTACAAGTTCTTGAACTGTGTTTTCATCGTGAGATGTTTTAATCTTGTAAGAAACACCAGCAATCTTAAAATCGAAGGTTTGTTTTTTCTGAGTTTTCAGTGTTTCTGCCATGACCGTCTTTATTTATCCTATTTTAAACTTTACTTGAAATATCTTTCAAATAACTTCTTTAAAAAATCCAAAGTTAACAATAACTTACCTCTTTAGTATAAACAGAACAAAAAACCTGGCAAGCATCTTTTAGATCCGACAAAGACAAATATCAGACAGATTTATGTGCGAACACTCTAGCTGATTTTTTTCGCCCGTTTTTTTGAAGGTTAATGCTGTGATTTTCCCCTGCAGACGGCTGTATTCTAACTGTGTTTGCGCTAGCCGAGTTTCTTTGATTTTTAGCCAGTCAGACCGCACTTCTGTTCCCACTAGAAGCTGATTGAATGAAGACTCTTCTGTTAGACCTTTTTGACGCGCATCATTATTTAGCAATTTTACAGTCTTATCATCGAGCATTTTATAAAGCAGGATTTTTCCTTTATCCAATTTTAGCTTTTTGAGCTCATCCCCTTTTTTGAAAACCACTTCGCGAAAAAGTATTTCAGTGGTGCGCAGTGGGAACGCTTTATCTAAAGAGCTATATAAATCATTTAAGGTTTGAAGATTCTCGACCTGAATCTGGCTTTTTAGACAGCTTTGAATATTTTTCTGAAACTCAGTCTGTTGATTTTTAGAATAACTAAAACTAACAAATAGAAACGTCGTGAAAAAAGAAATGAAAAAAGCCATGGGGTTCATGGCCTTGAATCATATTACTTTCTAAAACGCAAATCTAGTTTCATTTCTTCGCACTGCTGGGCTAAAGCTCTGTTGCATCCGTCTAAGCTGTCTGAAGTGCAATAAGATCTTTTTTCTGTTCTCCAAACGCGGGCTTCCGTGCATTGACCAACGGTCGCTGATGCAGATGCTGTTACTGAAATCAAGCTGGCGCTTCCAGGAGCACTCACTGTTGTCGCTAAATCGATGTCGTCTGATTCGCCGCGATTCTGACTGTTAGCAAATGTTCTTGTTTGCTGGCTATAATTTTCTGTTATTTTTGCCGTTGTAGCACGAGTGGACTGACCAGATTCAGATGCGATTCGGTACGCACCTGGCATCACAGAAACAAAATCGTTTGCTGTCATTGGCGTTGCTACAAGATAACGTAAATGCATTTTTGGAATAACATCACCCGGATAATCTGCTGCTGCCTCTTGAGCTGTACCGTTTGAGTTAAACCGGTACAGATCAGCGTAATCCATAAAAGTGGTCGCCTGATTGTAAGTTTCACAAACAAATTTAGCATGTTCGCGAATATCTGAAACCAACCGTAACTGATCAATCGCGTTTTCTGAACAGTACGCATAGTTTGTCTGCGGAGCTGTGTCGATATCTGTCAAACCAGCTAAGTAAAAATCACCAAATTTACGAATCGTTTGTCTGAAAATATTTTTTCCATAATAAAATTTTTCAAAATACATTTTCTTCTGCTCTATCTGCGAAGAAAGATCACGGAAAATTTTTATGTTACGTTGCTGACCAAAACTGCTAGGAACGCTGATTTTTTGCAGTTGGATCGTTGTCACTTGATTCTCAAGCACGTCGACAAATCCTGGGTAAATTGAATTTTCAAAAGCGAGAATATAACGACCTGTGTTTAAAGACTTTATGCTGTTCAAAGAAAATCGAATCGGACTTTCACATCGACGGTTTATCGTGCGCATACCCGTGCGAGCGTGACTTCCGAATTCAGGCTCGTCACAACGAATCGCAACAACTTCACCGAACTGTTGAGTCATTCCAGCCTGGCCGATAACTTTAATTCCTGCACCACCAGTAACCATTTGCTTATTTTTTTCTACAGACATTCTTAAGCTCGAAGACATCACAGCATTTTGAATGCGGCGATCATGCAAGTAAGAATCTTTCATGAACCGCGCACGACCTGATTTTGTTTTTTCAACAGTTAATGGAATCGTATAAACAGCGCGGTAATCTTCCGGAGCTAGCATCACCGATTTATCGGTTTGAAAAACTTCGCCCTCAACACCTTTAGCAATAAGATTCTGAATGGAAGCATCGTCGTAACCTGGAACATTTTTTAACAAAAACCCAGCTAACCACTGCGCTTTTTCAAGACGAATACATCCAGAACTCATGTGGCGAGCACTTGGCTTTGCAAATAATCTTGGATCATCCGTAAAGTGCATGAAAATATCATCAGAATTAGACCGCGTTGGATCAGATGTGTCCGGAACCAATGGAAACTTGAATGTGCCTAGAGCATTCTTCGGACCTGGATCCATCACAAACACATGATTACGCGCAATCGAATGACCATTTCTAATCCAATCTAAAGTTGTTGGATCAACTTGTTCACCACCACGGCGTGAAAACATTTTCATACGAACGCTATCAAGATAAGCCGGATTTTTTTGAATTTCTGGTAATTTATCTTGTAACACGATGCTATCAGTAGCAGTCCATCTTGGATTAAAAATAACTCTGGTAATCCATGTCTTCATCATCGGAGTCCGTCTTAAAACGCGGCCGTTGATAGAACGAAATTGATTTACGACCTGGTTGTTTTCCCAAACCTTCACTTCCGTTGCATTGGTATTAACAAAAATCATGTTGGCTTCAAGTTCTTTAGGTAACCAACGTAATTTTTCCAGCGTGGCTTCCGTCTGCGCAATTCGCTGATCAACACTGGTATTCATCACACCCCAAAAACCAGAATCTGGTTTTAAATCTGGGCTAACTTCAAATCCATGTTCTGTTTGAAATTCTTGAACCGCAGCAGATAATTCTTGATCATAAGTGTCATCAGTGCCAACAAAAGTATAGCCATACTGTTTTAGACGTTCACGCACTACTGGAACAGCTTTATTTTTTTTGCCAAGCTTAATTGTAATAGAAGATTTTTTGAGTGGTTGAAAACCACCGCTGTCTTTTATTAATCTGAGCTGCGCTAAAATTTGCACTGCATTTTTATAATAACGATGTTGCGGCGCTAAGGTTTCTAAAATATCTGCAATCATTCCTGGGGTTCCAGACACAGATTGTGCAACAACCAAATGGTCTGCGAAAGCTCTTCGTTTAAAACGCACATCATTATCTATCGATGCCGGATCAATGCGGCCATTTGATAAATGGTTTGCTAACTGAATTAGGGAATGTGTCGCTGCTGTTTCAAATGCCATTGCGTTTGTTGTGTCTAATCCATTTAAATAAGCTTCTAATTCAACTGTCCAATAATCTGAAGCAATCAATCCGTGGTTTGCTGATAATGTTCCGATAGCTCCTTTAAGTGCTAACGCAAAAGCTGTGGCCGCACCACCCTGCTTTGTCCAAACTGGAAGGTTATTTCTTAATCCGTAGAATTGGGCTAAGTCATCGGTTTCAAATAAAGTATTACCCGTTTGGATAAACGTTCTGTTGGTAGTAAAGAATTTAATCTGGTCACTGACGTTCGCAGACTGAGCCAACGCTGACTGTGACAACACAGTTTGAGTCACCAACATGGCTGATAAAAATGACGACATGAATGCGTGTGGCAGCTTTTTTAACAACATACGTGATTCTCCTGGTAAATCTGTAACCAAGACTACTAGTTACAAAAACTTGACCAGGTTCTAAATCACTTAAAATCTTTAATAAGTGTCCAGGAATAAGACACTGACATTATAGGCTGCAATAAAACGGCTACTGGGACCCAAGAACTTGGGCGAAACCTAATCGGTTTTACTAAGTTTTGCCAGGCTAGATTCGATCCAAATTTTATAAAACAAAACATTATTGAATATCGAAGTTCCAGCACACGTGTTCTTTGCCAAAGTCCCTGCCACATAAGGGTTGTAAGATGCCGCCGCTGAAGTAATCCCCATCAAAACAAAATCTTCACCCCGCGTGAACATGACAGGTCCACCCGAATCACCCATACAAATTCCCTGACCGTTGCTTTGATCAGCACTGAAGTAATTTTGTTTAGCAATGAAAGATTCAACTTTTAATAACGTAAATCTTAACAGACCAGAATCCATTTTTTCACGCGAAGTATAACCAAAGCCCGCAGCCACCGGCCAAATATTTTTTCGATCAACAGCACCCTCAGCAATTTTGATAGGTAAAAACCGAGCCGGTAACACGCCATCAAATTGAATGAGCGCCAAATCATAATTCGGAGTGGCCACTTTCGGAACAACAACCAAAGAACTATAATTAGGATGCACCTTAATGGTGTTAACAGTGTGACGTGCAAAAACCGCAAACGTAGCGTCATCAGCAACAATAAATAAACTCTTGGGATTTACTTTTGAAACACAATGAGCCGCCGTTAAAGCCGTGTTCGCACCAATCAAAACTGCAGTGCATGTCCCATGTATTGAAGGATTCGTAGTATCTACCAGACCCACCACATGCGAAGCCAAATTATACTGTGCTTGCGGGGTTAAATAAATATTCTCGGTGGGAATCCTGTGCCCCCCAACGATAGCCCCACCCAGCTGGCAAAATGCAAGTACAGCCGCGAACACCAAATACAAAATTATTTTATTCATCAACATAGTGGTGCACACTAGTTCTTTATTTATAAAAGCGATAGTGTCAGAATTTTTGACATGTAAAAAGTGCGGTGGAAACTTTGGTTCATGAAAGAAGTATCCGGCGAAATGATGACAGTGGATTAATTTAAACTAACTTGCTAGGTTCCCATTATTCGAAAAGGGGATCCGATGAATACCAGCATATTAAAAGCATGCATTTTTGTTGTTACCAGCACTTTACTATTTAGCTGCACAAAAGAAACTGTGATCGAAAAGAACATTGTGCCAGAACGTCAAGCTAGTCCGCAGATCAAAGATTCTTTTTCTAATGTTGGCGCTAGTCAGCTGACGCTTCAAAAATCAAGTCTTGGGAAAGCCTTTATTTTAATACCGACTTTAATGTCGAGCGGGAAACAACCTGACGTCAACTACTTGAAACCGCTGATTATTAGCTTTGAAAAATCAGGCGGAAAAATTGCGCTTTTTAATCTGACAGAGGAACAGCTTTACAGAACAGTTCCTTCTAGCAGGTTATTGCAAACTTTTGATATTGTATCTGAAGACGAAAATTCAGTGAAACTGAACTTGGCAGATGGATTTACGTCTTTTGATCCACGTAATAATCTAGGTATTATTTTAAAGTCCTTATTTGATGAGATGAATGAAAAAATTCGAAGTGGCAATGAATCCAGCATCGAAGTGAAAGAATCTTTCGTTAGAAAGACAGAATCTGCTGGCGAATCCGTTTACATTGAACAGGTTATGCGTCTAAAAGCATATTCACTTTTGGAAAAAAAGAATCCGTATGATTCGACTGCAAAGCCTGCTTTGGCACTTGAATCCATCGAGAATTCATCGACATTCGTTTTTGAAATAAAACCTTATTTTAGTAGTCCAAGCTTTAAAGCAAAGATATATGACAAAGAACAACGGGCTGGTTATTTCTTAAATTTCGCGGTCAAAGAACAGTTGGATGAACCAATACCACAAGTTACAAAGTGGGATATTGATGCCAACAAAGGGCCAATCGTCGTTAGGCTTCACAACAAAACCCCAGAAGCTGTTGTAAAATCAATTTCTGAGGGCGTACTTTATTGGAACTTAGCCTTTGGCAAAGAGGTCTTACAGATTGGCGCTCCGTTTGGATCTGATGAAAAACAATTAGATCGAACCATTCACGTTTATTGGATTCCTTGGGACACAGCTGGCTACGCCAGAGCAGGCTTTCAAGCCGATCCGATCACCGGTGAAATTTTTCGAGGACAAGTTTTCATGACTTCTTCCTGGTATGTTAACACCAAGGACAGTTTGAAATTGAAAATTGGCGACAACAGTCCTGGGCTAAAAAATGATCTCTTAACCTGCACGCTAGAACAATCGAAGCTTTTAAATTCTGATGTTTCAAACTTAAGTTCGGGCACTGCAGAAAAAATAACACAAGACACAATTCGTGACGTTATGGCGCACGAAATTGGTCACGTGTTAGGACTTCGTCATAATTTTTCAGGATCGTTTTCGACAAGCACAACAGAACTGAACTTTCTGAATGCAAAAAATAATTATATAAAAGGTGATATTACTGGCTTAGTCGCACCGGCCACAACAGTCATGGATTACACCAATGGCATAGAGACTGGAATGAGCGGCGCTTATATTAACAACAATGTTTTACCTTATGACAAAGCAGCGATCGAATGGGGTTATTTTGATTTAGACGTTAACGTTGCAAAATATAAATATTGTTCAGATGAGCATATCATCATGGCTTCTGCCTCGAAGAAAAGTGTTTATGGTTGTGATCGTTTTGACAGCTTTAATAATATAGTCACAGGAAGTGTTGCGAACGAAAAAATGAATATAGAAAATGCAGGTATTTCTGCGTTTCAAAATATACTTTACACTGTTAAAAAATCGCGATCGAACTTTTCAAACGCGGCAAAGTTTGAAGATATGATAAATTCGATACAGTTTAACCCTGGTTTCTATTATTTGGACAGTATAGTTTACAAAGATCCAAACACAAATTATGTCAGTATTGAATCTGTTATTGATGGATTATTGCCTGAACTTTCTGGACAGACTATGCAATCGATAGACAACACAGTAACTGCAAAATTTCAGAAAGATGCAGCGGCTTTCGGTGGTTTATCAGGATTGATCGAAAGAATACTCATGTTACAGATTGATTCTGTAACCAAAGTATACGAACAGCAAGTCAGCCAGCTTTTTGAAAGAATAAATCACAGTGATTACAAGAATTTTTTCACTGTTGAAGAATTTGAAAAGATAAAGGCAACAATGTTCGAAAAAGCAAAGACTGCAGATAAGTTATTCGTGTTGAATACATTAAAAGCTTTTCCAGTCACAAAATTAATCTATGCTATGGATCCTGTAACAAAAGAATACAAATCGACAGAAACAAAAATAAATGTAGCTTTTGGTCTTGGAAATGTCGATCTACTGGTTGCAAGGTATCTTGTAGCTTACGAGGCATCGATTCATCAAAATAAAATCGAAGCAAGTTTTGCCGGCATACAAAAGACCTACTTATTTTCGCCAGTACCGAACCAAGATTCAGATTTTTTCAAACAGCTTTTTAGGCCAAGTTTAATTTCTTTACCCGTTGGTGCACCGCACGCAGAGCAACTGAAAAGCGGCCTAGAAAAAATGAAACTGCTGTCTGTAGCAAATACGACAGAGATCTTACAAGCACTAGGCTTAGTTGTAGCAATGCCAGTAACGTCTACTCAGTTGACGGCTCTTCTGGAGCAAGTCGACTGGACAACGGTGACAGGAGTTACGAAAACCATGCTACAGAACGAAATTTCTGAATTGAAGGCCTGGGAAACATTAAACTAAAATTATATCCCCAGTATCGAATCAATGTATTCAGAGTGTTTAAAAAGTCTAAGGTCAGATACTTTTTCACCGATCCCGATTAATTTAATCGGGATCTGCAGCTGATCTACAAGCGCTAAAGCAACGCCACCCTTAGCGGTCCCGTCCATTTTTGTTAAAACCACACCCGATAAACCAAGCGCTTGGTGAAACTCGCGCGCTTGCATCAAGGCATTTTGGCCAGAATTCGCGTCTAGAACAATCCACGTTTCGTGTGGTGCTTCCGGAATAACTTTAGTCATGACCCGCTTTACTTTTTTTAATTCGTCCATCAGGCCCACTTGGGTGTGTAAGCGCCCTGCTGTATCTAAGATAACATAATCAAAATTCTCAGTTTTTCCTTTTTGAACAGCATCAAAAGCAACTGCACTTGGGTCTGTTGTGTTTTGTGGCCAGTAAATTTCGACAGCACCGTTTGATTCAATACCAGAACCGTTATTTGACGAGACCGAGTTTTGTGCTCTGTCGGTCCAAGTTTTTAATTGATTGCCTGCAGCAGCTCTGAAGGTATCGCCAGCTGCGACCAATATTTTTTTTCCGTCAATTGCAAGTTGTGACGTTATTTTACCAATAGACGTGGTTTTTCCGGCGCCGTTGACTCCAACTATCATCAGCACCGTCGGTCCTGATTTAGATTGATGGATTTGCTGCTGCAATTGCAAATGATTTTCATAAGCATCTTGTATCGGTTTTAAAATTTCGGTCATTTCATTTTGTAAAGCGATCTTTACCGAAGAAATATCAGTCAGTTCTTTCGATGAAAGTTCAGCCTTTACAGCAGCTAAAAGTTTTTCCACAGTTTGCGGACCTAAATCACTGGTGTATAAGATTTCTTCAATTTCATCGATCACCTTTAATTTATCAGCGTTTGAAAAAGCCTTTTTTATTCGACCAAAAAAACTTTCCTTTGTTTTTGCTAAGGCTTCAGCGACTGTTATTTCTTTTTCTTCTGTCACTGGTTCTGCGGCGACAGGAATATCAATGGTTTTTACATTTTGAAATGGCAGACCCGTTTCAATTTCGCTTTTTTGTTTTAATACTCGCGGCTCGACTTGCGCTACTGTTTGCGCTTCAATCTTTTTATCTGCAGGTTTTTTTCGTTTGCTGATTTGTGAAAAAGCGATGGTCCCGATAATCACTAACATCAAGAAAAATATAAAGCCCATCAAGTAGGTCATTTGATCAAAGTGTGCGTCTGCCATAATTTAACTATCCTTCATCTTTATCAAACGGCCAGGCCTCAGGATGAAAACCATAAGGACAGTGCCTGCATTTATTTGTACAACAGTGACCACGACTTTTTAAATAATAGGACGTCAGCACATGGAAGCCTGTTTCGGGATCAATATAACTGTCTTCATTATTTTCACAAGCCTGAATATGCGCTTTTAAAAAAACAGGAGCTGAATCTGCATTCGCTCCTGTTTTTGGTTTAATTTTCGTCATACTTTAAAAAACTATTGGATGTCTGCTAAAGAAACGGAAACCATCGTTGATACTCCACGCTCTTGCATCGTCACGCCATAAAGCTTTTGCGCCACTTCCATCGTGTGCTTATTGTGTGTAACGACAATAATTTGTGACCTTTTCGCCATCTCTTTTACCAAGTCATTAAAACGATAAACGTTGGCATCATCCAGCGGAGCATCAACCTCATCCAACAAGCAATACGGTGATGGCTTCACTAAAAATATTGAAAACACCAGTGCCACTGCCGTTAATGCTTTTTCGCCACCGGACATCAATGTCACGTTCTGCATCTTCTTACCCGGAGGTTTTGCGATAATTTCAATACCCATTTCGCCTTTTTCAACATCTTCCACCAACTGCAGCATGGCTTCACCGCCACCAAATAACACTGGGAAAACTTTTTGAAAGCGCTCGTTCACCAAATCAAATGTATCTTTAAAGCGCTTTGAGCAGATTTTATTAATACGCTCGATCACTTTACGTAGTTGCTCTTTGGCTTCGGTAAGATCTGCATGCTGCTGAGTTAAGAACGTGTAACGCTCTTGTGTTTCAGAAAATTCAGCAATTGCTGATAAATTCACTTCACCGATTTTTGCTAATTTATCACGAAGCTCTTTTAATTCACTGTCAGCTAAACTTGGATCGCCTTCTCGGTTTTCATACTTAGAAATCACATCAGATAAAATAAGCATGTACTTTTCACGCACTTGATCGACCAAGTATTGCTCTTTCATTTTTGCTTGCTCTAGTTTTAATTGGGCTTCGTTCATTTTAGCTAATCTGTCGTTACGCTCTTTTTGCGACGTGATGACTTTAGTTTCAAGTTCACGAATGTGTGCGGTTTCTAATTCAAATTGGTTTTTGAACTGAGACATCTCTAAACGCTTTGTTTCAACCTCGATCAGCATTTTTTCGAAATCGATTTTTGCTTGCTCTAGCGTGTACTGACCCTCAGTCATTTGTGATGAATACCCTTCGGCCTCTTCACTCATTCTTGAAAGCTGTAAATCTAAATCGCCGACTTGTTTTTGCACCATTTCTAACTGACGAACAACACCGTGATATTCTTGGCTTTTCGTGGCTGCACGGACTTGTAAATCCATGACATGAGCCTGCGTCGATTCAAAACCGTCTTTCATGGCACTGTATTCAGTCATCAAAGATTGGACGATGTGCTCTATCTCGTTTTTCTGAATTCGCGTCTGCGCAAGGTGATCATTTAACTCAGATAACTTTTGATTCATGGATTCAAAAATTTCTTGCTGTCTGCGCAGTTCGCGTTCTTGTCTCTCGACCGCAGATGCCGCTTGCGCTAATTCATTTTCAGAGCGTTCTAAATCTTTTTTAAATTCAGCAACTTTAATTTCTTGTTCTGAGCGACGCTTCTGCGCCCCTTCGAAATCCGTCATCACATGCGTTAATTGCTCGGTCACTTTTTTCAGTGAAGCGCTAGCTAAAGCCAGTTTTCCTGCCCATTCATTTTTCTTATCAGATAATTCTTTAATTTCACGGCGGCGTTTTAAGACGCCAGTCTCAGCTGAATCTTTGGATCCACCCGTCAGGACTCCGTCAGAAGAAAGTGTATCGCCATCTTGAGTAACAAAAGTCCAACCCTTAAATTGCGGACGTAATTTCAAAGCCGTGCGGATAGAATCTACAATCGCCACGCCATCTAAAATTTCAGTCACTTTCGTAGCGTACTGTGGTTGATAAGAAACTAAATCTTTTAGTAATCCCACAACACCCGCTTCACTTTGTGGGTTCCCTTGTAGATTCTTAGCGAAATTTTCATCATTTGAATAAAAACTAGAGCGACCCGAATTTTGTTCCTTTAAGTAATCAACCGCTTCAACAGCTTGCTGAGATTTGTCAGAAAGAAGCATTTGCAATTTAGAGCCAAGCGCGGCTTCCATCGCAATTTCAAATTCCGCTGGAACTTCGATCGCTTCAGCGACGGGTTTAAAAAATTCGCTGGTTGTCCCGTCAGCGTGCATTTGTGCAGTCTTTGCTTTGCTCCAAAGCATGACTTGTTTCACGCCTTCTTCAAAGCCCTCAAAATTAGCGTGCAGATTTTCTAATCCGTACAATCTAGAAGCTGTCTCATTTAAATTATCTTTAAACTCTTGAACTTCAATTTGCTTTCGCTCAAGACTTTCGGTTAATACTTTTTTATTCACTTCAAAAGCTTCAGCATCGTTTGATAAATCCAGTTGCAACTGTCGCTGCTGATCTAAGGTGGTCATCACTTTTCGGCGTCTAGTTTCGAATTCATGATGCTTTTCACGAAGTTCGCTTAAAGCAATTTCTTCATCAGCAATTTTTGATTCTAATTCCGCTTTTTGTACGGATAATGATCCAGCACGAGCATCTAGCGATGATTCCGTTTGGCCGACAGCGATTTGTTCACGTCGTTTTATTGTCAATTCATCATCAATAGCTGAGTAACGCACTTGAGACGTTGCGAAAGCCTGAGTGGCTTGGCTAGATTCTGCGGTCAATTCTTCAGATTCTGTTTTCAACTGAATTGCTTGTTCTGACAAGGATGTTAAATCACGCGCTAACAATTCATGGCGCGCTTTTTGTTCGTTCAGAATATTTCCGGTCATCTGTTCATTGCGTTTTGCTTGCTCTAGTTCAAAACGCAGACCTTGAATTTCCATTTCTTTTTTCTGCACTGAGCTTTGAAAATTAAAAAAGTCATTTTGCTTTGTTTCAACGGCTTTTTCTTGCTCCAAAATAGAAAGCTTTAAAGTTTCTAATTCTGCCTGCATCGTTGAAAGAGAGGATTCACTTCCGAATTCGATAGCTTGAGCATCCGAGAATATACGCTGCGCTTCGTCAGCTGTCTTTTTTAAATCCACGTACTGAAGACTTGAAAGCCAAAGCTCTAGATCTTCAATCTGATTTTTTATTGTACGATAACGTTCAGCGCGCTGGGCTTGACGTTGTAAAGAATCAATCTGGCGTTTTAATTCACCAATAATATCTTGTAAGCGCACTAGGTTTTGATCTGTCGATATAAGCTTACGCTGCGACTCTTTTTTTCGTGCCTTAAACTTTGTGATGCCCGCAGCTTCCTCGATCAACATGCGGCGGTCTTCTGGTTTAGCAGTAATGATTTTTCCGATCATGCCCTGGGCTATGATCGAGAAACCTTTTGATCCAGCTCCGGTATCCATGAAAATTTCTTGAACATCTTTAAGCCTAGCGACTTCTTTATTAATAAAATATTCGCCCTCGCCGTTACGGTGAAGTCTTCGTGTCACCATGATTTCAGAGTGCTTTAAATATTTAACTGGAAACGGACCGCCATCATTTTCAAGCGTTAATGAAACTTCACACAAACCCAGCGGCGCGTAACCTTCAGCTCCGCCAAAAATAACATCGGTCATCGCAGATGCCCGCAAATCTTTAGCGGACTGATCGCCCATAACCCACATTAAGGCATCAACGATATTTGATTTTCCGCAACCATTGGGACCAACGATTCCCGTAATTCCGGCATCAAAATGAATAACTGTTTTATCTTTAAACGATTTGAAACCAATCAGTTCTAATTTTTTAATTCTCAAAACAATTCCTTTAGTTAGC
>JAYTPC010000053.1:0-6467 GCA_043747425.1 Bdellovibrionales bacterium
GGCCTTCTCTTTGACAGACCTTAGCCCCAGAACTCATAATCCAAGTGGGGGAGTTGAATCTCATCATGTTTTTTTCATCTAAGAAGGTTTTGGGCCTAGACATAGGTTCCAGTTCAATTAAGCTCGCCGAATTAACGCACACCAAAACAGGTGCGGAGATCGACAATTTTGCTTTCATACAAAGCCCTCAGTCAGCACTTAGTAATGGTGAAATCACAGATCCTTTTTTGGTAGCAGAATCTATCAAATCTATTTTTAAAGAAAAAAATTTCAAAATCAAACGCACCTGTGTTGGTTTATCAGGGACTGCTGTTATTGTAAAAAAAATTTCGATGCCCGAGGTCGACAGCAAAAATATTCTAGAACAAGTTCGTTATGAAGCGGCTCAGTATTTACCGTTTGATATAAGTCAGGTGACTATTGATTACCACCGGTTGTCATTTAAATCGGGATCTGCGGAAAACATGGACCTGCTCATTGTGGCTGCGCAAAATGAATTTATTCTGAACTATCTTCAGTCCGTGCAACAAGCCGGATTAAAATGTGCCATTCTGGATGTGAACAGTCTTGCTTTAGCAAATATATTTGAACTGAACTATGGTAAAACGTCTGAACCCGTTGCCGTTTTCAATTTTGGATCGACATTGACGAACTTTTTGGTTTTGTTCCAAGGAGAAGTTATTTTTTCCCGTGATATTCCTGTTGGCGGATTTCATTTTACGAACGAACTTTGCAAAAATATGGGTGTAACTTTCGATGAAGCCGAATCTCTAAAAATTTCCCAGTCCCATGCGGAAGTTCCAGAAGAAACGCGCACTTTCATGAATTTGGCAATGGATCATGTCACAGAAGAAATTCGCAACAGTATTGATTTTTACGCTGCTACCGCAAATGGTTTACCTATTTCAAGAGCATTTCACACTGGTGGCGCTAGCTTAACCTTTGGTTTGATGGATCATCTTTCGAACTCCTTGAAAATTCCATTTGAGCCTTTGGATCCATTTATCAATATCAGGTCCAAAAATAAAAATTTATCTGATTCATATTTGAAGCAGGTAGCACCCTTTGTTTCTGTTGTTTTTGGTTTGGCACTTCGTCAAATGGGTGAAAAATGATTAAAATTAATCTTTTAAAAACATTCACCACAAGTGGCGTTGATCCTGACGGTATCGGATTCTCAGAGGGTGAAGACCAAAATCAGATGTATCTTGATTTTGCAAAAAGGCTTATTGCTTTTTTAATTGGTCCCTTATGTTTTTATTTTTATGAAACTTCAAAAATTCCTGAGCTTCAGGGCCAGATAGCTGCAAAGAATCAGTTGTTGGCTGACTTACGTCAGTTCAATGAAAAGAAAAAAGGTTTGGCCGAAGAAATAAAACGTTATGAAGAAGATCAGGCAAGACTTAACGGACAAATGAGCTTCATGCGAAAAATTGCAGAAGAAAAAGTGAACGAACTGAAGTTGATGGAGTATCTCCAAGATTACACTCCTGAAAGTGTCTGGATTAACAAACTAGAACTTAAAGGTTCAGAATTAACAATCAGTGCTGAAAGTGACGTGGCTTCTGACATTTCTAAGTTTGTGGATAATTTAGCTAGTGCACAGTTTTTAACTGGCGTTTCACCGACGAATCAAGAAACCAAAAGCAATAGCCTGGCTGAAGGAATCACTACAACCAGCTTTAATGTGAAAGCAAGTTTTTCAAGTGGAGCCTCTGCTCAATGAAATTAATCCGCATTATTTCTATTTTGCCTGCATTTAAAACTTTGATCGTCGCAGGTCTTTTCACTGCTATTTATTTCTTTATGTACTTCGACGACGGTTCTGCTTTAGAGGTACAAATACAAGGGCTTGCATCTGAACTTGTCGTCGAAGAGACGAAGAAAAAAGACACTGAAGCGACTATTAAAAAAGAAGATGAAATGCAGGCCAATTTGGCAGCTTTGGCCAGAGATTTACAAGTTGTAAAAGCAAAGCTTCCTAACGAACTTCGGGACACGGACATGACAAGTATGATCAACCGTGCAGCAGTTAGTGCAGGGATCAGCATCACATCACTTTCACGTAAAGCGTCTGCTGTCAAAGCGGATAATAAAATTCTTGGATCTGAAAGTGTCGATGAAGTCGCTTTTGATATTGCGATAGAAGGTCCGTTTAACAGATTTGTATTATTCATAGAGCAATTGGCAAAAGAACAAAATATCGTCAAGGTCCGAGATTTTTCGATCGAAAGAAATATTGCAGCTGTAGCCGAGCCCGAAATTAAATTTCGCGGAGAGGTCATTGGGTTCAAACAAGCTGCGGTGACCAAATGACCGTTCAGTTAGCGATCTTTATTTTTTTAATGGGGTTCACATTTTCAGCACCGGCCCAGAATCCAAAGCAAGATGCTGCACGAAATTCTGTGCCGGATCCATTTCCAGCCACAGCGGATCAACCAGCTATGCAACCTGGTGCTTCAAAACCTGGATTGACACCACCTGGTTCGGTCGCGCCTGCACCAACACAGCCGGCTGCTGCAAATGCACCAAATTTACTTTCTCCTTTGTCAGAGCAAAAGAATACGGGCTCTTTCAAGCGAGATCCCTTCCGTTTGCCGAAATATCTTATTGATAAGTTAACTTATAAACCAGCACCTGTGGTGGTTGTTGATGATCAAGCTATCGATGATAAAGCAGAGCCAATCAGACGCTGGCCTGCTAAAGATTATTTGCTCGTTGGAATTATCTGGGAAGTTAAAAACCCAAAAGGATTAGTCAAAGACTTGCAGGGACGGGTGCACGTTGTGAAGCTGCGTGACCGCTTGGGAAATAAAGAGGGTATCATTACCTCGATAAGAGAAGGCGCCATTACCATTACAGAAAAAAAAGTTCCGTTCGTTTTACGTTTAAAGAAATAGGTCTTATTTATCAGTCAAGGAGGATTGGTGAAAATTTTTAATTTGAGTTTTATTCTAACATGTTTTTTGGTTCTAACAGTTTCCTGTACCAGCAAAGATAAATCTTTTGAAGATGATGAGTTTTCGACAGAAGCCGAGGCGTCGGTTAGTAACGATGATCTTAATTTGGATGAAGCGCTTGGCGAACAGACCGCTGAAACCACTGACGCAGCCACAACTGCAGAAACAAAACTGGCTGAAAAAGATGCTGGAAAAGATTCAGTAGCCGACGAATTTGCTGAATTCGAAGATACTAAAATAGATTCGGCCAATACTGCTGCCACTACAGAAGACGATCTGGAAAAAGAGATGAATCTTCTTGATTCTCCGGCGGCTGAAGTTGCTAAGAATGATAATCCAGCACCACAAATTCCAGTTGCTCCAGAAATAGTTTCAGATGTTCCGGCGCCCGTAGTCACTTCACAAGTCCCGCCAGAGCCCACTGTCTCAGACATTGCTGCGGTTCCAGTCCAGCCACAGCCTGAAGATATCCCGGCGGTGTCGGCACCAGCTCCAGTTTTGGCAGAGCTTAATCAGATCAATTCAGTCCAGTATAAATCCAATCAAAGTGGGGGCGCTGTTATCATCAGTTCAGAACAGCCGGTGCAATTCACGACAAGATTAAATTCTGCAACAAACCAATTGGTTGTAGAGGTGCAGAATGCACTGATTCCTAAAAAGTTAAAACGCAGCCTGAATACCAAAGATATTGCTTCTTCAATTGGCTCTGTGGACATTTACCAGAAAGCGAAATCGAAAGTGGCTCGTTTTGTTATTCAGTTGCGACCGGGATCGCCAGAGCCTTTGGTTCAGCCTGAAGGAAATACACTTCTGATCGTGGGCGCTTCGAATCCTTCTTATGTGAAGTCTAGTGTAAATAAAAGCCAATCTGAAAACTCCGCAAATGGTTCAGGTCAACAAAGTAAAAACGACGATAATCAGAACGCGAATACAAATAGCGGATCAGTAGCAAATTCAGACGCCAGTTCAAATAATAATTCAAACGTGAACCCAGATTTAACGTCTGAAGGCATCATGAACGCACAAAGCCTTGAAGATTTCTTAGCTAGTAATAATAAATTTTATGGTAAAAAAATCTCTATCGAAGCCGTTAAATTAAACGTCAATGACGCTTTTAAATTTCTATCTGAGGAAAGTGGCGTTAATATGATTATTGATGATGACGTCACCGGAGATGTCACCTTGAAATTACGCCAGGTCCCTTGGGATCAGGCATTTGTACTGATTCTTAAATCAAAAAAACTAGGCTACAAGCGCCAAGGAAATGTCATCCGCATAAGTTCTGTGAACACGTTGATTAAAGAAGATGACGATGCAATTAAATTAAAAGACGCCCGAATCGGTAACGAACCTTTGCTTGTGAAGCGCTTTTTTATTGGCTACGCCGACATCGCAGAGCTTGAGAAAAAAATTAAAGATTTTTTAACTAGCACGGTAGTATCTCCCACAGGAGCGCTAATTACGACGCCTTCCCGTGGTCGTGTCATTTCCGATCCGCGCACCAGTTCTCTTATCGTGACGGAATCAGCCGCAAACATCACAAAAATTGAAAAGCTGATTCTGGCGCTAGATTCACAACCACAACAAGTCCTAATCGAAGGAAAAGTCGTCGAAGCCAGTGAAAAATTTGTACGTAATATGGGTGTAAATTGGAGTTCTCCAGCAGTGGGGGGGGACGCAGCGCCTGCCAGAAATTACATCAGACCATCACTTAGTTTTAATTCGGGGATAGGCAGTGCGATCTTTAACCCAACAGTGGGCCTTGGTATTCCAGGAGCTCCTGGTGATCTTGGAAATTTAACGGCTTCACTATCACTGGGTGAAAAAGAAGATAAATTACGCGTTTTGTCAGCGCCCCGGATTGCTGTACTGTCTAACCAAAAAGCAAATATTGCTCAGACAGTTAGCGTGACTGTACCTACATCAACAACAACCGGAGCAGATGGTAGAACAACAACCTCTACATCAACTGTAGCCGTTGGAGTCAGTTTGAATGTCACTCCGCAGGTTTCAAACGAAGGTACCGTCGTCATGGATTTGGAAATTGAGCGTTCATTTCCAGGCTCTGCGGTTTCTTCAGAGATAGAAAGACGAAATGCAAAAACAAAAGTTATCGTTCGCAGTGGACAGACAGCCGTTATCGGTGGAATATTTCAAGCGGATAGTTTTGAAACCGTTTCAGGGATTCCATTTTTTAAAGATATTCCAATTTTTGGTTATCTTTTTAAAGGTCAGCAAAGATCAAAGAATAAAAATGAGCTTGTAATATTTGTTACACCAAGAATTCTAAAACCAGTTCAGGGCGATCCGCCGTCGTCCGGTGTTATTGAATAAGTCCTAGACAAGAAAAACTGCGAAGAATTAAAAAAAATTAAATCATATGAGCTGTCAAAAACTGACAGCTCTCGTTTTTTAAGTTGCTGTACGAATAATTTGTATTCGAAGCCATTTCCAACTTATCTCCAGGACGCAGAACAAACTGTGTTCCCGATAGATTAAAAATCAATTCTCCGTTTAACACTTGAATCGTTTCCCGCATATTGGTGCGCATATTTGACATTTTTCTTCCGGGCTCCACGTTGACCTCAGTGCCATCTAGTCCTTCAGCTTGAAACAGCTGTAGAATAATTTCTTTCTTAGGGTCTAATTGCGCCGTCCAACGTGTAATTTTCATAAAAATCCTTAGGTCTATCAATAAAAAGATCGATGGTCTTACTTTGAGACATAAATAATTTAAAGTCATCACTGCAAATCGTCGATAAAAACACATCGGAGGCACCTTTGAAGAAGCAAAATGCGGACATGGGCTCGCAAGGCATGAATGACATACTGAATTTTCTCGAGAAAAAACCGCAGTATAATTTCGTGTTCAACGAAGACACTCTCGAGATAAAACAAGCAGAAGATAATAAAAAAATTAATATAAAAAAACAGGACATAGAAAAAGTTTTACCTCGGCAAGATCTAGACGGTTCGTCATTCTTGCAAATCAATTTCGTTACTGGTTCTAAGATTTTAATTACTCATTCTTTAATAGGATTTAAACCGCATGAAATGATGGGGTTTGATTCGGCTCGTATTCCTCGTGTAGTTACGACTGTAGATCTAGTTAGTGTGTCAAAAGCGATCGAACAATTGTTCGATTCCGACGAAACGCCTGATTCTCGGGCAGAAATTGAAGTTTTGAAAAAAGTATATCAAAGTATTATGATCGGAGCCGAGAGCATTGGCTTCCAAATGGTCCAAGAAAAGAAATGGTTTTCCAGTATTATGCTGAACCCAGCGGCAGCAGTCGCTTAACGTTTGCTTAATTACAGATACATTTCACATTGATTTGTCTTAACATTCAGCTGTTCGGGTAAAAAATAAAATATACGTTGACCTAAAATTCAAAAAAAGAGAATAAATCACACACAAATATTTTTTGGGGGCATAGCTCAGCTGGGAGAGCATCTGATTTGCATTCAGAAGGTCGCAGGTTCGATCCCTGTTGCCTCCACCAAACTT